>JAGPBF010000268.1 GCA_018063505.1 Rhodoferax sp.
TGATGGTGGTGAGGGTGTAGCGAACCTCGGGCATGGCGCGCACGATGGCATCGACCTGGCGCGCCTTGGCCTCGGTCACTTCCAGCGAAGAACCCACCGGTGTATAGAAATCGAGGGTGGTCTCGGAAAAATCGGATTTCGGCACGAACTCGGTGCCCAGCAAAGGCACCATGAACACGCTGCCGACAAATATCGCCAGCGCAATCAGCAGGGTGCTGATCCGGTGGCGCAAGGACCAGCGCAGGATGCTCTGGTAGCCGTCGATCAGCAGGTCGGTGCCGCGGTCGAAGGCACCGGTGATCCGTCCGATGGTCTTGTCATAGAGGCTGCGCGGCGCATGGCGCTTGCCGTGGGCTTCGATGCTGGGGTCGTGCCAGATCGACGACAGCATCGGGTCGAGCGTGAAGCTGACGAACATCGAGATCAGCACCGCGGCCACGATGGTCAGACCGAACTCGTGGAAGAACTTTCCGATGATGCCGCCCATGAAGCCGATGGGCAGGAACACGGCCACAATGGACAGGGTCGTGGCCAGAACTGCCAGGCCGATCTCCTGGGTGCCGTCCAGCGCGGCCTGGAACGGGCGCTTGCCCATCTGCACATGGCGCACGATGTTCTCGCGCACCACGATGGCGTCGTCGATCAGCAAACCCACGCACAGGCTGAGCGCCATCAGCGTGATCATGTTGATCGTGAAACCGAACATGTTCATGAACAGGAAGGTGCCGATGATCGCGATCGGCAGCGTCAGCCCGGTGATGACAGTCGAGCGCCAGGAGTTCAGGAACAGGAAGACGATCAGCACCGTCAATATTGCGCCTTCGATGAGCGTCTGGCGCACATTGGCCACCGACACCCGGATCTGGCGCGATCCGTCGAGAATGGGTTCGAGCCGCAGGCCGGGCGGTAGCTGCTTGCCGATCTCCGCGATTGCGGCTTGCAGCCCGTCGACCACGGCAATGGTGTTCTCGTCCTGTGATTTCTGCACCGTCAGCAGCAATGTGCGTTCGCCGTTGTACAGCGCCAGGCTGTCGATCTCCTGCGGGCCGTCGACAATGCGGGCCAGCTGGTCCAGCCGCACCGGCGTACCGTTGCGCCGCGCGACGATGATCTTGCCGAAATCTTCGGGACGCTCGATCCGTGCCTCGATCTGGACCACAATTTCCTGTTCGCGCGAACGGATCGCGCCCAGCGGCAGATCCTGGTTTTCGTTGCGCACGGCGGCCACCACCTGGTCGGGGGTCAGTCCGTAGGCTTCGAGCGCGCGCGGCTGCAGGTACAGGTTGATCTCGCGCTGGGTACCGCCCACCACGCTGACCGAACCGACGCCGCGCACGTTTTCCAGCCGCTTCTTGAGCGTCTGCTCGGCCCAGTTGGTCATCTCGACCGCGCTGGGCGCACGCACCGGCGTCTGGCCCTTGGTGGTGGCCGTGTCGGACATGACTGCGATGGACCAGATGGCGCGCGAGGCCGGGTCGAACCGCAGCACCCGCGGTTCCTTGACTTCGGTGCGCAGCAGCGGCTTGACCGCGGCCACCTTCTCGCGCACGTCATCGGCGGCCTTGCGTCCGTCGATATGCAGGCCGAACTCGATGACCACCACCGACTGGCCCTCGTAGCTGCGCGACGTCAGCGTATTGATGCCGGCGATCGCATTGACGCCTTCCTCGACCTTCTTGGTGACCTCACTCTCGACGATCTCCGGACCTGCGCCGGGATACTCGGTGATCACCACCACGACCGGAAAGTCGATGTTCGGAAACTGGTCGATCTGCAGGCGCTGGTAGGAAAAAAGGCCCAGCACGACCAGGGCCAGCATGACCATGGTCGCAAAAACCGGGTTTTGCAGGCTGACGCGGGTAAACCACATGGATTACGCGCCGCCCGATGCAAGCCTGACCGTTGTGCCTTCGCGCAATTGCCCGACCGAGCCGGCAATGACGGGCGTCGCCTCGTCGATGCCCGACACCGCCACCATCCATTGCCCCTGGACCAGGCCGCGCTCGCCCAGTTCGACCGGCAGGTGAACGACCTTGTTGTTGCGCACCAGCTGTACATAGGGGCGGGGCTTGTCGGTGCGCACCGCGCTGACCGGTATTGCCAGTGTGTCGGTACTGGCGATGGTCAACGGGCCCTGGGCAAACAGGCCCTGGCGCAGACCCGGCACGGGATCGAGTGCCAGATAGACCAGCACCGAGCGGCTGCCTGCAACCACGGTGGGGTTGATGCGCACCACCTGCGCGCGCACCGGCGTCGCCGAACCCTCGATCTGCAGTTGCGCCGCCTGGCCCAGCCGCACCAGTGGGGAGTCTGCCGCCGCCATGCTGGCCTCGAGCTCCAGGTGACTGATGTCCACCAGTTCCAGCACCCGGCCATCGACGGCAATGCGTTCGCCGTTCTGCGCCAACCGCTGTGCAATCACGCCGCTGATGGGGGCCCGCAACACCGTGTCCTGCAACTGCTTGCCGATCACGTCGACGCCGGCAACTGCGGCACGGTAATTGGCCTGTGCGCTGGCCAGGCTGGCGCTGGAGGAGTCGAGCGCCCATCTGGAGATGAAGCCTTGTTCGACCAGCGTGCTGTTGTTGTCGTAGGTACGCTTGGCGATGTCGACCTGCGCCTTCGCCGCTTCGGCCTGTTGCTGCGCCTGGCGCAAACGCGCCTGCGCGTCGGTGGCGTCCACGCGTGCGACGACCTGGCCCGCCTTGACCAGGTCCCCTTCGCGCAGCGAGAGATCCTGCAGTTCGCCGGCGACACGGGCCTTGATGAACGCGGTGTTGGTGGCCTTGAGTGAACCGGACACCGCAAGCACCTGGGTCAGCGCCTGCCGGCGGACCGGAACCAGGTCGGCAGCCACCAGTTCCACCACCGACTCGGCGCGGACCGCATTTTGCGCAGTGGCTTGCTGCTTTGCCTTGCGTTGCTCGAAGGCGCGCATGACACCGAACGCGATGGCGGCCAGCACCAGCGCGACGACCAGCCATTTCAAGAGAGGTTTCATCGGGATTGCGTTTGGGTGACTGTGCGCCTGGCGGGCCGGGACACACTCAGGCCATGGAGCAGGATGTCGATCTGTGCATTCAGATACGCCTCGGGGACCAGCGGGCTGCCTTGCGCAATGCAGGCGCCAAACGAGTGTTTCCAGACGACCAGGTACAGCATCGGTGCCAGCACGGTGTGCACCCCGTATTGCAGGTCCAGTGGGCGGAACTCGCCGCGCTCGACGCCGCGCTGCAGGATGCGCCGGATCAACGCGTTGCCGGGTTCTATGACCTCACTTTGATAGAACGCGGCCAGCTCCGGAAAATTGCTGGCCTCGCTCATCATCAGCTTGGAGATGCCCGAGGCCTTGGTGTCCCCTACCAGTGACCACCATTGCCCCATTGCATACCGCAGCAATTCTGCCGAGGTACCGGGGAACTGGTCCAGCAACATGCTCCACTGTGGAAAACGCAAGGACAGGTTTTCGCGCACAACCGCCTTGAACAACTCTTCCTTGCTGGCGAAATACAGAAATAACGTCCCCTTGGACACGCCGGCCCGTCTGGCAACTTCCTCGACCCGTGTGGCGGCATAACCCTTCTCGACGAACAGGTCGAGCGCTGCCGTCAACAGTTCTCCCGGCCGCGCCTGTTTGCGGCGCGACGATTTGTGCGGGATGGCCACTGGCGGATGGGCTGGGATGGCAGACACGGAACGGTTCGAAAATTAATGACTGTTTGGTTATTAATGTACAGCAAGCCCTTCAAACGGCGCAAGCGCGCAGCATCGCATCTGGCGCGCTTTACCCAGCTTTACGCAGCTTGACTTACGCAGCTTGACGCAGGGTTCGTGCATCGCCGCCAAGGCGGCGCGGGTTGCCCGAAGCCGGCCGGGCATGGCCGAACGCGATGAAACTCAAGGCGCCCCGAGGCGGGCGCTGGCCTGGGCGAAATAAAACCACTCATTGCCCGCCAGCGCGGCGGGATTGGGGAACACGATGAAGCCGTCGGTTTGGGCCAGCACCGGTGTGCCGTCGTGGCGCACACCAACGGCATCGCCCTCGGCGACCGGGTCGTAACTCGACCAGGCGCGGGTGAAGCGGTCGTCGTCGTGCAGCTTGTCGATGACCTGCGTCAGGCGCAACATCTGTGGCGCGGCAACCGGTATCGGCGCGGCCGCGTCGACCATCTGCAACCGGGCCAGCGTGTTTCGGATGGCGCGCCAGGCGACCTCCGGAGCCTGGGGGTCGTCATGCTGACCACATTCGAGCGTGACGCCGTAACCGCCCTGGCTGCGCATGTACTCGGTAGTGCCCACGCCATACCGCGGGTCGACGCTCAGCAGCCGCGCCCGGTCGGCCACGCTGGTGCGCGCCAGGCGGCTTTTCACGCCCTGGGCGTAGGTTGGCAACCAGCCTTCGACGATGCGTCGAGGGCCCAGCGCCAAGGCCAGGGCTTCCTCTTGTGCCGCATGGGAAAACGGCTCGAGCTCGTCGGTGTTGTCTTTCGGGCCGAGCATCACGAATGGTTCGCCCGCGCTGTGGAACGAGTGCAGGTCGAGCAATACATCGTGCTGCGCGAGCAGCGGGCACAACACGTTGGCGATATGGTCCTCGTAATCCTGGGGCAGCGGGTTCGGATAGAGATTGCGGTTGAGGTTGCGCTCCCCCATGCGCTGGCCACGCCGGTAGGCCAACGGATTGGTGATCGGCAGCAAGGTCAGGCATCCCCGTGCCAGCACCAGCTCGCCCCGATCGAGTTCACCGACAAGCCGTTCGATGGCGCGGCTGCCGCAGGTCTCGTTGCCGTGAACGGCGCCGGTGACGATCAGCCGGGGGCCGGGTTGCAGGGCGCGGAAACTGTGCAGGCGCAGGGCGCTGGTC
>JAGPBF010000269.1 GCA_018063505.1 Rhodoferax sp.
CGTTCATGCAATGATTGTAGTTGCAAACATTGCAGCTGCAAGCGAAAGGGAGGGCCCTGGCAACTGCGCAGGCCCGGTGGCGGAAATACAATGGGTTTCGCGCTGCCCTCACGCCCGTTCAAGAACCCTATCCCGACGCATGTTCCGCCTCACCGACTATCCCTTGCTGACATTCCTGCTCTCGCTGGTCGTGCTCGGCCTGTCGGCCTGGTTCGGTTCCGGCATGCTGCGTCAGCGCCGGCCGATCGACAAGGAAGCACTGGAAGACTTCCGGGTGGTGCAGGGCGCAGTCCTGACCTTGCTGGCCCTCATCATCGGCTTCACCTTCTCGATGGCCATCGGTCGCTACGACCAGCGCAAGAATCTGGAGGAGGCCGAAGCCAATGCCATCGGCACCGAATATGTGCGGGCCGACCTTCTGCCCGCTGCCGATGCGGCCAAGGTTCGGACGCTGTTGCGCCGTTATACCGACGAGCGCATCCTGTTCTATACGACGCGCAATTTCCAGGAAGAACAGAGAGTCAATGCCCGCACGGCGCAGTTGCAGAACGAGCTGTGGGCAGCGATCCTGGCGCCCGTTACGGCGAACCCGACGAACGTGATGGCGCTCGTGGTCAACGGCATGAACGACGTCCTGAATTCGCAGGGCTATACCCAGGCCGCGTGGTGGAACCGCATTCCGCCCGCAGCCTGGATCCTGATGATGCTGATTTCGGTGGGGGGTTGCGTGGCGGTCGGCTATGGGGCCAGGGAGCTCGCGCGCGAACGGATCATGTTGCTGGCCGTTCCGGCCATCGTGGCGACGTCGTTTTTCTTCATCGCCGACATCGACAGCCCTCGCGCCGGCGTGATCAGGGTCGTTCCCCAGAACCTGCACAGCCTGGCGCAATCGCTGGCGCCGAAGTGATTCAATCAACATAGCAGCGTGCGGCCATTACATGCTGGGAAGAGCCATAAACCACGAAAAAAGCAGGCCGTCATCGGCCGAAACCGCCGTTCGCAGGGCGTTCACGGCGCTCGCCTCGAAAAGAGCCCTTTTTTTGTCTGGGTTGTGCCTCGTGGGCTTGGCGGCCGCAGCGCCCATGGCCGTGGCGAAGACGCCGGGCGAGGTGGCCGTTGGCGCCGTGCTGCCCGACGCCACGATGACCGGCCTGACAGTGCCCTACCGCAAGCTGTCCGACTTTCGGGGAAAGCCACTGATCATCAACGTCTGGGCCAGCTGGTGTGGCCCGTGCCGGGCAGAGATGGGGTCGTTGGAGCGGCTGTCGCGGCACAAGGGTGGGCGTGCGTTCACGGTGATCGGCATCTCCACCGACGACCACCCCGAGGCGGCATTGGCCTTCGTGCAGAAGACGCGCACCAGCTTCAGCCACTTCATTGACCACGGCCTGATCCTGGAGAACATGCTGGGCGCGGACCGCTTGCCTCTGACGGTGCTGGTCGATGCGCAGGGGCGGGTGCTGGACAAGATCTATGGCGCGCGCGAGTGGGACAGCCCGGAATCCCTGAAGCTGATCAGCAAGGCCCTGCGCGTGCCCCTGTGAATGGGTCGTGCGCCAGCGTGGTCTGCATCCGCTCACCTGGCGCGCACGATGGGCTTATTTCCCCTTGATGCCCAGCAGCTCGACTTCGAAATGCAGCGTCGCGTTCGGCGGCACTGCGTTGCCGGCGCCGCGCTCGCCATAGGCAATCGACGGCGGGCAGGTCAGCTTGGCCTTGCCGCCAACCTTCATCTTCTGAACGCCTTCGGTCCAGCACTTGATGACGCCGGTCAGCGGGAACTCGATGGCTTCGTTGCGCTTGTAGGAGCTGTCGAACTCGCGGCCATCCGGGAATGTGCCGCGGTAGTGCACCTTGACCGTATCGGCCGCCGTCGGACTGGGGCCGGTGCCATCCTTGAGCGAGCGGTAGACGAGGCCGCTGGGGGTGACGACGGCGCCCGGCTCCTTGGCGGCCTCGGCTGCGGCGTTGTTCTGGGACCAGACAGACGAGGAGCCGGCCAGGGCCGCCGCCAGCGTGGCGATGCGAAGTACGTTATTCATGGTGTGGATCCTAGGGTTGACAAGAACAGGCAGGATTGTCGCCGCATGGGCCAACCGTGGGTATTGCCTGGACTCCCTTCGTGCGCCTGCCGCTGGGCCTGCGCTCGCGCAGCCTGCTACGCTATCGTTTCTCTGCGCCATTCCCCCTCAACGCCAACCGAACCCGCATGAGCCCTCCAATCCCGCTTCAATGGGTCGGATTCATCGCCCTGCCGACACTTTTCACCGTCATGTTTGCCATCGGGTTGATGCTCGGGCCTGCGCAGGTGGCCGCGGCCATGACGCGGCGGACCATCCTGCTGGCGGTGCTGTTTGCCGCCGTGGTGCCGTTGCCGGTCGTGACCATCGTGGCAGTGGAATTGTTCGACCTCCGCGGACCGATTGCCGTCGGTTTGCTGCTTATGGCCATTTCACCCGGCGCGCCGTTTGCATTGCGCAAGGCCATCGATGCGGGCGCGCACCGGGACTTTGCGCCCGCGCTGCACATTGCCATCGTCGCGCTGGCCGTGGTGACGGTGCCCCTGTCCGTGGCCATCCTCGACGCGCTGTTTTCGGCGGACTTTCAGGTGACCTACGGGCAGATCGGGCGACAGGTGTTTGTCGTGCAGCTTCTTCCGCTGCTGGCGGGCGCGCTCGTGCGCTATATGAAGCCAGGCCTTGCCGCGTGGCTCGAGCCGGGCGCGGCGCGCTTGGGCAACGGCCTGGTTGCGGTGTTCTCGGTGGTGACGCTGATCGACATCGTGCCCATCGTCGCAAGCATTGGCTGGGTGCCCACGGCCGCGGGCGCCGGCATGGCGGTTCTGGCGCTGATCACCGGTGCGCTCGTGGCCGGTCGCGATCCGGAGATTCGCCCGGCGGCCGGCATCGCGGTGGCCATGCGAAACCCGGGGCTCGCGCTGACGATGGCCGAGGCCAATCATGCGCCGCCGGTGGTGAGCGCGGTCATCATGGGGTACACAGCGGGGGTTGCCCTGGTGGTGTCGGCCCTTCTGTGGCACAAGCGCCGGCAGACCCGCGCACTGGGGTTGTGAGCGGAGCCTGGTTTTTCGTGCACAGGTTCCCGCACGGTTTGCGCAGCTGTCCTTGATCTGCCGCAGTCCGACGCTGGATCGGCCTTGTGCGGGCCGAGGGGGCTGCGTACAGTCAGGTGCAGAGAAACCTTATCCGTGACTTGGAGTGAACCTATGACCATGAAAACCAAACTGCTGTGCCTGGCCCTGCTGCCGGCCAGCCTTGCTGCCTGGGCTGCCGATGAGCCGGCGATCAATCCCCGCGTCGTGGCGGCGCTGGAACAGATGGGAGAGCACCTGCGCAGCCTGCCGAAGTTCCAGGTCGATGCGCAGTTGACGCTGGATGTGGTGAACGAGTCCGGCCAGAAGATCAAGACCCTGGGTACCAGCCAGATGACGGCGTTCGGGCAGACAGGCTTGCGCCTGAAGCTCTCGACGGATCGTCAGACGCGGGAGTTCTTCTACAACGGAAAGAAATTCACCCAATACTCGCCCCGTCTGAAGTTCTATACCACCGTCGAAGCGCCGGACAATATTCCGGACATGCTTCATGCGGTGGAGAAGCACTACGGACTGCAGGTTCCGATGGAGGACCTTTTCCAGTTCGGCAAGGATTCGGCGCAGATCAGGGCGCTGACGGCTGCCAGCTATGTCGGTCCGTCCACCGTCAACGGCAAGGTCTGTGATCAGCTGGCGTTGCGTCGGCCCGGAGTCGACTGGCAGGTCTGGGTCACGCGTTCGGGGAAACCCCTGCCTTGCCAGATCGTCGTGACGCGGACCGACAAGCCGGCGCAACCCGAATATTCCGCCGTCTACCGGTGGAACCTGAATCCCAAGGTGACGCCGGCAGCCTTCACCTTCCAGCCGGGCAAGGGGGATGCCGAGATTGCGTTCAAGAAAATCGCCGAATAAGGGAGCCGCTCATCATGTCCAAATCGATCCTGAATCCCGCACTGGTGGCCCTTATCGGTGCATCCCTGCTTTCGTTCGGCTTTCCGCTTGACGCCGCCGCCGCCCCGCGCGGCGGCGGCGGTGCGGCGGCCGGCGGCAGCCGCGGCGCGAATGTGAACCAGAGCGTCAATGCCAGTGCGAACCGCAATGTCAACGCCAATACGAATGTCAATGCCAATCGCAATGTCAACGTTAACCAGAACACCAACGTCAACGTCAACCGCAATGTCAACGTGAATGTCGATAACAACTACAACAACAACTACAACAACCGATACGACCATCCGGTGGCGGCGGCGGTGGCCGTGACAACGGCGGTGGCCGTCACCGCGGCGGCCGTTGGCAGCGTCGTGTATGCGAACCAGATGCCGACGAACTGCGTGCAGGTCAGCCGCTACAACACGATCTACATGCAATGCGGGTCGACCTGGTACCAGCCGCAGTACCAGGGCAGCAACGTGACCTATGTCGTGGTCAACCAGCCCTGATCGGCAAATGGCGGCGAGCGTGCTGCGCGGCAGCGTTTTTCTGCGATGATTTCAAACTGACATCGAGATCGCCGACGACGCCACCCACCCCACCACACACACAACGGAGAGAACCATGAGTGACACACCCAGCTACGAAACCAACCGGTGGACCAAGCACTTCGAGGAAATCGACCTGGAGATCGCCCGCCTTGCGGTGATGATGGATATTCCCATTCTGGACCCCGGCGTCATCGATCGGATTCTGGGCAACGACGCCAGTGTCTGCGGCAAGCAGAAGCCCCGAGCTTTCGCAGAGTTGCGTGCCATGATGATGATGCATGCCGCGGATCAGTTGAAGGCCA
>JAGPBF010000270.1 GCA_018063505.1 Rhodoferax sp.
ACGATCCACATCAGGCGCCGGGTCCGCATGCTGCTGTCTTGCTGCTCTTGTTGCACCGCTGACCTCTTTCAGGGCTTGGCCGCTGTGGTGGGGGGCGGCACGACGACCACGCCGGTCTGCGCATGGTTGCGTCCCTGCATCGCCGGGGCCAGGCTGGCGGCCGGGTTGACCAGCGTCTGGTTGATCTCCTGGCCCTTGCGGTAGTAGTCTTCATTGATAACCTGCTCAGGATACTTCAACGCGATGAACAGGGTGATGAAGCCGGCCACCACGACAATGGCGGGCCCGGCGATCACCATCCAGACATAACCGAATTTCCACCAGGGCTGCGCAGGCATTGGGTCAGGGCGTGGCATGGAACAGAACTCCTCAACGGGGCACCAGGAATACGGACTTTTCAAGGACATGCTGGGCATGTTCGGGCGCACTGATGTCGAAGCGGATCGGATGCGACCCCGCCACAGCACCTTCGTACGGCAACTGCAAGCGTACGGCAATCCAGCGCGACTCGGTGGCATCGACGACGAATTCACGCTCGGATGCCACGGCAATGCCTTGCAGCCCGGACACGTCGACGCGGTATTTCTGCGCCGACTCGGTCGCATTCATGATCTGCAGCCGGTAGACGTTCTCGATCTTGCCGCCCGAAACGATACGTGCCAGCGAACCCCGGTCACGCACCACGTCGACCTTGAACGGTGTGCGCAGCACCAGGCTGACACCCATCGCCAGCACGATGGCCAGCAGAATGCCCGAATACAGCAATACCCGCGGACGCGCTACATGGCGCAGGATCTGCTTGCTGTCCCAGTGCTGTTCGACGGCGTTCTGTGTCGAATACTTCACCAGGCCGCGTGCGTAACCCATCTTGTCCATCACGGTGTCGCAGACGTCGGCGCAGGCGCCACAACCGATGCATTCGTATTGCAGGCCATCACGGATATCGATGCCCGTCGGACAGACCTGCACACACAGTGTGCAATCGACACACGCACCCAGGTTCAGCTGCAGCGGGTCGGCTTTGCGTGAGCGCGGGCCGCGTGGCTCACCGCGTGTTTCATCGTAGGTAACGATCAAGGTATCGCGATCGAACATCGCGCTCTGGAAACGTGCATACGGACACATGTGCTTGCATACCTGCTCGCGCATGAATCCGGCATTGCCGTACGTGGCGAAGCCGTAGAAGATGGTCCAGAACACCTCCCACGACGACATGTGCAGCGCGATCAGTTCGCGGCCGAGTTCATGGATCGGCGTGAAATAACCGACGAAAGTGAACCCGGTCCAGAAGGCGACCGCCAGCCAGGCCAGATGCTTGCCGCCCTTGCGCGCAAATTTGTCGAACGTCATGCTGGCGGCATCGCGGCGCATGCGCGCCGAACGGTCGCCTTCGAACTTCTTCTCGATCCACAGGAATATTTCGGTGTAGACGGTCTGTGGGCAGGCGTAGCCGCACCACAGGCGCCCGGCGACGGCCGTGAACAGGAACAGCGACAGCGCCGATATCACCAGAATACCGGTGAGATAGATGAAATCCTGCGGATACAGAACCAGGTTGAAGATGTAAAAGCGCCGCGCGCCCAGGTCGAACAACACCGCCTGACGCTGCCCCCAATCGAGCCAGGGCAGACCGTAAAACACCAGCTGCGTGATCCATACCATGACCCAGCGCCAGTTCTGGAACAGGCCGGAGACGCTGCGCGGGTAGATCTTCTGGTGCGCCTCGTACAGCGACACCAGCTCCGGGTCGCCAGCGATCGCTGCGTCGGTCGACGCCATGATCGGAATGACCTTGCCGGAGGGACGCTTGCGGGTAGTCAAGGTACGCGGTGCCCGGTTCAGTTGCCGCTGGCGACCGCGTTCGATTTGTGCGACAGGCCCCAGACGTAGGAAGCGAGCACCTTGATCTGCGGCGCGCTGAACTTGTCAGCCTGGGCCGGCATCTGGTTGACCTTGCCGTTGTTGATCATCGCGATGATGGCGGCCTCGCCATAACCGTGCAGCCAGATGTCGTCGGTCAGGTTGGGCGAACCGACCGACAGATTGCCCTTGCCATCGTTGCCGTGACACGCCGCGCAGACGCCGAATTTCGACTTGCCAAGTGCCGCCTTGAGCGAGTCATGCGGACTGCCGGACAGACTCAGGACGTACTGGGCCACGTTCTTCACATCGTCGGCGGTGCCCAGCGCAGCGCCCAGTGCCGGCATGTTGCCGATGCGGCCATTGGTGATGGTTTCGACGATTTTTTCGGGTGCGCCGCCATGCAGCCAGTCGCCATCGGTCAGGTTGGGGAAGCTCTTGCTGCCGCGCGCGTCCGAGCCGTGGCATTGCGAGCAGTTGTTCATGAACAGCCGTTCACCGATGGCCATGGCTTGCGGGTCCTTGGCGATGTCCTCGGTCGCCATCGAGGCAAAACGCGCGTAAAGGGGTGCAACCTCCTCTTCGCCCTTCTTCATTTCTGCCGCATGTTGTCCGAGAGACGTCCAGCCCAGCCGGCCGGGATAGGTTCCCAGGCCTGGATACAACACCAGATAAACCAGCGCAAAAACCACGGTGATGATGAACAGCCAGACCCACCAGCGCGGCAGCGGGTTGTTCATCTCGCGCAGGTCGCCGTCCCAGACATGACCGGTGGTGTTGTCGTGAGAGGTCATCGCCTTGGCCTTGCCGCTGAACCACAGCAGCAGCAGGCAGGCGACGATACCGACCAGCGTGACCGCAGTCACATAAAACGACCAGAAGCCGTTGGTGAAATCACTCATGCTTGTTCCTTGTGCAAAACGACATCAGTCCTGTTCGAACGGCAACCGGGCCGCCTCGTCGAAATCGGCCTTGCGATTCTTCGACCAGGCCCACCAGACGATGCCCAGGAAGGCCACCAGCGCGGCGACCGTGGTGATCGAGCGCAGTGTGTTGATATCCATGAAGTTCTCCCGACTTATTTGAGTGCCAGACCAAGCATCTGCAGGTACGCGATGACCGCGTCCAGCTCGGTCTTGCCCTTGACCTCGGCGGTGGCCGCGGCAATCTGCGCATCGGTATAGGGAACGCCGACTGTGCGCAGGGCACGCATATGGGCCGGCAGCGAGTCGCCGTCTACGGCTGACTTCTCCAGCCAGGGGTAAGCGGGCATGTTCGACTCCGGCACCAGATCGCGCGGATTGTTCAGATGGATGCGATGCCATTCGTCGTTGTATTTGCCGCCGACACGGGCGAGATCAGGGCCGGTGCGTTTGCTGCCCCATTGAAAGGGATGGTCGTAGACCGACTCGCCGGCGACCGAATAATGGCCGTAGCGCAGGGTCTCGGAGCGGAACGGCCGGATCATCTGCGAGTGGCAGTTGTAGCAGCCCTCACGCACATAGATGTCGCGCCCGGCGAGCTGCAATGGCGTGTGGGGCTCGACCCCCTTGATCGGCTCCGTGGTCGACTTCTGGAAGAACAGCGGCACGATCTCCACCAGGCCGCCAACGGCCAGCACCAGCAGGATCAGCACGATCATCAGGAAGTTGTTGGTCTCGATCCGCTCATGCGAGAGCCATGTGGTCTTGGAATCATTGTTAGCCATGGTTGCTCTTTCTCAAGCGTGCGCTGCGGCGTTGGGGATGGCGACATTGACGGCCTTGCCGGAGGTTGCCGTCTTCCAGGTGTTCCACAACATGACCAGCATGCCGCCCAGGTACAACAGGCCACCGAGCAGGCGCAACACGTAGAACGGAAAGGTTGCCTTGACCGATTCGACGAAGGTGTAGGTCAGAGTCCCATCCGGGTTGATGGCACGCCACATCAGGCCCTGCATAACGCCGGCAATCCACATCGCAGAGATATAGATGACGATACCGATGGTGGCGGTCCAGAAGTGGATCTCGATGGCCTTGACGCTGTGCATCTGCTTGCGGCCGAACAGGCGTGGAATCAGGTAGTACATGCTGCCCATCGTCACCAGGCCAACCCAGCCCAGAGCACCCGAGTGCACATGACCGATGGTCCAGTCGGTGTAGTGGGAGAGCGCATTGACGGTCTTGATCGACATCATCGGGCCCTCGAACGTGCTCATGCCATAGAACGACAGCGACACGATCAGGAAGCGCAGGATCGGGTCGTCACGCAGCTTGTGCCAGGCACCGGACAGGGTCATGATGCCGTTGATCATGCCGCCCCAGCTCGGCGCCAGCAGGATCAGCGAGAACACCATGCCTACCGACTGGGTCCAGTCCGGCAGCGCGGTGTAGTGCAGATGGTGCGGGCCGGCCCACATGTAGGTGAAGATCAGCGCCCAGAAGTGCACGATCGACAGGCGATAGCTGTAGACCGGACGCTCGGCCTGCTTGGGAATGAAGTAATACATCATGCCCAGGAAACCGGCCGTCAGAAAGAAGCCCACGGCATTGTGGCCGTACCACCATTGCACCATGGCGTCCTGTACACCGGCATAGGCCGAATACGACTTCATCCAGCCCGCTGGAATGGCCGCACTGTTGACGATGTGCAACATCGCCACCGCCAGGATGAACGAGCCGAAGAACCAGTTGGCGACATAGATGTGACGCACCTTGCGTGTGCCGATGGTGCCGAAGAAGACCACGGCAAAAGACACCCATACAACCGCGATCAGGATGTCGATCGGCCACTCGAGTTCAGCGTATTCCTTGGCCTGCGTGAAGCCCAGCGGCAAGGAAATGGCCGCGGCCACGATCAACGCCTGCCAGCCCCAGAACGTGAATGCCGCCAGCTTGTCGCCGAACAGGCGGACCTGACAGGTTCGCTGCACCACGTAATAAGCGGTTGCGAACAAACCGCAGCCACCAAATGCGAAGAA
>JAGPBF010000091.1 GCA_018063505.1 Rhodoferax sp.
GCCATCGACTATCCCGGCCTGACCGGCGACGCCGGCTTCGACCAGGTGGCCAAGCTGCGTGCACTGTTGCCGGGTTACGAGGTGCTGTTCGGCGCCGCGGTGCAGGAGATGGGACGCCATGGCCGGCGCCAGCAGTTCGGCAACCTGATCGCCACCCGGCTGCCGGTGGCCCAGGCCCAGTCGTACCCGCTGCCCTACCCGGCCGACGGCGGCGTGCGCACCATGCCGCGCATCTGCACCACCGCCACGGTGATCAGCGACCTGGGCCCGATCCGGATCATGACCAGCCACCTGGAGTTCTATTCCAAGCCGCAGCGTTTGGCCCAGGCGCAGGCCCTGCTCGACATCCACCGCCAGGCCTGCGGCCACGCCACCCACCCGCCGCTGGACGACGAGACCGGCGGCCCGTTCCAGAACAAGGTGCATACGACCCGGACCATCCTGTGCGGCGACTTCAACTTCGAGACGGCCGACCCCGAGTACGCGCTGATCCAGTCTGCCAACGCCAGCGCCGGTGCGACACAACTGCTGGACGCCTGGCCGCTGCTGCACGGCACGCAGCAGCCACACGATCCGACCTTCCGGCTGTTCGATAGCCGCTATGGGCCGGTACCGATCTGCTGCGACTTCGTATTCGTCAGTGCCGATCTGCGGCAGAACCTGCGCTCGCTTGCGGTGGATGGGACGACACGGGCGTCGGACCATCAGCCGGTGCTGCTGGAACTGGCGGGAGGCGCGTAGTTCGAGCGCCACTTTATCGAAGGATGTCGGATGAACAAGATGTTGCCGCTGGACGGCGTCAAGGTGATCGAGGTGTGCAACGTTGCGGCGGGTCCGTATTGCGCAATGTTGCTGGCCGACATGGGGGCCGATGTCATCAAGGTCGAGAACCCGGACGGTGGCGACACGCTGCGCAGCTGGCCGCCGATCAACAACGGATTCAGCGAGAACTTTGCCTCGCTGAACCGGAACAAGCGGTCCATCACCTTGAATCTCAAGTCTGCTGAGGATTTGCAGCTGCTCAAGGAGCTAGCACTGCGCGCGGACGTTCTCATCGAAAACAATCGCCCGGGTGTCATGGACCGGCTTGGCGTTGGATACACGGCGCTCGCAGCGGAGAACCCGAAGTTGATCTATTGCTCCATCTCGGCCTACGGACAGTCCGGCCCGAGAGCGTCCGAAGGCGGATTCGATCTGACGGTGCAGGCGATGAGTGGCATCATGAGCGTCACCGGCGAACCCGGCGGCGCGCCGGTCAAATGTGGTGTCCCACTGGCAGATTTTTCGGCCGGCCTTTATGGTGCCTTCGCCATCTCGGCTGCATTGCGCACAGCGGCAACCACCGGCATGGGCACCCATCTGGATATTCCGATGCTTGGCGCCACACTGGGAATCGCGGCGCTGCAAACCTCTGAATACTTCGGCAGCGGCGTCGATCCGAAGCCGCTGGGATCAGCGCATCCCAGAAACGCGCCGTACCGCGTATTCAAGAGCCAGGACGGCTACTTCGGCATGGCTGCCGGCAACAACGCACTGTGGCGCCTGGTTTGCAATGTCGTCAACAGGCCGGACCTGCTCGAGGATGCGCGATTCGCGACGCCCACGACACGCGCAAAACACCAGGATGCGTTGCTCGTCATCCTCGAACAACACTTCAGAACAGCCGGCACTGCGCACTGGCTTGAGAAGTTCAGGGCCGCTGGCGTTCCCTGCGCCCCGATCAACACCTACTCCCAGGTTCTTGCCGACCCCCAGGTTGCGCACATGGGCTGGGTGCAGGAGCTCGAACTACCCAACGGCGAAGTCACCCGGACATTTGGATCACCGGTGCGCATGGGCGGCCAGACGCCACCCATACGCATGCGCCCTCCGTCGCTGGGCGAACACAACGACGAGATCCTGACACCGATGCGCGCGGCAACACCTGCGGTGACAAAGGACCAAGCATGAGCGCAGCGCCGGGCCGCTCCCAAGCAAGCTCGCACCGCAGCCCGCAGGGCGGAGGTTGCCAGTGAGCGCGCCGGGCCGCTCCCAAGCGCTCACCCCGGAGCGCGCAGCGCGAAGGTCAGTCCAATGAGCGGCGAACTCGAAGTCCGGAACACTGGCAAGACCTGGACGTTCACGCTGCAGCGCGCCGAGAAACTCAATGCCCTGAACGCGGCGCTGGTGGACTGCCTGATCCAGGGCGTCGATGAAGCCCATGCCGCCGGCGCCAGACTGCTGGTTTTTCGCGGCGCAGGCAAGAGCTTTTGCGCGGGATTCGATCTTGGCGAGTTCGAGCACCAGAGCGAAGGCGACCTGCTGCTGCGCTTCGTGCGCATCGAACTGCTGCTGCAGGCCATCGCCAATTCGCCCGCACAGACGCTGGCGCTGGCGCACGGAAAGGTATTTGGCGCTGGAGTCGATCTATTCGCCGCCTGCAAGCAGCGCATTGCTGCGCCCGACAGCATTTTTCGCATGCCTGGTTTGAAGTTCGGCCTGGTGCTTGGAACGCGCCGCTTCGGCGAGATCGTCGGACCGGAAAAAGCACGCGAAATCCTGGAGGACACCAGCGCGTTCACCGCACAACAAGCCTTGGCCATGAACTTTGCCCGCGCCCTCGCTCCACAGGAAGACTGGGGGCAGGCGATTGAAGCAGCCATTGCAAAGAGCGAAGCGCTCGATGACATCACCCGGGCCGAACTCTACCGGGTGCTCAATCGTCCGCAGGACGAAGCGGACCTTGCCAACCTGGTCCGATCCGCCGCGCGCCAGGGAATCCACAACCGCCTTCGTCAGTACCTTGGCAAGTAAACAAGACCGTGGTCACCGCGCGGCCTGAGTCGATATGCCGTCTGGATCTGCGGCAGGCGAAAAAAAAAAGAGATGCCCTGGATAAAGGCAATACTGACTCCGCATCGAACCTACAACACGACTTGCCAGTTCCCCACGTCGTGCCATTTTCCGAACTTGAAACCAACTTCCCTGAAGTGCGCGACCTGGCGCATGCCGAACTTCTCGTGCAGGGCAATACTGGCCGCATTGGGCAATGCAATGACACCCAGCACCGTGTGGTAACCCGCCTTCCGGAGCATGTCGAACAGCGACGAGTACAAGGCTGCGCCGATGCCCCGAACACCGGCATCGTGCGCCACATACACCGTGCTCTCGACGGCAAACCGGTAGGCATGGCGCTCGCGCCACAAGCCGGCGTAGGCGTATCCAAACAATACGCCATCGCGCTCGGCCACCAGCCAGGGCAGTTTCAGCTGCTGCACCTTGTCGATGCGCACGGCCATGTCGGCCGCAGAGATGGCCGCCTCTTCGAAGCTGATCGCGGTATGAAGCACATAGTGGTTGTAGATCTCGACCAGACGTGCGGCATCCGACGCGAGCACTGCACGGACCAGCACGCCGCTCATGATGGTCTGCGGACCGACGCCGGCACGCTGGCGGTCTCGCCCAGGTCCCACACCACGCCGGTCATCAGCCGCAACGCATCGCGCGCCACCGAGGCCAGCATGTGTTCGTTCGGCGCGTGCTGGCAACACGACGCATATGAATGCGGAATCCAGACGGTCGGCAGGCCCAGCACCTCGGAGAACACGTCGTTGGGCAGCGAGCCACCCAGGTTCGGCAAGATGGCAGGCGCCTGTCCGCTGGTTTTCTGCAGCGATGCGGCGGCCCAGCGCACCCAGGCATGGTCCGGGTCGAGCCGTGTGGCGGCAAAAAAACCATCACGCGCAGGAATGACCTTGACCATGGCGAAACCGGCCTTGTCCAGATGGCGCTGCAAGGCGCCGGCAATGTTCAGCGGATCCACACCCACCACGAAACGCAGCTGGCAATGGCAGCTGGCCTTGGGCGGAATCGCATTGACCGGTTTGTCCGGGTTGCCGCAGGTAAAAGCGAGCACCTCGAAGCTGCACCAGCCGAACACGCGCTCGGCCGGGCTCAGGCCGGGTTCGCCCCAGTCGGCATCGATCTGCGGCCCGTCGGCGCCACCGTCGACCTCCAGCCCTTTTAGTGCCTTGCGCACCGACGGGCTCAAGCTGTCGGGCCGCCACTCCGGCACCCGGATCTCGCCCTTGGGGCCGGTGATTGTCGCCAGTGCGTGGGCCAGGATGATGCCGGGGTTGGCGATCAGCCCGCCCCAGTTGCCCGAGTGGTGTCCGCCTTCGCGCAGGTCGACCACCAGGTCCATGTTGGCGGCGCCGCGCGAGCCCAGAAAGATCGTCGGCTGATCCGGCCGCAGGCGTGGTCCGTCGGATGCGATGAACACGTCGGCCGCCAGCGCTGCCGACTGCTGCTCGCAGAACGCGCGCAGCCCGGGCGAACCCACTTCTTCACCAGTCTCGATCAGCACCTTGAGGTTGAAGCCGAGTTTGCCGCGTGTGGCCAGCACCGCCTCGACCGCTGCCAGGTTGATGGTGTGCTGGCCCTTGTTGTCGGCAGTGCCGCGCCCGTACAGGCGGTCACCCTGCTGCTTGAGTTCCCACGGGCCGATGCCGTCGCGCCAGCTGGCGTCCTGGCCGCGTATCACATCGCCATGGCCGTAGGACAGGACGGTGGGCAAGGCGGCGTCCTCGATGCGTTCGGCCAGCAGGAACGGGCCCCCTTTGCCCGGCAACGGGTTTTCGAAAACGCGGCAGCTGAAGCCGGCACGCTCGAAACTGGGCTGCATTTCGTCTGTCAGATAGAGGCCCAGCACCGGCGCACGGTCCGGATTCTGGCTCTCGGTGGGTATCGCCACGCGGCGGGCCAGATCGGCAACGAAGCCGCCGTTGTCGAAATACTGCTCCACCGCTGCAATGGCCTGGTCTCTTGGCATCATTTCCTCCGGTTGTGGTTCTTCGCGGGATACGGCGCGGCGATCATGATAGGCGACACACCTGACCCGCGGGCTTGCCCTACAGTTGCCCTACCCCCTCGAACTCTGGAGCGAATTGCATGGCCCGCGTCCTGACCGCCGTCTTCAAACACGAGACCAACACCTTCTCGCCGCTGCCAACCGATCTGAAGGCCTATGCGGCGCGCAGCCTCACCTACGGGAGCGACATTCCGGCGTATTACCGCGGAACCGCGACCGAAATGGGCGCCTTCATCGACGCGGCCCAACGCCACGGCTGGGACATGGTCTACAGCGTCGCCGGCGACGCCACACCCTCGGGCAAGGTGACGCAGCACTGCTTCGAACATATCGTCGGCGCCATCGAAACCGCGCTGCGCGAAGACGGGCCGTTCGACGCCGTGTTGTTGTGCCTGCACGGTGCCATGGTGGCCGAACACTGCGATGACGGTGAAGGCGAATTGCTGCGCCGTCTGCGCGCCATTGCCGGCGACACCCTGCCGATCGGCGTCACGCTGGACCTGCATGCCAACGTGACCGACGCGATGGCCGAGCGCGCCACCGTGATGGTGTCGTACCGTACCTATCCGCATATCGACCAGTTTGGCACCGGAGAACGCTGCGCGGACCTGATCGCACGCACGCTGGCTGGCGAGATCGCGCCGCGCTGCACCGTCGCGCGCGGCGCGATGATCGATGCGGTCGACCACGGCCGCACCACGGCGCCCGGTCCGATGCTGGAAATGCTGGCCCGCGCAGATGCGCTGATGGCGCAGGACCCGGCTTGGCTCGACGTCGGCATCAATGCCGGGTTTCCATGGGCCGATATTGCGCAGGCCGGGCCGAGCGTCGTGGTGGTGTCCGACAGCAAAGTCGCCGGCGCGCGTGACCCTTGCGCCATCGCGGCATCGCTGGTGCAACAGATCTGGCAGGACCGCAAACGAAAGACCGTGCTGCCGCTGGGATTGGGCGACGGCGTCCAGGCGATCTGCGCGGCCCTGGCGCGCCATGGCCGGGGCGCGGTCGTGGTGGCCGACACTGCCGACAACCCCGGCGGTGGTGGCCTGGAAGATTCGGTGGCCTTGCTCGCAGCGCTGCTCGAGGCCGGGTTTGACCGCGTCGCCTACAGCATGGTCTGCGATCCGGAGACGCTGCACGCATGTACCGAAGCCGGGCCCGGCGCGACAGTCGCGGTGCAGCTGGGCGGCAAGGGCAGCGCGCAGTTCCAGCGCCCCTTGACGGTGGATGTCACGGTGGTGTCGACGCAAGCCGGACGCTTCACTTTCACCGGCCCGATGAGCCGCGGCATCACGCTGGACATCGGTCCGACTGCGGTACTGCGCTGCAAGGGCATCGACATCGTCGTTGCCGGCAGCCGGCACCAGGTGCTCGATACCGGGTTTTTCACCCATGCCGGCCTGCAGCCGTCGGACTATGCGGTGCTGGTGGTCAAGTCGTCGCAGCACTTCCGGGCCGCTTTCGGACCGCTGGCCAGCGAGATCATCGTCATCGACAGCGGCGATGGGCTGACCTCGTATGACCTCAAGGCCTTCGGCCACAGTCGGGTACGCCGTCCGGTCTACCCGCTGGACGACATGCCCGACTGAGCGCCCGGCAATTGCTGCAGGGCGAGAAAAGTTTGCGCCAGCGCAAAGAAAATCCAGCGGACCAGGCGCATAATAATGCGAACAATTCGTATTAAGATGCGTCGCCCATGAAACTCTCTGCTCTCTGGCGTCTTTTTCAGCCCAATCTCACAGCGCGGGACGCCGCCGTACAGCCAGCCCATCCCCCGGTGGAGATGGCCAATGATCGTCTTGCCACGGCAGCGCTGGGGCAGCCCTGTGAAGTGGTCGCCATCCATGCGCCCGCGGGTTCACCGGACTGGGCCCGCTGGCTCAGCGAGATCGGTTTCATCCCCGGCGAATCGGCCACGGTGCGGGCGCGCAGCCCCTGGGGAGACGGCGCACTGGTGGTGCGTATCGGCGTGTCCAATTTCGCGCTGCGCCGCGAAGAAGCTGCCTGCGTCGCGATCAGACATCTCTGACCAGGCGTCATGCCCGCAGCGGCCAGGCTGACCTGCCGGTGCGCCCCCCGAAAAAAAGCCCCATGAACACCGCGCTGGGACAGCCCGAACAAGCTCTCGCCGCATCGCGCAACACCAAGACACCCCGATGAGCACCGAATCCGTCATCCACGTCCATCGTGGTGGTCCGCTGGTCGCGCTGGTGGGCAATCCGAACTGCGGCAAGACCGCCTTGTTCAACCGCCTGACCGGCAGCCGGCAGAAAGTGGCCAACTACGCCGGCGTCACGGTCGAGCGCAAGGAAGGCCAATACCGCGCGCCGAATGGCAGGACGCTGCGTATTCTGGACCTGCCGGGCGCCTACAGCCTGCATCCGCGCTCACCCGACGAACGCGTGACCTGTGACGTGTTGTATGGTCGCGCCCGCGGCGAAAAGCGCCCCGACCTGGTGGTCTGCGTGGTCGATGCCAGCAACCTGCGGCGCAATCTGCGCCTGGTGCTGGCGGTGCGGCGGCTCGGATTGCCCTGCGTGATCGCGTTGAACATGGTGGATCTGGCCACGCGCCGCGGGCTCAGCATCGACCCCGAAGCGCTTTCGCGCGAGTTGGGGGTTCCGGTGATTCCGACGGTGGCCGTCAAGCCCGATGGTGACCAGAAATTGCGCGAACTGCTGCAAGACCGCACACGTTGGTCAACCGCCGATGTGCTCGCTGAGGCCAGTGCGCCCGAGCCGCTGCATGGAGACCACATCACGGTGCAGTCCATGCTGCAGCGCCTGGGACTGGACCGCTCCCTGCCCCACTGCGCCAGCGACCGGATCGACGCCGTGGTGCTGCACCCGGTGCTGGGTCCGGCTTTGCTGCTGCTGGTGCTGTTCCTGGTGTTCCAGGCGGTGTTCGCCTGGGCCGAGGTGCCGATGGACCTGATCAAGGGGGCGACCGAAGGCCTGGGCGCCATGGTGCAGGCGGCACTGCCCGACATCTGGGTGCGCAGCCTGCTGGTTGACGGCATCATCGCCGGCGCCGGCGGCGTGCTGGTGTTCCTGCCGCAGATCATCATCCTGTTCTTCTTCATCCTGGTGCTCGAAGAGTCCGGCTACCTGCCACGCGCCGCTTTTCTGCTGGACCGGCTGATGGGTGGCGTCGGCTTGTCGGGTCGCTCGTTCATTCCACTGCTGTCGAGTTTTGCCTGTGCGATCCCCGGCATCATGGCCGCACGCACGATCTCCGATCCGCGCGACCGGCTGGTGACGATCATGATCGCGCCGCTCATGACCTGCTCGGCCCGCCTGCCGGTGTATGCGCTGCTGATAGGCGCCTTCATTCCGGCGCGTCAGCTGGCTTACGGCATGCAATTGCAGGGTCTGGTGCTGTTGGGCCTGTACCTGGCCGGCATCGTCGGCGCGCTGGCAGTGGCCTGGTTGCTCAAGCATTTCACGGCCCGCGGCCAGCCGCGGGCCCTGATGATGGAACTGCCCGATTACCACTGGCCGGCGGTCCGCAACGTGGCCATCGGCCTCTGGCAGCGGGTGGTAATTTTCATGCGCCGGGTCGGCGGCATCATATTGACGCTGACCATCGCCTTGTGGTTCCTGTCGAGTTTTCCCGCAGCGCCCGAAGGCGCGACCGGTGCGCCGATCGAATACAGCGTGGCCGGCATGCTCGGCCACGGCCTGGCAAAGGTGTTTGCGCCGATCGGCTTCAACTGGCAGATCAGCATCGCGCTGGTGCCCGGCATGGCGGCGCGCGAAGTGGCTGTCAGCGCACTGGGCACGGTGTACGCCTTGTCCGCCACCGGCTCCGATACCGCCCAGGCACTGGCACCGCTGATCGCCAGCAGCTGGTCGCTTGCCACTGCCTTGTCGCTGCTGGCCTGGTATGTGTTCGCGCCGCAGTGCCTGTCGACGCTGGCGGCGGTCAAACGCGAGACAGGTGGTTGGACCATGCCGCTGCTGATGACGGTCTACCTGTTTGCGCTGGCATATGCGGGTGCCTTCATCACCTACCGTGTCGCAGTGGCGATGGGGGCCGGCTGATTTTGACGTCGGCGCAGGCGCAGCCGCCGCGCGTGCACCGACTGCTACAGTGTGCCGGACCTACCGGCGCCTGAGGCGCCGGCACTTGCCAAGCACATAGGACACACAGCCATGCTGAATTCTTTACCGGCACCGCTGGTCGGCGCCATCGCCAGCATCCTGATGGTGCTCAATGCCCTGTTCTGGGTGCCGATCCTGCTGGTGTTCTCGCTGCTCAAGCTGCTGCTGCCGTTCGCGCCGGCACAGAAGGCGCTGGCACCGGTGCTGCTGCGGATTGCCGAGGCGTGGATCTCGTGCAACAGCGGCTGGATGGCACTGACACAACGCACCGAATGGGACGTGGCCGGCATCGAATCGCTCGATCCGGACAGCTGGTACATGGTCAACTGCAACCACCAGTCCTGGGTCGACATCCTGGTACTGCAGCACCTGCTGAACCACCGGATTCCGCTGCTGAAATTCTTTCTCAAGCAACAGCTGATCTGGGTGCCGGTCATGGGCCTGGCCTGGTGGGCACTGGATTTTCCGTTCATGCGACGGCACAGCGAGGAATACCTGAAGAAGCATCCGGAAATGCGCGGGAAGGACCAGGAAACCACGCGCAAGGCCTGCGAGAAGTTCTCTCTGGTGCCCACCAGCGTGATGAATTTTCTGGAAGGCACGCGTTTCACTGCCGCCAAACATGCGCGCCAGCAGTCACCCTACTTGCATCTGCTCAAGCCCAAGGCCGGCGGCATGGCGCTCGCGCTCAATGCCATGGGCGACAAATTCCAGGCCATTCTGGATGTGACCATCGTCTACCCGGATGGCACGCCAACGTTCTGGCATTTCCTCCAAGGCAGACTGCGCCGTGTCGTGGTGCGCGCCCGTCTGCTGCCGATACCGCGCCATCTGGTCGGCGCCAATTACAGCGGAGATGCCAATGTGCGCGCGTCATACCAGGCCTGGGTGCAGCAGTTGTGGCGCGAGAAAGACGCGCTGATCACCGAGCTGCTCAGTGCGCCGGCGCCGCGTCACCCCACAACTGCTTGAGCCGGGCGTCGCGGCCGCAGCCGGTGCGGTAGTAGTTGTAGCGCACCGGGTTCTTCAGGTAGTAGTTTTGGTGGTATTCCTCCGCCGGATAAAACGTATCGGCGCTCACTACCTCGGTGACGATGGCATCCTTGAACGGCTTGGTTTTTTCCAGCGCCGCGCGCGAGGCCTGGGCAATGCGCAGCTGTTCGGCGTCCTGGGCAAAGATGGCTGTGCGGTACGGAGAACCCACATCGCAAAATTGGCGGTCCTTGGTGGTCGGGTCGATGGTGTGCCAGAAATGCTCGACCAGTTGCGCGTAGCTGACACGGGCGGGATCGAACACCACCTGCACCACCTCGGCATGGCCGGTCAGATGCGACGAGACCTCCTGGTAATTCGGATTGGCCGTCTTGCCGCCGGAGTACCCCGAGGTGGTGGAGAGCACCCCCGGAACCTTGTCGAAATCGGATTCGACGCACCAGAAGCAGCCGCCGGCAAATACGGCCTTGGCCGTCGGGCCTGCGCTGGCCGTGGGCACGTCTGCTGGCGGCGGCGTGGTCGCTGCCGGGCTGCAGGCAGCCAGCAGGCCTAGCACAAAGGCCAGTGACAGACAAGTGAGGATGTGTGGCGTGGAGACGCGTTTCATGGTGGATTCCTTGGGCGGCAAAGGCCAGAATGGGTACGCGCCGCGAATGGCCCGTACGACCCTGGGTCGTGCCGGAGCATTCATTCTTACCATGGAATACCAATGGAGGTGTGAGCCGATGACATCAGACCTGCTGATCAAGGGTGGAATCGTTCATGACGGCACCGGTGCGCCGGCCCGGCGCGCCGACCTGCTGGTGTCGGGACAACACATCACGGAGGTCGGTGACGCAGCAGGCATGACGGCCAAGCGCACGATCGACGCGAGCGGCCAGATCGTGGCGCCAGGCTTCATCGACATTCACACCCATTCCGACATGAGCCTGCTGCTCGACGGGCGTGGCCAGAGCAAGGTCAGCCAGGGCGTAACAACCGAGGTGACTGGCAACTGCGGCTTTTCGCCGTTCCCGATCAACCCCAGGCACATGCAGCTGCACGTCGACCTGCTGGCCGGCATCGGCGACGATGCGATGGAGATCAGCTGGACCGACCTGGAAGGCTACCGCAATGTGGCGCAGCGCCAGGGCATCGCTGTCAATGTGGCGCCGCTGGTGGGTCATGGCGCCTTGCGTATTGCCGCCATGGGCGTAGAGGCCAGGCCTGCGCGAGCCCAAGAAATGGCGCAAATGCAGCAGCTGCTCGAGCGCCAGCTCGACCAGGGCGCCTTCGGGCTGAGTACCGGGCTGACCTACGTGCCTTCGCGTTATGCCCCGATCGAGGAACTTGTTTCCCTGTGCGAAACACTGGCGCGGCGCAAACGCCTGTATGCGTCGCACGCACGCGACAAGGACCTGCTCGGCGACGACCCGCGCTACGGACCGCTGAACGAGTTGCTGCACCTGGGCCGCAGCACCGGTGCACGGGTGCAGTTTTCCCATGCAGCGATCAACAGCCCGTCGTTATGGGGCAGCGCCGGCGCCTGGACCGAACGCTTCGATGCCGCGGTCGCCGAAGGCGTCGACGCCGGGTTTGACGTCTACCCCTACGACGCCTCCAGCTCCGCGCTGACCCAATATCTGCCCGCATGGGTGCAGGAAGGCGGCGTGGCGGCGATGCGCGAACGCCTGTCCGACGAAGCGACCATGGCGCGTGCCGAAACCGAGCTGGCGCAAGGCTGGTCGGCCAGCCGGATTCCCTGGTTGTGGGACAAGGTCGTGCTGGCCCGCACCGATGGCGTGCTGGGCGCCATGCCCGGCAAGACGCTGGCGCAGGCGGCGGCCGATGCTGCCAAGACGCCGGCGCGCTACACGCTGGAACTGTGCCGCGACGGCGGCAACCGCATCATGGTGGTGCTGTTCTACCGCACCGAGCAAGACATGCGCACATTCCTTGCCTGCAAACATTCGATGATGGGGTCAGACGGTTCGGCAATCTGTTTCGACCAGGGCGGCCGTCAGCCGCACCCGCGCAATTTCGGCGCCACCGCACGGGTGCTGGGCCGCTTCGTGCGGGATCTGCACGACCTGGACATGGCCACGGCAATCAACAAGATGAGCGGGCAGGTGGCGCAACGCCTGCGCATGCACGACCGGGGTGTGCTGGCGCCCGGCATGGCCGCCGACATCGTGGTCTTCGACCCGCAGGAGGTGCGTGACCGCGGAACCTATCTGGCGCCTTGCCAGCAGGCCAGCGGCATATCGCATGTATTCGTCAACGGGCAGGCTGTGATGTGCGACGGTCGACTGACCGACGCCAGGCCTGGCCAGGTGTTGAGAGCAAGCGCATGAACCCGCCGCAGCCAGGCCCACTGCCGACACGGGCGCTGCCCGAATGGCTGTCGCTGGCCGGCGGGGTGGCGATCGTCACCGGGGGCGGCACGCACCTGGGCCTGGCCATGGCCACTGCGCTCGCCGAACTCGGCGCCACCGTCTACCTGCTGGGCCGACGGACCGACATCGTTCAGGCCAGCGCCGCCGCGCTGCAGGCGCAAGGACTCGATGCTCACGCGGTCGGTGCAGACGCGGCCGACGAGGTGGCGGTGGTAAAGGTGGTGCAGGAGATCATGCAAAAACACGGGCGGCTGGACGTCATGGTCTGCAACGCCGGTGGTGGCGTCGGTACGGCGATGGCCCCGCATATTCCGGTGGCGGATCTTCAGGCGACGCTGCACCAGAACGTCACGACCACGCTGGTCTGTGCGCAAAGTGCGGCGCGCGCCATGATGGCGCGCAGACGCGGAGCGATCATCACGATCGGCTCGCTGCACGCCACACTGGGCAGCGATCCCAGGCTGTATGCGCCGGGTTACAGGCGATCGACCCAGTCCTACCACGCGGCCAAGGGCGCGATCCTCAACCTGACGCGCGCACTGGCCTGTGAGCTGGCGCAATACGACATCACCGTGAATTGCCTGAGCCCGGGTCAGATTCCCAAACCCGAACTGAACGCCTTCACACGCGAGAATTTCCGCAACATGGTTCCGCTGGGCCGGCTCGGCGAACCCAGGGACCTCAAGGGAGCAGTGGCCCTGTTTGCGTCGCCCGCGGGGCGCTGGATCACCGGCCAGAATCTGACGGTGGACGGCGGCTGGTCGGCCTGGTAAGGCCGCTCCGACCGCCGGCAGCCAATATCAGCCGATTTGCGAGAGCTCGGCGGTGGGCAGCAGGCTGCTGCCGCCACGTGGCCATTCGACCAGCACACCAGAAGCCGTCTGCGCCACGACGTAGCCGTCGGTGCGACGGATCGCTCCGCCGCGGACATGGTTGACACGGTCACCGACGTTCAAGGTCGGTTGCTGGGAAACGAAAAGAGATTGCAGGAAAATCAGAATACTCATGACAGCCTCGCTATGACAGAAAAAAGGTGAAAGAAGAGAATCAGCTATGCGCGCGCAGCCACTGGCGTTCGCGGTACTCGAGTTCGGTCGCCGACTGGGCGCCCGACAGGTAGTTTTCGACCGCACGCTGGTCCTGCTGGTCGGAATGGCGACCATAGGCTTGGTAGGCGGTCCGCAATGCGGAGAAGAGGAAATAGACGTGGTTCACGGTGTTGGAGCTGGCTGCCGGATCAGCTCCGGTAGTCAGCATACTAGGGAAAACCCTAATTCTCCCACACCACATGCTGCATTGCACAAACTTTGTGCGGAATACCACTGCCCGGCACAGGGTTGGTACCTGGCGCGCACCGATCCGGACGTACAACCTGCGCTGCAACCACCGTCAGATCGGCTTGGTCGACCATGCAGACCGGCGCCGCGCGTAACAACGCCACCCAGACCCAGCCCGCGGTTGTGCGCTCCGGCGATTTGACGCTGTGCGATCCGGGAAACCCGGTCGGCAGCCAGCGCTCAGGCCAGTCGGGACAGTTCCTGGACCACGGCCTCATGCGACTGTGGCCGCACCAGCCTGCCGACTTCCTTGCCATCACGCAGGAATACCAGCGTGGGCCAAAGCTTTACGGCAAACGAGCGGCCCAGAGCACGACCGGCACCATCTTCGACCTTGACATGGCGCAACGTCTGGCCTTGCAGCGCGGCGTCCACCAGTGGTTGCGCCGCGTTGCAGACCGAGCACCAGTTGGTGCCGAAGTCGAGCACCACGGCGCCTGTCATGGCATCGATGTCCGCGCGCAGCGGCTGATCGGTAAGGTAAGGCTGGGTCATAGCCAGATTATCAGCTGTTGAGATTGACAGTTTCGCTGAGGCGGTTGGTCTTGACCGAGCTTATGCCGTTGTCGTGGCCCGAGGCACTGGCATACTTCAGCGACGTAATGCCGTTCTGCGCTGCGGCCTTATTCTTGTATTGTCGGCATGCGAGCGCTGCGCACTGCCGAATGACCCTGACACCGACACAAGCCAGGCTTGGCGATCGGGCGATGCGGGATTAGCATGCTTGCAGGAGGAAACCGCCATGTGTCCTGCACCGGCCCTGCATCTGCATGTTCCCGAACCGACCGGGCGGCCCGGCCGTGAGACGGATTTTTCCTATCTGCACCTCTCAACTGCTGGCGCCGTGCGGCGCCCACCGATCGATGCGACGCCGGTAAGCACCAGCGACCTTGCCTACGGCCTGATCCGCGTGCTTGACGATGAAGGCCAGGCACAAGGGCCGTGGGCGCCCGCGATCAGCACCGATCAGCTGCGCGCAGGCATGCGGGCGATGATGAAAACCCGGGCCTACGATGCGCGCATGCTGATCGCGCAGCGGCAGAAGAAAATTTCGTTCTACATGTTGTGCCTGGGTGAGGAAGCCATTGCGGTAGCGCATGCGCAGGCATTGCAGAGCGGCGACATGAACTTTCCGAGTTACCGCCAGCAAGGACTGCTGCTGGCGCGTGACGACGTCGACATGGTCGAGATGATCTGCCAGCTGATGTCCAACGAGCGCGACCCGCTCAAGGGCCGGCAATTGCCGGTGATGTATTCGTTCAAGCGCGCCGGCTTCTTCAGCATCTCCGGCAATCTGGCCACGCAGTTCATCCAGGCCGTGGGCTGGGGCATGGCATCGGCGATCAAGGGGGACAACAAGATCGCCTCGGCCTGGATCGGCGACGGCGCCACCGCCGAGTCGGATTTCCATACCGCCCTGACCTTTGCCCACGTGTACCGGGCGCCGGTGATCCTGAACGTGGTCAACAACCAATGGGCGATCTCCACGTTTCAGGCGATTGCCGGCGGCGAAGCCACCACGTTCGCGGCACGGGGCGCAGGCTGCGGCATTGCATCGCTGCGGGTCGACGGCAACGACTTCCTGGCGGTATACGCCGCATCGCGCTGGGCCGCCGAACGTGCGCGCAGCAACCTGGGGCCGACACTGATCGAATGGGTGACCTACCGCGGCGGCGCCCACTCCACGTCGGATGATCCGTCGCGATACCGCCCGGCCGACGACTGGACGCACTTCCCGCTTGGCGACCCGATCCATCGTCTGCGCCAGCATCTGCAGACCCTGCGCGCCTGGAACGACAAGGAGCACGAAGCCACACAGAAAGAACTCGACAGCCAGGTTGCTGCCGCACTCAAGCAGGCCGAGTCGTATGGGACGCTGATGGGCGGCCAGATGGCCGACGCTGCATCGATGTTCGACGATGTTTACGAGCAGATGCCCGAGCACCTGCGGCGACAGCAGCGTGCCGCCACCGCAGGCTGAGCACCATGCAGATGACCATGATCCAGGCCTTGCGTTCCGCGATGGACGTGATGCTCGAGCGCGACAGTGATGTCGTTGTCTACGGCCAGGACGTCGGCTATTTCGGCGGCGTGTTCCGCTGCACCGACGGCCTGCAGAAGAAATACGGCAAATCGCGGGTTTTCGATGCGCCGATCTCCGAAGGCGGCATCGTCGGCTCGGCCATCGGCATGGCTGCCTACGGCCTGCGGCCAGTGGTCGAGGTGCAGTTCGCCGACTACTTCTACCCCGCCTGCGACCAGATCGTGTCGGAGGCGGCACGGCTTCGGTACCGCTCGGCCGGTGACTTCACGGCGCCGCTGACGATCCGCATGCCTTGCGGCGGTGGCATCTATGGCGGCCAGACACATAGCCAGAGTCCGGAGGCACTGTTCACGCATGTCAGTGGACTGCGCACCGTGATGCCGTCCAATCCGTATGACGCAAAGGGCCTGCTGATCACCTGCATCGAGAACAACGACCCGGTGATTTTTCTCGAACCCAAGCGCTTGTACAACGGCCCGTTTGATGGCCACCACGACCGGCCGGCCACGCCCTGGTCGGGCCATCCACTGGCCGAGGTGCCCGAGGGCTACTACACCGTGCCGCTCGATTCGGCCACCGTGTTTCGCACCGGCGCAGACCTGACCATCCTGACCTACGGAACCATGGTCTACGTGGCGCAGGCCGCAGCAGCGGAGACCGGCATCGACGCCGAGATCATCGACCTGCGCAGCATCTGGCCACTGGACCTGGAAACCATCGTCACCTCGGTCAAGAAAACCGGCCGCTGCGTGGTGCTGCACGAAGCCACGCGCACCAGTGGCTTCGGCGCCGAACTGGTGGCACTGGTGCAGGAACACTGCTTCTACCATCTGCAGGCGCCGATCGAGCGGGTCACCGGATGGGACACACCCTACCCCCATGCCCAGGAATGGGCGTATTTTCCCGGCCCGGCGCGCGTGGGCGCGGCATTGCTACGAACCATGGAGGCCTGATGGCCACGCATACCGTCAAGATGCCCGACCTGGGCGAAGGCATCACCGAAGTCGAGGTCGTCGCATGGCGCGTGAAGGTGGGCGACAC
>JAGPBF010000092.1 GCA_018063505.1 Rhodoferax sp.
GACGACGACGGTTGCACCAACGGGTGCACGCTGCCGCGGTGCGGCGACGGCGTGGTGCAGAGCGGCGAGGCCTGCGACGACGGCGACACCGACGACACCGATGCGTGCACGACGATGTGCCTGGCGGTCGATCAGGCAGGTCATCGGAATCACCCGGCGCGGCGTCAACTGCTGGCGCAGCTTGCCGGTATCGAGTGCGACCGGGAACTGGTAGTTGTTGTTGGCCATGTAGCTGCGCACGGCAGCCTCGTCGGTGTCTGTGGCAAGGCCCAGGATCCGCAGGGGCTGGCCACGCATCTGGCGGGCCAGCTTGTCGACATGGGCGTTGTGCCGCTTGCAGAACGGGCAGTAGGTTGCCCATACGACCACGAGGGCGGGCTGACCACGCCAGCTGGCCGGTGCCAGCGGTTCGCCATCGAGCAGGCGCAGCGCCGGCCAATCGATACCCCTGGCTGGCGGCGGCTCCGCAGACCGGACAGAGCCTGCGACCACGCCGGCCATGCCTGCCAACAAACAATCGCGGCGTTTCATTGCGAGTACCCCTGTTGCTCCATCAGCAAATACGTGTTGAAGGCGTTCATGCGGTTGGCGGCCTTGAACAATGGCAAACGCTCGAAGCGGGACCAGTCGGCTTTGGCATAGGCCTGCTCGAACGGGTCGAGATCGCGCGCCGCCTCGCCCATGCTCTTGCGCAGAAACACCAGATAGTCGCGGGTCAGTTCCAGATCGGCCAGCGGATCGGTTGATACGCCGCCATGCCCCGGAATCATGACACGGGGTTTGAATGCGATCAGGTCACCGAGCGAGATGATCCATTGCCGGCTGTCGGCCTGCCCGACGAACGGAATTCGGCCGCGAAACACCAGATCACCGGCAAACAGCACCGCCGGCTTGTCGACATACACCACCAGATCTTCTGCGGTATGGGCCGGCCCGACATGTCGGATGCGGAACGTGAACGAGCCCATGCGCAGCGTCGTCTCCGGCTGGTCGAGCCAGCGATCGGCCGGTACCAGCCGCGTGCTGGCGTCGATCCACGGAGCCAGATCCTGCCGGCTGGCGTCGAGGCGTCGCGCGGCGGTGTCGGAGTTGAGGTACTCGCGCCCGCCCGGATGCGCAAGAATCGTGGCACCGGCCGCCTTGAACGCCTGCAGGCCATAGATATGGTCTGCGTGGTAATGCGTCACCACCAGGTAGCGGATAGGTTGTGTCGTGACACGCCGGATTTCGCGGATCAGGTCCTCGGCCAGCGCCGGGGAGCCAAGCGCATCGACCACCAGTACGCCCTCTTCAGTGACGACAAACCCCGCGTTGGAGATGAAGTTGCGGTTCGCCTTGGAACCCAGGGCGGCTTCGCCTTCGGCCATCCACACGTTCTCTGCCACCTGGTGCGCCTGCAGACGGCCGGGCGGTTCGGCGGCCAGCGACGGACCCGGCAACAGCCCGGCCAGCAGCAACACCAACACCAGGTGCCTCGGCAGCATGGCAACAACGCGCAAAAGCAGCATCGAATGCACCCCGTAATTTTCGCTATATCAGCATGGGATGATACTGCGCAATGCCAATCGACACACGTGCATTTGCATTGCAGCGCGCATTGGCAGCCTGGACGCTTTCGTGGTCGCCGGCGCGGTTGGTGTGCCGGCCTGCCTGTCCATCAGGGTTTGATATAGGCAAATCCCTGCTTCTGCAGTTTTGTCAGCCGCACCACGCCCGAGGGCGTGAAGTCGGCTTCGAGGATGAATTGCGATTTCTTCAGGTTGCGATTGGCCAGCGTGATCTCGCAGACTTCGAAATTCACACCTCTGGCCTTGAGGGCTGCCACCGGACCCGCGTACAGGGAACCGTTCTTGTCCTTGGCGCCTTCCATCAGGAAGTCCACACCGGTGGCATGCGTCACCACCGTGATCCTGGCGCCGGGATCGGTGTCCAGATGGTTCTTCACATTGCGCAAGCCACCCAGCGCCTGTTCCGCGCTGTCGCTGATGTGGTAGACCACCGTATCCTGGGCCATCGCGACCGATGCGGCCATGGCCAGCACAAGGCCGGCAAGTGTTTTCCAGATTCGCATGTCTGACTCCTTGGTTGAGAAATTATTTCCGACTCCGTGCCAAACGCTTGACCGGCCCCGCCGCTGTCCCGACCCACTACCCGTGCACGCGATGCAAACCAGGCAGGCTTGATTAGCCCTGCAACTCCAGCATGTCCGTGATGGCCCGGATACCGGCCTTGGCACAGGAGTCGTCGGCGTCACCGCCCGGTGCGCCCGATACGCCGATGCCACCGAGCAACACCCCGCCACTTTCGATGACCTGGCCACCACCAGCGGCCAGCACGCGCGGGAATGCGCGCAACGCACTCATCGGTTTGCCTGCCTGCGTCTCGTTGCCGAGATCACCGGTCGCAATGCGGAAACTTGCCGCCGTCCAGGCCTTGTCGGTCGCAACACCCACTGTATGTGCACCGGCAAAACGGTCGCGCAACACCACCTGCGCACTGCCGAACCGATCGACCACCGCAACCGCCACCTGGTAACCCTGCCGGCGGCAGTCGTCGAGTGCGGCGCGCGCCGCGGTCAAGGCAGTCTCGGGCGTCATCAGTTTGACGCTGAAAGTGCTGTTGCCCTGCTGGGCCACGGCGGAGCCGCCGGCGATGGCACCGATCGCCAGCACCACCGCTGCGATGGTTTGGCCGGTCTTGTTCATGTTCACCTCAGCTTGTCATTCCTGGATTACCCTGCAAGCCTACCAGCTTGGGCAGGTTGGGTGCGCGCGCCTTGACCCGACCGCCCTGCGACTTGAACCAGCTCTCGACCACGTCCCAGACCGGTTGTGTGCCAGGCGCATCCTTCGCGCCTTCGGCCACTGGGGCCCAACCCGCGACCTTGTATATCTTGGTCGCCTCGATCGGTTTGCCACCGAGTTGCATGCCCGAAATGCGACTGCCCATCTTCTGCGCCGGATCACAGGTATAGGCCAAACCGCCAACCCGCACCATGTCTCCGCCTTGCTGGTAATACGGGTCGGGATTGAACAGATTGTCGGCCACGTCTTCGAGCACGGTCTTGATCGTCTCACCGCTCATGTCGTTGACTGTTGCGTACGGATAGGTGATGGCCAGCTGGTCCATCATCAGTTCGCGGGTGATGGTGTCACCCGGCAACAGCGTCGTGCCCCAGCGAAATCCCGGCGAGAACGCAATCTCGGCACCTTGAACCTGCATCAAGGCGTCGCAGATCAACTGGTCCCAGGTGCCGTTGAAATTGCCGCGCCGGTACAACAGGCCGTCGGTCACGGCCAGCTTCTCGGCCAGTCTGGCCTCGTAGGGCTGGCGTACGCGCGTGATCAGTGCATCCATCGCCGGATCGGCCTGCAGCTGATTGGCGAAGATCGGCAACAGTCGATAACGGAAGTCCGCCACCTTGCCGCCTTTGACATCGAAGTCCATCACACCGAGGAACTTGCCATTGCTGCCCGCGTTGGTGACAAGCGTCTTGCCACCGGCATTGTTCACCGGCACCGCGACGGGAACACCATCGTGGGTGTGGCCACCAAAAATTGCGTCGATGCCGCGGACCCGGGCAGCCATCTGAAGATCGACGTCCATGCCGTTGTGCGACAACACCACGACCACCTGGGCCCCCTTGGCGCGCACTTCATCGACCATTTTCTGCATGTTCTCGTCCTGGATGCCGAAGCTCCAGTCGGCCACCAGGTAGCGTGGATTGGCGATCGGCGTGTACGGGAAAGCCTGGCCGATGACGGCGCATGGCACGCCATTGATTTCACGCAACGCATAGGGTTTGAACACCGGGTCGCCGAAGTCGGTGGTCTTGATGTTCTGCGCCAGAAACTCCACCTTGCCCTGGAAGTCCTTCTCGACGATCTCCTTGACGCGTTCCATGCCGTAGGTGAATTCCCAGTGCCCGGTCATGATGTCCACGCCCAGCAATTTGCACGCATCGACCATGTCCTGGGCCTTGGTCCACAAAGACGTGGCAGAACCTTGCCAGGTATCACCGCCGTCGAGCAGCAAGGCGCCGGGCCGGCTGGACCTGAGTTGCTTGACCAGCGTCGCCAGGTGGGCAAATCCGCCGACCTTGCCGTAGCGCCGCGCTGCCTTCTCAAAATCGAGGCAGGTATAGGCATGGGCCAGATTCGTCCCCGGTCGGATGCCGACGCGCTTGAGCAGGTTTTCACCCACCAGATGGGGCCATTCGCCGCGCATGGAATCCATGCCGATGTTGACACTGGGCTCGCGGAAATAGATCGGCTTGAGCTGCGCATGGCAGTCGGTCATGTGCAGAAACGACACATTGCCGAACCGCGCCATGTCGTACAGGCCGGCCTGCGCGGTGGCCGCGTCCGATTCGGCATGGCGCGCAAGCCCCATGCCTGCAACCGATGCCGCGCCAAGAATCTGCAGAAACTCGCGCTTGGACAAATTCATAAATCAGCAATCAATGATGCATACGGTAAAAGCAGACCCGCACAATGGCGGGCCCGCCTGCGGTGGCTTACTGGTTCACCGGTGATTGCGGGTCGAGCAACAAGGCCATCAGGTTCTGCAGCTGCGTCTGGTTCAGCATGCCGGCGTGACCGAACCGCGGCATCGCTGAACAGGCGTTGTAGGCCTTGGCGTTGTACAGCTTGCCCCAGGTGTACTCGACCACCGGCTTGGCGGCCGCACTCGCCGGATCGCTGACGCCGCGGATCTTGCCGTAGTTGTACAGGCTCGGGCCGATCGTGCCATACGAGATTTCAGCCTTGTCGAGCTGGTGGCAGTTGTAGCAATTGCCGCCGTTCTGGCTGTAATCGGTCGACTTGTCGGTCCAGGTCATGCCGCCGCCGTCCTGGGCCAGTTTCTGCCCGAGCTTCCAGTCGCCGATGAACTTGCCGTCGGACGGCAACTTGACAGTCTTCAGATTCGCCGATTCGATCGCCTTGGCGGTCGCGTCCGGCAGATCCTTGCCCTGCACCTGGGAACATTGCGCATTGGCGGCATCCTGTTGCAAGCGGTCGACCTTGGCGATTCCCTGGTCACGAAACGAGGCCTTCATCATCGACTGCAGCATGGCATCGTAATCGGGCGTCGGGGCAACCGCGGCGCATCCTGCCAGCGCAAGGGCGGCAACCATCACGGCGCCGAGCTTCATGTGTTTTCTGTTCATGGTGTCTGTCCTCCTCAGCGCTTGATGGCCGGCGCGATGGATTCCGCACCTTTGGCGTTGATACCCATGTAGGAGCCCAACGCGATGGTCAGATCAGAAGCGTATCCCGGATACGGGAAACGCTGCTGGCGGAAGCAGTCGTTCAGGCGGCGCTGCATGCCCCAGAGCTGGCCATTGCCAACCCGATACGCAGGCCATGCGGCAAATCCGACACCATCGCCCGGATTGCCGGTCAGATCGGGCAAGTCCTGCAGACGAATCCGCTTGCCGTCTTCTCCGTGGCAGGTGGCGCACGAAAAGTCATAAGGACCGGCACGGTAGAAGAAGGCGCGCTTGCCCACCTCATACATCGCCTTTTCCTGCGGATGCGCGGTCGGCAGGTTCATCTTCATGCCACGCGACTCGGTCGAGATGAAGGCCACCAGGGACTCGATATTATTTTGTTCGTCGCGGCCAAAAGGCGTCTTGGCAATCACGGCGGCATCGAAACCCTGCAGGTTCTGCATGCAGGTCAGCAGCCGGGACTCGAGGTCCTGCACCCGGTTGGTATCGGCAAAGTAGCGCGGCAATTGCACGAAAGCGCCCTTGACCTTGCCCGGCCCCTGCCCCAGATCACATTGCTCCAGCGACGCATTTTTCGGCCCCCGTCTGGTTTTCCACAATTCCTCGCCCTTGGCTTCGAAAAGTTCAGCCGGATTGCCGTCCGCCAGCATCTTGCGGTATTCCGCGATGCCTTCCGACGTCGTCTTTGGCTGCGCCGACACACCCAGGGCCGCCGCCAACAGGAATGATGTGATCAATAGTCGTTTCATGGTCTCCTCGCATGGGTTCTTGCTTCCGGGCCTTGGGCAGGCACCTGGCTGTTGCTCGAGCTGGCCGGCAGATGCCGGCCCAATATCACGACACTGTCGCTTCGTCGGTCCGTTTGTCGCCCCTGTTGTCCAGCCACGAAATCGTGACCTTGTCGCCGGCCTTGGCACCCTTGACGACGAACTGGAGGAAAGGATTCTTCGATACGGCCGGGCCCCATTGGGCGGTCATGACCGTGTTGCCATTGAGCTGGGCCGTGACCTGCTGGATGTACCAGGCCGCAATGACTTTGCCCGCCGCGTCCTTGCGTTGCCCGGTCTCCATCTCGTGGCCCATCAATACCCGCACCGTGGTCTTGTCGCCAGCGGCCTGGGCGCGAATGCGCATCGGATCTGCCATGTTGTATCTCCTATGAATTCAGTGAGTTTTGACCAATGCAATGGAGCGCGTCAGCCGCCACATCCACCCAGGGTGACCTTGACTTCCTTCTGCGCGAACAGCAGCCTGCCGTCGTTCATCATGGCCACGGCATAGACGTTGGACGACTGGCCCATCTTGACGCGGGTCGACACGCTGGACTCGATCGCATCGGTGAGCTCGAACATGGCCGCCATCACGGACGGGTTCTTCTCGACCAGGATCAGCAGGCGCTTCACGCCGGCCAGGCTGGTTGAAGCGCCCACCGGGACGACAGCACCGTTTTCAGCGATGTCGGGTCCGGTCACGGTCACATCCTTGCTCTCGGTCGGGGCGCTGGCGCCCAGCACCTTGACGAGGTCGGCCAGGTTCTTGGCTTCGAACGCTGCCGAGTTGTAGGCGCCGGCCTGCGCATGCGCCAACGTTGGCAACATGCCGACGGAAGCGAGCAACGCTGCCACCTTGACCGAATGGAAAAGCACATCGCGACGAGTTTGCATAAGTTACTCCTTTATCCGTATATCCTAATTTAACGACTCGAATTGACCCTAGGGAACTACCCTAGTTTCAGACTATTTTCCAGCACCTTGTGCCAGCCACTGGGCGATGGTTCGCGCGTCTGCCTCGGCCAGCGCCTGCTGCGGCATCGGGATCGCGCCCCATGCACCTGCACCACCAGCACGGATCTTGCCAGCAAGATAGTCCACCGTATCGGCGCGCCCTGCATACTTTTGCGCGATCTCGCGAAACCCCGGTCCGATGATCTTTTTGTCCAGTCCGTGGCATGCGACACAGGCGTGCCTTTGTGTCAACGTTATCGCAGCGGTTCCCGCTGCCGAGGAGGCGGGCGCAGGCACTGCCGCAACCAGCGGGACCGGGGACTTGGCGGCAGTCGCCGGCGCCGCACCGGCCACGCCCGCACCGGACATCGCCAATGGCGGACGGGTCGTGTCTGCGCCGCGCTGCGCACCGATGCGCCGGTTCTGTTCGGCCAGATTGCCATGCGCATTGCGCGCAAAGTCCGGCAGCGCAGAGGCAACCGTGGTATCGACCAGGCAGTCTTTCATGCAGGCCTTCGCCTGGACATCGGGCTTGCGATTGCCGAACTCCGGCCCGGGCCACAAGGCATGGTCGGTGGTCATGCCATTGCGATTGGGCAGCAGTGCCTGCGCCTGCGCCATGGTCTGGTCGGACAGGACGAAGCTCTCCGGCACCACGCCGCCCAGGTTGAGCAGATAGGCAGTGACCGCATAGACCTCATCTGCGCTCAGCGATTTGGGCGCCGTCCACGGCATGGCCCGATTGATGTAGTCCCACAAGGTCGAGACGGTGGCCACCTTCATGAACGTGGTACGCCCCGGGAATGCGCGGTCGTTGAGCCGCGCCACGCGTCCGCTCTGGATATCGTCCTTCGTGGTGCCACCCGTGAGCGGCGTAAACACCTCGTTGCTTTCGCCGAAGATTCCGTGGCACGATGAACACTTGCCTTCCCACACTTCCATGCCCGCGGCGACACTGCCCGACCCCTTGGGCAGGCCCTTGAAGTCGGCGCGCACGTCGATGTCCCAGGCCGCAATCTCGGCCGGCGTGGCCACCCGGCCGATGCCCGGGTAGTTCGCCGTCTGCGCCTGCGCGGTCGCAGCACAGAACACCAGCGCCCACAGCAGTCGCTCAGGAAAGCTGGACATTCTTCACCTCCCCGCTCTGCTGCACCAGCCAGGTCTGGATCGCATTGTTGTGGTAGATCGAGCGTGTGCTGCGCACCGCCCGCAATTGCTGGTAGTTCGGTTGCACATAACCGGTTTCATCGGTCGCACGGCTTTGCACCAGTGCGGGTTTGCCGTCCCAGTTCCAGTCGAGACTGAATCGGGTGAGGCACTTGGAGAGCACCGGCGTCTGGAGCTGCGCCTTGCGCCAATTGCGCCCGCCATCGACAGACACGTCGACCTGCCTGACCTTGCCCCGGCCCGACCACGCCAGGCCGCTGATGCTGTAAAAGCCCTTGTCGAGCAGCACCTGGCCGCCCGAGGGCGTGGTGACGACACTCTTGCACTCCTGGGTACTGGTGTACTGCCGATGGCGGCCATCGGGCATCAGATCGATGTAGTGCACCGCTTCGTCCTTGGTCGCATACGGCTTGTCGCCGACCTCGATCCGGCGCAGGTATTTGATCCAGCTCACGCCCTGCACGCCGGGAACGACCAGGCGCAGTGGATAGCCGTTTTCCGGCCGCAGCATTTCGCCGTTCTGGCCATAAGCGAGCAGCACCTCGCCGCTTTCCACCAGTTCCATCGCAATGGTGCGCGTCATCGACGAGCCGTCGGCGCCTTCGCCCAGCACAAACCGCGCACGCTTGTAGTCAACACCACACATGTCCAGAACAATCCGCAAGGGCACCCCGGTGAATTCGCTGCAACTGAGCATGCCGTGGGTGTATTGACAGGTCGGCACCGCCACGTTGCCCCACTCCATGCCGGAGTTCGCACCACACTCGATGAAATGAAAGCGCGACACCGAGGGCAGGCGCATCAGTTCATCCATCGTGAAGACCCGCGGCGACTTCAGGATGCGCGCATCCGAACCGGTGACCATCAACCGATGGCCCACCGGGTCGACGTCCCACCAGCCCTGGTGGTGGCGCTCGAAATGCAGGCCGCTGGGCGTGACGATGCCGAACAGCGATTGCAACGGCGCAAAAGACACCGACGACTGCGGGGTCTGGGTCAGACCCGGACTCTGGCGCCGCTGGACATTGACCTCGTACTGCGACGGTCTGCCGTAGCCATCGGTCACGACCGGCTGGCCCAGGCCCCTGCTGTGCGCCGGCAGGTTGAGAATGGCGGGGTCGCCGTTGCCCACCGCTGCCGCAGCACGCGATGCAGGCACCGCTACAGCGGCAGCACCCGCCGCGGCGAACGCACGGCGGATGAAGTCGCGCCGCCCGTCACGCGCCTGCGCCACGACTTCGCGCACGCCTGCCTGATCCAGAAATCCCTCGGGCGCCTTGGCCAGGCGTCCCGAAATACGACTTTCCATGATTGACCGTTCTCCTGTTCGACCTGCCCCGCTACTACCCTGCCGGGGGTGCCGCTCGGCATTTTCAGCCATCTATCTAAATATCACAATATCAGCGTTAACAAATATTAAAGCAAAAACCGCTGCTCAAAAGCAGGGTTTACCCGTGGCCGATCGCCAGGTCTGGTCAGCAGCCCGGCACGCAAAAGTCCCCTTGCGCAGGGTGGAACGCTGCAGCCAGGGCGGTCAGCCTTCGAGCCAGAGAACCTTGCGCCCGGACGCTTCCCACTCCTCGTAGTAGCGGGCGTAGAGGTCCTCGATGCGGTTGCGCTTGACCTTGAAGGTCGGCGTGATGATGTCGTTGTCCACGCTCCAGGCCTGGGTCGTCACAATGATGCATTGCAGGCGTTCATGCGGGTCGAGCGTCGCATTGATCTTTTTCAGATGCGCCTCCAGTGACTTCTCGAGTTCACTGCGCACCGCACGGTCGCCCAGCTTGGCCACGGTGTCAGCACCGATCATCACGATGCCCAGCGGTTGGCCCAGATTGGCACCGGTGACCACGCAGGCCTCGACGGCCTCGTGCATCACCAGCTTGTCTTCGATCGGCGCTGGCGCCACGTACTTGCCCTTGCCGGTCTTGAACATGTCCTTGACCCGGCCGGTGATGCGCAACACGCCCTGGTCATCGATATGCCCCTTGTCGCCGGTGCGCAACCAGCCGTCGTCGGTCATCGCATCGCGCGTCTGTTCGGGCGCCTTGTAATAGCCCATCATCAGCGCCGGACTGCGCATCTGGATCTCTCCCGTGGCGGGGTCCAGGCGCTGCTCCACGCCGTCGTAGGCCGGACCTACGCTGCCTTGCTGGTTCTTGCCCGGAACCGTGATGTGCGACACCGCCAGGTTCTCGGTCATGCCGTATCCCTCGTTGATATCCAGGCCCAGCCGGCTGTACCACTGCAGCAACGCCATCGGCATCGGCGCTGCTCCGCCGGCGGCAATACGGCACTGGTCCAGGCCCAACGCCTTCTTCACCTTGCGCCGCACGATACCGCCCAGAATCGGAATGCCCAGCAGCCGATCGAGCTTGGCCTGGGGCATCTTGTGCAACACGCCCTGCTGGAACTTGACCCACAACCGCGGCACCGAGAAAAAGATGGTCGGCCGGCTGCGTTGCAGGTCGGCGGCGAAGGTTTCGAGCGATTCGGCGAAAAACACATGCATGCCGGTGCGCAACCAGCCGTGCTCCACCAATACCCGTTCGACCACATGGGCCAGCGGCAGGTAGGACAACATGCGATCGTCCGGGCCCATCGGCAGGCGTTTGATCCCGGCGTCCAGTGCCCAGGCAAAGTTGCCGAAGCTGTGCATGACACCCTTGGGTGTACCGGTGGTACCCGAGGTGTAGATCAGGGTTGCCAGTGTCCCGGCACCGCGACTCGGGTTGCCGGTCATGGGCTTGCTGGCTGCACAGATTGCATCCCAGCCTTCGCGGTCGCGAACCACATCGTCGGGCGACAGCGGATAGCCGAAACAGGGCAGGTCCGCCGGCACACCGGGTTTCATGTGGTCCCATCCATCGAGCTTGCCGATGAAACAGGCCTTGGCTTCGCTGTGCGTCAGGATCTGCCGGATGGTTTCCGGGGCCAGCGTCGGATACAGGGGCACCGACACATGTCCGGCCATCCAGATCGCCAGGTCGCTCATCAGCCACCAGGCGCAGTTCTTGGACAGGATCGCCACCTTGGAGCCTGGCTCCCAGCCCTTGGACTGCAGGAAAGCAGCCATGGCGCGAACCTGTGCGGCGACTTCGCCCCAGGTGTAGTCGCGGGTCACTCCAGCACCCATCGGTTGGGTCAAGGCAGTGCGTGAAGGAGCGGTCCGCTCCCAGTAATACAAGCGCTCGAGCGCCAGCAGATCGGGCGAAATATCGCTCATTGTGTCTCCTTCATGGTTTGTCCTCACTGCGAATCTACCAAGCCGGCAACCAAAGTGGCACAGGGTAAAACCCGCCCGATCACGCCAGGCAAGACGCCGGCCCGCGCCAAACGCAGGCGGCCGAACCGGATCCGCAGCTGTGATATGGCCCAGGTGGCAAGTCGGCCACGCCACCCCGGTGCAAACAGGCGTCTACCGGGCCTGGCAGTCGCCGTCCGTCATAACGCGTTTTTCAGGATGGTGTAAAGCTGGTCCTTGAGCAGCAGCTTTTCCTTCTTCAAGGTCTCGATCTCGTCATGGGTGGCAGGCGTGATGGTCGCCTCCATGTTTTTGACCTTCTGATCGAGCGCATTGTGCTGATCGAAAAGACGCATGAAGTGGTGGTCTGTGGTCTTGAGCTGGGTAATCCGGTCGCGGAATTCTGGAAACATCGAGACTCCTCGTAATGGCGGTGGAGGCATGCGCACCATGCGCCGACCCCACGCAGCCCCACTGTACCTTGCACTTCAATATACCGGCTGACCTTGCGCAAATGGATCAACGTGCCGGCCGGTTGGAGGCCATCCAGGCTATCAGCGAAGAGCGCATGGCCTCCTCCACCGACATCTCGATGGGCTGGGTCCAGCCGCGCGGCACAAAGACCGTGTATCCGCCAATCATGTAGCCCATCGGCAGGTATACCGCGACCCTGTCCTGCGCCGCCAGGCCGGCAGGCAGGTCATTCGTGTCCTGACGCGTCACCAAGCCCACGATGGCCAGTTCCTGACCCGGCATGCGCAACAACACCACCTGCTGGGTTCGCTTCTCGTGCGGCGAGAAATAATCGGCAAAATTCTTCAGCGACGAATAAATGCTCTTGACCACGGGCAGACGGGTGAACGGCAATTCGACCCATGACAACATTTTCGAGGTGATCGGCTGCGACACCAGGAACCCGAGTGCCAGGATGATGGCCATGCCCACCACTATGCCGAGGCCGGGCAGGTAGAAGTCGCCGATCAGCGGCCGAATCAGCCAGACGGCGGCCGATTCAGCACCGGCAACAAAAAGATACAGCAGATACACCGTCAAGGCCAATGGCAGAAAGGTGATGAAACCCCGGAAAAAGTAGCGATAGACAAGTTTCATGGATGACCCGTTGTGGTGGCCAGGGAGATCGGCTGGCCGATAGAACGCCTTATTGCAGCATAGTCGCATCCGCAGCGAGTCGCCGGCGCGTGTGCAGCGCTGCACTATGGTTGCAGATCGCGCATATTGCGTCCTGGTCGACGTGCGGCTTGCCGAGAGACGACTTGCAAACGGAAACAATGCCCTTATCTGCCAGAAACGGGATCCAACCCATCTGCGCAGACCGAGCCCGTTCGCGCTGCGACCCACTGCGGAACTATCCATGCCCCGCGGGGCTCACAAACACATGAACGGATTGACAGATTTCATCCAGCGCGTTGCAAGCATCGCCATCAAACTGCTGCTGGTTCTGGCCGCTGCCGTATTTCTGATCAGCCTGCTGCTGGCCGCCATCGTGGTCATGCTGGCGGTCAGCATCTGGGCGCTGTTAACCGGTCGCAAGCCCGAACCGATCAAGGTGTTCAGCCAGTTTCGCCAGTCGTCGGCCCGCTTCACGCCGGGTGGCTGGCCCGGCGGGCCGCGTGGTGGCCGACCAGGCCAACCCGAACCGGTCGTCGTCGACGTACAGGCCCATGAGGTGCCCGACAAACCCGCAACCGACGGCAAAAGCCGCCCTGGCGCATCGGGCGGCGGCGAGCCGATGACGCGCGTCGTGCACTGATTAGCGTCCATTGGAGACGCGTCGTATGCGGCCGCTGCGAGGGCAGCCACACGGGTCTGACCAGGGGCAGGCTCAGGCCAGCCGGTACACCTTGACTACTGCCGTCCGTCCCTTGACCCTTGTGGTTTCGAGCAACCGCAATGCCGACACATCGGACAGCAGGTCGCGGGTTGCGCCGCTGACAAGGATGTGCGTGCCGAGCTCCTTGTTCAGCGACTCGATGCGCGAGGCCACGTTGACCGCATCACCCACCAGCGCGTAGGACATGCGCTCGGCACTGCCGATGTTGCCGGCCAGCACGGTGCCGGTGTGGATGCCGATGCCATGGTCGAGTTCGCGCTGGCCAGCAGCGCGGCGCTGGCGATTCCAGTGCTCCAGTCGCGCCTGCATGTCGCGCGCGGCGGCAACCGCGTGGTCGGCATGTCGCAGGTCGGGCAATGGTGCGCCGAACACCGCCTCGATCTCGTCGCCGATGTACTGCAGCACCAGCCCGCCATGGGCGCGGATCGCGATGTCCATCTCGGTGAAATAGGCGTTCAGCCCCTGCACCACCTCGGCCGGCGGGCTCGACTCGGCCCAGGTCGAGAAGCCGCGCAGATCGGCAAAAAGTATCGTCACCTCGCGCTGGCCGCCGGCCAGCTCGGCGCGACCGGCCAGAATCTCGTCGCGGATCTGCGGACTGACATATTTGCCGAAGGTCTCACGGATGGTCTCGCGCTCGCGCAGACCGGCCACCATGCGATTGAAACCCTCGGTGACCGCGCCGATCTCGTCGTTGGAGACCACCGGGCAGACAACATCGAGCTGGCCCTGTTCGACCCGGGTCATCGACGATTGCAGCTGGCGCAACGGCAACGCCACGCTGTCGGCCACGAACCGCGCCACGATGACGGCCAGCACCACGCCGACACCGACCAGCACCACCTGCACCAGGATCAGGTTGCGCAGAATGGCCGCCGCCACCTCGGCGTCCTGACCCTGCATGTTGCGCACCCGGATGATGGTCGCCACCGACAACACGATCATCGGCAATACGCTCATCATCAGGAACACCACCACCATGCGGGTGCGCACGCGCAGCCGCCGCGCGCCGGTGGTGGTCAGGTCGCCGTTGGGAAACAGCAACAGCAGGTGGTCGCGCCAGACCCGTTCGGTCGCCAGGAAGATGAACAGGGCCACCATCGCACCGGACACGAACACCATTCCGAAACTCTGGCGCAGCGCACTGACCGGCGAGAACGCACCGCTGATGAGCAGCGGCCCGACCACGCCCCACAACAGGGCCGCGATCACCCAGCCGGTGAGCGACAACACCGCCAGAAAGGCCGGCACCATCACCGCGCGCCGGCGCAGGCTGGCGTTGGCGGGAGTGTCGGCCAGAGCTACCGTGACCTTCGCCAGCGAACGCGACCATCTGCGCGCGGCCATCCGGCCGGCCAGCAACAACAACGAAAAGCTGGCCAGGAAGTAGCCGATCTCCGCCCCGCCAAGCGGCGCCCGACCTTCGTGCGCCGAGGTATCGAGATAACGGAAGTAGACAAAGGTCAGCAGGGCACCGCCCAGGTTGCCCAGCGACATGGTCAGGAACATCCGGCTCGACACTGACATTGGGCGCCTTGCGGGTTCTACCTGAGCGGTCACTTCAGCCGCCCGTGCCATGCCGCAGTTGCGCGCTTGGCCGGCACGGCCAGACCATCCGCCGTGGCCACAGCGACTGCACGGCAAACCGTGCAGCGTCCGGCGGCGGCATCGGCGGATGGACCTGCAGACCTGGATGATGACGCTGTCGGCGATGAACTCGCCCGCGCGGACCCGCTTTGCACTGGCGGCGCACGCGACCGGCGTCAGCTGCCATGCACGAAGCGGCGAGAAACCCGGACAAAGTACTCTTGCACATGCCTTCTCCAGAAAACGGACGATGCAGGCCACCAGCGGCGCAACACACCGATTATTCCGCAGCCGCGCGCGGTTCAGGCCAGATCGCGCAACGGATGCGCGTGGTCTGGCCACGGGCTTTCGAAGAACGGTGCCACCATCAGCGGCTGGACGTCGGCAATACGCGCCGGGTTCCAGCGCGGCTGGTGGTCCTTGTCGATCGCCAGGGCCCGTATCCCTTCGACCACCTCGGTGGACGCGCCGCTGCGCCCGAGATGGACCGGATGGAAGCAGTGCCGCATCAGACCGCGCTCGAGGCGCAGCGCCTGGGCCAGCGACATCGTGCGGGCACGGCGGATCTGCTCCAGCGTCACCTGCAGCATCAGCGGACTGCGCTGGCGCAGCAGCGTCGCCGTGTCGCACGCCCAGGCGTCCCGGTCGGCATCCGCTTCCAGTGCCTGCACGATGGCGGCGACCGAATCGCGCCCGAAAAACCGCTCGATCGGACCGGGCGGCCACACCGCCGGCGCGGTGCGGCAGGCCCGCGCGTCGGCCTGCAAGGCGCCGGCGAGCGCCGCACCGCCGGCAATTGCGCCGCTGGCCAGGCGCTCCCACAACAACGCCAGTGCATCGGACGAAACCAGGTGATCGGCCAGCCCTGCGGCCACGGCCTGGGCGCCATCGAGCACGCAGCCGGTCAAGGCCAGGTATTCGCCGGTGTGGCCGGCACAGCGGCTCAGGAAATAGCCGCCGCCGACATCTGGGAACAGGCCGATGCCCGTCTCGGGCATCGCCATCCTGGTGCGCTCGGTCACGACACGGTGACGCGCGCCCTGCGCGATGCCCATGCCGCCCCCCATGACGATGCCATCCATCAGCGCCACGACCGGCTTGGCATAGTGGTGGATCAGGTGGTTCAGCCGGTATTCCTCGGTGAAGAAATCCTCCAGTGCCGGATCGCCCGCGCCCGCCGCCTGATGGAAGAAACGGATGTCGCCGCCGGCGCAGAACGCACCGAACGGTCGCACCGCGCTGGCATCGGCCGGGTCGCGGCTGCTGCCGCGCAGCGCCACCAGCTGCACCGCCGGGTCGTCGCGCCAGGCCAGCAACAGGCCGGTCAGGTCGCGGATCATGTCCAGCGACAAGGCGTTGAGCGCCTTCGGCCGTGCCAGCGTGATCAATCCTGCCGCGCCGCTGCGCCCGGCCTGTACAAATTCCATCACTGCCATCCTGCTGGTCTCCTGTGCTCATGGGCCCGCAGTTGCGGGTTGCAACGGCGCCCGGTACCGCTGTTTGCCAACCAAGGCACGGGATGCGGCGGCGCCACCGACCCGGCCTGTTCCACGGCCGGACCGCGCCGCGTCAGTTGTCTTCGCTCGCGTAGGAACTGTCCCAACGTTCCGTACCCGGCGGCACCTGCGGCACACAACCTGCGACCACGGCATCGGCCTGAAACACCACCCACATGCGCCGATTGGCATAACCGACTTCCTGCGACCTGGCCGGATCGACGCAGGGGATGACCGACTCGCGCAGCGCGAACACCCAGCGCCGTTGCGGCGCCTGCGCCTGCCACTGGACCGCCATGGCAAACTGGGTCTCCCAGCGCTGCTTGAATCCGAAGTTGGTCACCGGCCGATCGGCCATCAACAGGTTCTGCTCCTTCCACGCCATCACCCCGATTTCACCCTGCGG
>JAGPBF010000093.1 GCA_018063505.1 Rhodoferax sp.
GGCCGCCGCGGTGATGTCGAGCAGGCCCGGCACGGCACTGGCCAGGCTGGTGCTGTGCAGCATCATCACCACCTCGTTGCTGTAGGCCGGCAGTGTGCGGCGCAAGGCGCTGGGCAACACGATGCGAAGTGTCACGCCCAAACGGCTCATGCCGAAGGCCTGTGCAGCTTCGATTTCGCCGGCGTTGGTCTCGCGGATCGCACCGGCCAGCATTTCGGCGGTGTAGCCGGCGGTGTTCAAGCTGAAGGCCAGCAGGCCGCAGAATGCCGGTTCCTTGAAATGGGTCCAGGGCCAGGTGTCGTCCCAACGCAGCTGGATCCATTCGAGCTGGCCCAGGCCGTAATAAATCATGTAGACCTGGATCAGCAACGGGGTACCGCGGATGACAAAGGTATAGGCGCCGACGAGCCGGCGCAGCCATATCCACGGGCCGGTGAGAGCCAGAGCGAACAGCAGGGCCAGAACTGCGCCGATGGCCAGCGACGAGGCCAGCAACCACAAGGTGGTCCGCACGCCCTCGCCATACATGGCCAGACTCTCCGGGCGAAAGATGACTTCCCAGTCCATTTACAGTTCGACCCGTTTGGCACCCAGGCTGTAGCGTGCGTTCAGCCGGCGCAATGCGGCCAGCGAGACCCAGGTGTAGAGCAGGAACAGGGCGGCGGTGAACAGGAAGAATGCAAACGGTGACCGCGTCGCGGCGCTGGCCTGCTTGGCCAGATAGGTCATTTCCTGCAGGCCGATCAGGCTGATCAGTGCCGTGGCCTTGATCAGCACCAGCCAGTTGTTGGTGAAACCGGGCAACGCGTAACGCACCAGCTGCGGCAGCGTGATGCGCACAAAGGCCTGCGACGGGCGCATGCCAAAGGCGGCTGCAGCCTCGAACTGGCCGCGCGGAATCGACAGGATGGCGCCGCGGAAGGTTTCCGTCATGTAGGCGCCGTAGATGAACCCCAGCGTCAATACGCCGGCGCTGAAGGGTTCTATGTCAAGGGTAATGCCCGTGCCCGAGAGTTCGAGCAGGTGGTTGATACCGATGCTGCCGCCATAGAAGACCAGCAGCATCAGTACCAGTTCCGGAATGCCGCGGATGATGGTGGTGTAGACCGTCGCCGCCGCCACCAGCAGCGTCCGGCCCGAGAGTTTGGCCGCCGCACCCATCAGCCCGAGCACGATCGAGACCGCCAGCGCGGCCAGCGACACGGCCACCGTCAGCAGTGCGCCGTGAAGAATCGACCAGTAGTAGTCGGACAAACCCGGTGTCAGGCGAGTGGGGGATCAACCGCCGTAGACGTCGATCTTGAAGTACTTGTCGTTGATCTTCTTGTAGCTTCCGTTGCTGCGGATGGTCTTGATGGCGGCGTTGAGTTCCTTCTTCAGCGCAGCGTCACCCTTGCGGATCGCGAAGCCGGCGCCGGTACCGAAGTACTTGGGAATGAACAACTCGGGGCCGACCAGCACGTAGTCCTTGCCCTCGGGCTTGCTCAGGAAGCCACCGGTGACTTCGAGCACGTCGGCAACGGTGCCGTCCAGACGACCCGACTTGATGTCGAGGTAGACCTGATCCTGGGCTTCGTAAGGTGTGACGATCACGCCGACCTTCTTGAGTTCGCCGTTGGCGTATTTCTCTTGCGTGCTGCCCTTGAGCACGCCGAGCTTCTTGCCCTTGAGCGAGGCCACGCCGTCGAACTTGATGTCGTTCTTGACGACGATCTTGCTGGGGGTGTTGTAGTACTTGTCGGTGAAGTCGACCACCTTGAGGCGGTCGGCGGTGATCGACATCGAGCTGATGATGACGTCGTATTTCTTGGCCTGCAGGCCGGGAATCATGCTGTCCCAGAGCTGTTCGACGAAGACACACTTGCGTTTGAGCTGTTCGCAGACGGCGCTGGCGATGTCAACGTCAAAACCGGTGGGTTTGCCGTCGGCGGTCTTGAAGGTGAACGGCTCGTACGTCGGGTCGATGGCAACCTTGAGTTCCTTGTCCTGGGCCGACGCGGCAAACGCGACGGCGCCCAGCGCAACGGCCAGAATGAGCTTTTTCATGGGATATTCCAATCTAGTGGGCCCGGCTGATGGCCGGACGCGGGTGGGTAAAACAACGATTCTAGGGGTTCTGCGGCCGTTTCCGGCTCGGTATTTGCCCTTGCGCATCGCCCTGGAAAGGTGCAAACCTTACACTAGGGGCCTTCCCCCCAGGACTCCATGAACGCTCCCGTCGACGTTTCCCTGTTCGCGCGCGCCGCCAAACCGCTCGCCAGTTACCGCAAGTACTGGGCAGCGCGCTTTGGCACGGCCCGCTTCCTGCCGATGAGTCGCACCGAAATGGAGCAACTGGGCTGGGACAGCTGCGACATCATCCTGGTGACCGGCGACGCCTATGTCGACCATCCGAGTTTCGGCATGGCGGTGATCGGCCGCACGCTGGAGGCCCAGGGTTTCCGGGTCGGCATCATCGCGCAGCCCGAGTGGCACAGTGCCGACCCTTTCAAGATTCTGGGCAAGCCCAATCTGTTCTGGGGGGTGACCGCCGGCAACATGGATTCCATGATCAACCGGTACACGGCCGATCGCAAGATCCGCAGCGACGACGCCTATACGCCGGGTGATGTGGGCGGCAAGCGACCCGACCGCGCCGCCATTGTCTACAGCCAGCGTTGCCGCGAGGCCTACAAGGACGTGCCGATCGTGCTCGGTGGCATCGAAGGCAGTCTGCGCCGCATCGCGCATTACGACTACTGGTCCGACAAGGTGCGCCGTTCCATCGTCGTGGACGCGAAATGCGACCTGCTGTTGTACGGCAATGCCGAACGCGCGCTGGTCGAAGTGGCGCACCGCATCGCCGCGCGCGAGCCGGTCGAGCTAATCACCGATGTGCGTGGCACCGCTTTTGTGCGGCGAAGCGGCGACGAAAGTGCCACCGGCTGGTTCGAGATCGATTCCACCAGCGTCGACGAGCCGGGCCGCATCGAGGCCCATGTCAATCCCTACCAGACGACCTCGGATCAGGCGGCCGGGCAGGGCAGCAGTTGTGCCAAGGAAGATGCGCCGACGGATGCCGCCGGGTCGACCCAGGCCAATCCGGCGATCCAGCCACTGACCTTCATGCCCAATCCGGCCTTCAAGGGCAGACTCAAGGTGCCGCCGCGCGACCGTTCCGTGATCCGGCTGCCCAGTTACGAGCAGGTGCGCGCCGACCCGGTGCTGTATGCCCATGCCAACCGGGTGTTGCACCTGGAGACCAATCCCGGCAACGCCCGCGCGCTGGTGCAGGCGCATGGCGAAGGCGCCACGGCGCGCGACGTGTGGATCAATCCGCCGCCGATTCCGCTCACCACGGCCGAGATGGACCTGGTGTTCGACCTGCCCTATGCACGCTCGCCGCACCCGGCGTATGCCGACGAGAACGGCAGCCATGATGGCGCCACCAGGATTCCCGCCTGGGAGATGATCCGCTTCAGCGTCAACATCATGCGCGGCTGCTTTGGCGGCTGCACCTTCTGCTCAATCACGGAGCATGAAGGCCGCATCATCCAGAGCCGCTCCGAGGACTCGGTGATCCGCGAGGTCGAGGCGATCCGCGATACCGTCAAAGGCTTCACCGGCACCATCTCCGATCTGGGCGGCCCCACTGCCAACATGTACCGCATCGGTTGCAAGAGTCCGGCGATCGAATCGGCCTGCCGCAAGCCCAGCTGCGTGTATCCGGGTATCTGCAGCAACCTCAACACCGACCACTCGGCGCTGGTGCACATGTACCGGCGTGCGCGTTCGATCAAGGGCGTCAAGAAGATCCTGATCAGCTCCGGCCTGCGTTACGACCTGGCAGTGCAGTCGCCCGAATACGTCAAGGAACTGGTGACCCACCACGTCGGTGGCTACCTGAAGATCGCGCCCGAACACACCGAGCAGGGCCCGCTCGACAAGATGATGAAGCCGGGCATCGGAACCTATGACAAGTTCAAGCAGCTGTTCGAGAAATATTCGCTCGAGGCCGGCAAGAAGCAATACCTGATTCCGTATTTCATCGCCGCCCATCCGGGTACCAGCGACGAAGACATGATGAACCTGGCGGTCTGGCTCAAGAAGAACGGCTTTCGCGCCGACCAGGTGCAGAACTTCTACCCCAGCCCGATGGCCACCGCCACCGCGATGTACCACTCCGGCCGCAATCCGCTGCGCCGCGTCACGCGCGACAGCGCGTCGGTCGACGTGGTGCGCGGCGACCGGCGCCGGCGCCTGCACAAGGCCTTTCTGCGTTACCACGACGCCAACAACTGGCCACTGCTGCGCGAGGCGCTCAAGGCCATGGGCCGCTCCGACCTGATCGGCAACGGCAAGCAGCACCTGATTCCGACCTTCCAGCCGATGACCGACGGCAACTACACCAGCGCCCGCAAGAAGAATTCGACGGCGGCACCGGCGAAGCAGGGTGTGCAGCCGGTCAAGGGACGTCTGCTGACCCAGCATACGGGCCTGCCACCGAGAGTCACCGGTAGCGTGAAGGCAGGACGCAAACGGCCCTGAGAATCCGGTCCGCGCCGACCCCTGCCCTGCGCAGCATTAAGGACCGTTTAAGGCATTGGCAGGACGTGCTCCTTAACATGCGTCCTGACCAGGAATAATCCATGAAAACCCTCTCGATCGAACACTCCCGATGGGCGTATTTCGGGGATTTCGCGGTCTATCTGGCGGCGATTCTGGCCGCCCCGTGGATGCTCTACCACTTCGCGCCGCATCGCAGCCTGGGCGCGACGGTGGGTGCCATCGTGGTGGGTCTGGCGATCTGGAGCCTGATCGAATATGCGATGCACCGGCTGGTGTTTCACGGTATCGAGCCATTCCAGCGCATGCATGGCGAACATCACCGCCGCCCGCACGCGCTGATCGCCACACCCACTGCGCTGAGTCTGGCCATGATCACCGTGCTGTTCTGGCTGCCGGCCATCCTGCTGGCCGGCATCTGGTTCGGCTCAGGGGCAACCATGGGTGTCACCATCGGTTATTTTCTGTACGGCGTCAACCACCATGCGATTCACCATTGGCGGGCCCGTGGCGCCTGGATGCGGCGTTGCAAGCGCCTGCATGCGATCCACCACCGGCAACCCCAGTACAACTACGGTGTCACCATGTCGTGCTGGGACCGCATCTTTCACACGGGAAGACAGCTCTGAGCGTCCGGGTCCGTTTGCCATCTTGAGTGCGTGGCCAAGGGCAGTTGCCGGGCGCAGGCCGATCCGGCGGACAATGTACGGCACAGCAGCCGCTATTCGCCGGCTATCCATGACACGGGTCCCCAGGGGCCATTTCGCAGGCCATCTTCACCATGTCCAGAATTCATGCAGAAAGTCACCGTACCCACCATATCGGCTGGTTGCGCGCGGCCGTCCTGGGCGCCAATGACGGAATCGTCTCCACGGCCAGTCTGATCATCGGTGTTGCCGCCGCCAATGGCCCGCACAATGCGGTTCTGGTGGCCGGTGTGGCCGGCCTGGTGGCTGGCGCGATGTCGATGGCGGCGGGAGAGTACGTGTCGGTGAGTTCGCAATCGGATACCGAGCAGGCCGATATCGCGCGTGAACGACAGGAACTGGCAACCGACGGCGTGCGGGAAACGGCGGAACTGGCCGCAATCTACATGCAGCGCGGACTCGACGCCGATCTCGCGAAGCAGGTGGCCCGGCAGTTGATGGCCAGGGACGCGCTGGGCGCGCACACCCGTGATGAGCTCGGCATTTCCGAGGCGATGAACGCCAGACCCCTGTTGGCCGCCGCGTCTTCCGCAGCCGCGTTCATCGTCGGCGCCGGCTTGCCGCTGCTCAGCGCATGGCTGTCGCCCGGTCCATCGCTGGCGCTGGTGGTCGGCGCAACATCGCTGCTGTTCCTGGTGCTGCTCGGTGGCCTGGCTGCATACATTGGCGGTGCCGGCATCGCCAAGGGCATTGCGCGCGTGACGTTCTGGGGCGCTCTGGCGATGGCCATCACCGCCGGTGTCGGCAAACTGTTCGGGGTCGCGGTCTGACATAACCGCAGGCGCAGTTGCTGCGTGTCCTGACGCCAAGGGCATGGCAATGTGCTTTGGCTGTCGCGCGATGGCCCTGCAGATTCGCGGCGATCGACCCACGATCGGTCGATTGCACCCGGGCGCAACGCAGGGTACAGCCACATCGATTCCCCCGTGCAGGACACTGGCATGACGGCATGCCATACTCGTTTGCACAAGGCTGTTGTTCACGGCCATTTCCCGATCATGTTCCGCTTCTTTGAAAGCCGCGTGCCCGAAACCGCGGCGCCCTCCCATGTGTCCGACCAGGGTCCGCCGCCGGACCTGCTGGCGTTCTACTGGCATTTCATCCGTCAGACGCGGGGCCTGTACCTGGCGATGCTCGCGACCGGCCTGGGCGTGGCGCTGATCGACACGCTGATGCCGGTGTTCATCGGGCGCATGGTCGGTCTGATGGCGGCCACCGACCCGGCGCGGGCCTTGCAGCAGCAGGGTCTGCTGCTGCTAGGAATCGCACTGGCGATCCTGATCGGGCGCCCGGTCATGATCGTGCTCGACTCCCTGGTGCGCAACAATGCAGTGATCCCCGGCATCACCACGCTGATCCGCTGGCAGAGTCACTGGCATGTGGTGCGCCAGAGCACGCCGTTCTTCCAGAACGACTTCGCAGGGCGTATTGCCAACCGGGTCATGAACACCGCCATGTCGCTGCGCGAGAGCGTGGTGGCCACCGTGCGTGCGGTCTGGTACATCGTGGTCTACGGCATCAGTGCGCTGGCCATGATGCTGTCGTTCGACTGGCGCCTGGCAATACCGATGCTGTGCTGGATTGCCGCCTATCTGTTCTTCCTGCGTCACTTCGTGCCGCGCATGCGCGACCTTTCGCGCGCCAGCAGTGAGGCACGGTCCCTGGTGATGGGCCGCGTGGTGGACAGCTATACCAACATCATGACGGTCAAGCTGTTTGCGCGTGCCAGGGACGAGGACGCTTATGTGCGTGAATCGATGGATGCGCACCGCGGCAAGATTGCTGCGCACATGCGCATGACGACACGTTTCATGGGCACGCTGACCGTGCTCAATGCCTTGCTGGTAGTGGGCACCGCGGCCATCAGCCTGTGGTTGTGGCACGCGCAGGTGATCAGCCCGACCGTGGTGGCGACCAGCCTGCCGCTGGTCTGGCAGGTCAGCAACATGGCGGGCTGGGTCAGCTGGGAAGTGTCGGGCATCTTCGAGAACATCGGTGTGGTGCAGGAGGGCATAGGCTCCATTGCCGTGCCACACGCCATGGTGGACAAGCCGCTGGCCCGGGAACTCGAAGTCACTCAGGGCGATATCCGTTTCGACAATGTCGATTTCAGTTATGGCCAGAAGGCCCATGGCGGGCGCGAGGTGCTGCAGAATTTGAACCTGCATATTCGCCCCGGCGAACGGGTCGGGCTGATCGGCCGTTCGGGTGCTGGCAAGTCGACGCTGGTCAACCTGCTGCTGCGTTTTCATGACGTCGAGGGTGGGCACATCACCATCGACGGGCAGGACCTGCGTGATGTAACCCAGGAGAGCCTGCGCGCAGCCATTGGCATGGTGACGCAGGACACCTCGTTGCTGCACCGCTCGGTTGCCGCCAATATCCGCTACGGCCGGCCCGACGCCAGCGATGCCGACATGGTGGCTGCTGCCCGGCGCGCCCATGCGCACGAATTCATCACCGAACTGCGCGACTGGACCGGCCGTACCGGTTACGAGGCCCATGCCGGCGAGCGCGGCGTCAAGCTCTCCGGCGGTCAGCGCCAGCGGGTGGCGCTGGCGCGGGTTCTGCTCAAGGACGCACCGATCCTGATCCTGGACGAAGCCACCTCGGCGCTGGACAGCGAGATCGAAGCGGCGATCCAGGAGCAGCTGGTCACGCTGATGCAGGGCAAGACCGTGATCGCCATCGCCCACCGCCTGAGCACGATCGCCCGCATGGACCGGCTGGTGGTGATGGACGCAGGGTGCATCGTGGAGCAGGGTTCGCACCAGGAGCTGCTGCAGCTTGGCGGCCACTATGCGCGGCTGTGGCAGCGCCAGTCCGGCGGATTCCTGGCGGAGGATCTGGAGCCGACCGAGGACGCACCCGAGCAGACCACCACCTGATCGGACGATGGGTGCGATGCGTGCGGGGCCGGATAATGCAGCACCGATGCAGCACTTCCCGAACCGGACACCGCCCAGCGCACTGCTGATGGCCACCGTGCCGGGCCAGGCTTGTTTTCACGCGGTGCGCTCTCGCTGCCCGGATGGTGCTGCAGCGGCAACGGCGCGCCAGCGGCAGCGGCAGCGCCAGCACACCATGACTTGCCTTCACTCGGTAGTCCCGCGTTCGGGTGGCTGCCGATGATCAGCCCGCTGAGCTTGCGCCTGGTCGGTCTGGCTGCGTTCTGCAGCATGGCGTCGATGCGTATCTGCGACCCGATGCTGATTGCGCTCGGGCGTGAATTCGACGTGAGTACCGGCGACGCGTCGCGGGTGATCTCGGGCTTCGCCATTGCGTACGGATTGATGCAACTCATCTACGGGCCGCTGGGCGACCGTATCGGCAAGCTGCGCGTGATCGTGCTGGCCAGTTTCGGCTGCGCGTTGTTCAGCGCCACGACCGCGATGGCGCAAGGTTATGGGCTGCTGGTGCTGTCGCGGGTGGCGATGGGTGCGGCGGCTGCCGGCATCGTGCCCTTGTCGATTGCCTGGATCGGCGACCAGGTGCCGTATGCGCAACGCCAGGAGACGCTGGCGCGGCTGATGGGCGCCACCTTGACCGGCATGATGGTCGGGCAGTGGTTCGGTGGTTTCGCGGCCGATCACATGGGCTGGCGCAGCGCGTTCATGGTGCTGGCCGGCCTGTTCCTGCTGGTGGCGATCGTGTTGTACCGCAACTTCCCGACTCCGGCGGGCCCGGCCCGGGACGCGGGCGGCGCCAGCGCCGGGTCGGCGGCGTCACTGCCGGCTTATGCGCGCAATGCCCTGCGCCTGCTGGCCCGACCCCGGGTGCGCTGGGTGCTGGTGGTGACCGCGATCGAAGGGGCCCTGGCTTTCGGTGCGCTGGCCTTCATTCCCAGCCGCCTGGTGGCAACATTCGGCTTCTCGATGGCGGGCGCCGGCGGCGTGATGGTGCTGTATGGCGCGGGCGGACTGCTGTACAGCCAGCTGGCCGGGCGCTGGTTGGCTCTGCTGGGCGAGAAGGGACTCGCGCTCGGTGGTGGTGCACTGATGAGCGTCGGCCTGCTGGTGCTCGCATCGTCCACGACTCCCTGGCTGGCCATGCTGGCCTGTCTGCTGGCAGGCCTGGGTTTCTACATGTTGCACAACACCTTGCAAACGCAGGCCACGCAGATGGCCCCCGAATCGCGCGGCACGGCTGTGTCGCTGTTTGCGTGCGTGTTGTTCCTGGGCCAGTCGCTGGGTGTGCTGATCATGGCCTACTGTGCCGACCGGGGTATCCTGTCCTTGGCCATTGCGGCGGTGGCGATGACGATCCTGGCCTTGGGTGCCTGGGTGTCGCGCAGTGTGCAGGGGCGCGCGAGAGCCCACATGCCGGGCTGACCCGGCGTCCGGGGTCGATCAGACCTTGGCCGCGAAAGCCTCGTGGTAGCGCACGTCGCCTCGCGCCGTGGGGCCGGACAACAGCAGTGCCATGAAGTTTTCCGGGGGCGGGCCGGCGCAGGTGATGCCGCGGTCGGAATGGAACCCGAAACGGCCATAGTAGGCCGGGTCGCCAAGCACCACGCAACCTGCGGCACCGATCTGCCGTAGCCGTACCAGACCGGCTTCCACCAGCGCCGCACCAATGCCCAGCCGCTGGTACTTCGGTTCCACGGCCAGCGGACCCAGGCCGTACCAGTGCGGGGTGCCGTCACCGACCGTGACCGGCGAGAAGGCCACATGGCCCATGACCTTGCCCTTGATCTCTGCCACCAGCGATACGGCCAGCGCCGACTGCGCGCGCAGCGCACCGACGATCGCCGGTTCGGTGCCGCTGCTGTGGGGATGCCCGCTGAACGCGCGCTTGAGCAGGGCCGAGATGGCTTTCGCGTCCGTCGCCACTTCAGGCCGGATGTTCATGGCGTGGCGCGAGACGCAGTCGTCAGGGCATGCGCACTCGCAGCGGGGCCGAAGCGGGAGACGATGGGTGCCATTGCCGATGTCATTGCGGGTTCCAGACCACCTCCCAGAGATGGCCGTCAGGATCCTGGAAATAGCCGGAGTATCCGCCCCAGAACGTGTCGTGCGCCGGTTTGACGATAGTGGCGCCGGCCGCTTGCGCGGCGGTCATTGCGGCGTCCACTTCAGCGCGCGATGAAACGTTGTGGCCCAGCGTCATCTCGGTCGGATTGGCGGGACCCGCTGCAAGGCCCGTGTCGTGCGCGATGCTGTTGCGCGGCCACAGCGCCAGGCGCAGGCCGGGCTGAAGGTCGATGAACACGACAGCCCCGTGTTCGAACTCCTGGCCGACGATGCCCTCGGTGGCGAAACCCAGGCCGTCCCGATAGAAGCACAGCGCGGCGTCGAGGTCGGCGACGCCCAGCGTGATGACGGTGATCCGGGGTCGCATGGTGATGGCCGGCTGCCGATATGGTTCAGGCGCGGGGCGCAGCGACGTCAGCATCCGGATGGCGCAACAGCAGCCGCTCGATGGCGTTGAGCGTCTCGTAACTCTCGGCAAAGTCCGCAAACAGCGCCGCGTTATCCGGCGCTGCTGCCTTGCCCTTCCAGTCGTGCCGGAACTGCGCGAAGATCTGGTCGAAGCTGCGTTTGCCGTCGATCAGCCGCAGAATCTGCGGACCGTAGCGGCCGGGATTGACCTTCAGGGCGATGCCCGAATGCTGGTGCTGCAGCAGGAACGGCTGGCCCTTGTTGCTGGCAAACACCTGCGCCAGCGTGGCGCCGTCGAGCGGCTCGTGATAGAAAAACGGAATGTAGTGGGCATCGCCGTATGGCGCGATGCGGTTCGCATCGCGTGTCAGGTACAGGCTGTGGGTGGTGATGCTGCCACCCATCAGTTCGGCCATCGCGTATTGCCGGCGCAGCGGCAACTGGCGCAACCTGGCCAGCAGCGCCGGCGGCTTGGCGCCCAGCACCATATGCGGCAGATAGGGTGCGCGGCCACGCTGCACGTCGGTGAACTGCAGGTGCATGCCGTGGCCCTGGCCTTCGGTGCCGAGCCAGTCGAACAGTTCTTCGACGCTGTAGGCCCGGTCCTGCGAATGCAGCAGCAGGTCGTACAGGCCGGCATCGTCGTGTTTGTGGTCGTGGTACAGGTCGGCTTCGCCGCGTTTGAACCAGTTGCTGTGCGGCAGGCTCGCCAGGATGTCGCGGGTGTTGACAATCTTGCGCTGCGCGTCGGTCTCGGCGCCGTTGACCAGGCGCATCAACGCCTGCATCTGGTAGACGCCGGTGCGCCCGGCCGTGGCATAAACCATCAGCCCGATCGCGCCATCGGGCGCGAGCACGCTGCGCAACGCGCGAAATCCGGCATCGGGGTCGGCCAGGTGGTGCAGCACGCCGCTGCAGTTGATGTAGTCGAAAGGCGCCAGGCCCAGTTGCGGCAGGTTCAGCAACGAATCCTGGATGAACGTGATGTTGGTCAACTTGCGCAGCGCCGCCCGTTCGCGCGCGATCGCCAGGCTCGCGCCGCTCATGTCCAGGTGCACGATCTGGGCATTGGTGTGTTTGAGTTGCTCGGCCAGGAAGATCGTGCCGTCCCCGGTTCCGCCACCGGCCACCAGCGCGCGAAATCCGTGGGCAAACGACTGCCGACCGGCAAAACAGTAGTGGTTGACCATCGGCAGGTCGTCGAGCCAGGTCAGGATCAGGCGCTTGCCCTCGTCGGCCGGGAAACGTGCCGGATAAGGCAGGGCTTCGTACTGGTTCTTGACGTCGGGAAGGTAGTTGGCGGTGGGGCTCATTCGCACAGATGGGCAATAAGGACGGGTCGGCTGGCAATGATGGCCATTGCGCGAGACCCCGTGGGAAGTCTGGCAACCCGCAGGGCGGCCAGGCACTGCAATCGGGTGCCAGTATCCCATTGTTTCGTGCCATGAAACATGCAAGTGGGGGGTCGCCTGGATGCTGCCGCTATGATGATTTTCAGCGAGGTGAATGCGTGTGTCGAGGTGTTCGCGGCATCGCATCCGTTCGGTCCGGCGTCGTTTGCACGCTTGCCCGGCTCCAACAGATGTCAAACCGAACTCATAAGGACATGCGATGCCGAACATTCGTTCTCTGCAGTCTGAATCTGTCTGTGCCGGCATCAGCCGGCGCGGGAATGACGATGACGCAGGCGGCTTCGTGCTGCTGCGGCACTGACGAGGAGCATGTATGAAACTGGCGATGGTGTCCCGTCCGCTGGCCGAGACCGACCTGCGCCTGGCACGGCAGATGGGCATGACGGATGTCGTGACCACGGTGCCCGGTGTGACCATGGCTCCCGAGCGCACGCAAGGGTCGGCGCTGCGCTACGAGGATCTGCTTGCGCTGCGCCAGCGGGTCGAGGCGGCCGGTATGCGGCTCTCGGTGATCGAGGGTTATCAGCTGTCCGATCGCATCACACTGGGATTGCCCGGACGTGACGACGATCTGGTGCGTGTGTGCGAGAGCATCAGCAACATGGGGCGGGCCGGCATCCCGATCTATTGCTACAACTTCATGGCGGTGTTCAACTGGTTACGCACCGCCAACGATATCGAAGGCCGTGGCGGTGCGCTGGTGACGCGTTTCGACGCCGATGCGCTGGTGGGTATACCCGACACCTATGCCGGCACGACCACCGACGCGCAGATGTGGGAAAACTTCGGCTATTTCCTGCGCCGGGTCCTGCCGGTCGCCGAGGCGGCCGGAGTCAAGCTGGCCTTGCATCCGGACGACCCGCCGATGTCGCCGGTGCGTGGACTGGCGCGCATCATGCGCGATGTCGATGCCTTCAAGCGCGTGATCGACATGGCAGACAGCCCGCACAACGGCATCACCTTCTGCCAGGGCAACTTCGCCGCCATGCCGGGTGTCGTCATACCCGATGCGATCCGTTATTTCGGCAGGCGCAACAAGATATTTTTCGCCCACTTCCGCGATATCCGGGGCAGTGTGCCGGTGTTCGAGGAAACCTTCCACGACGAAGGCAAGACCGACATGGTCGCTGCGATGCAGGCGTACCACGACGTTGGGTTCGGGGGCCCGATGCGGCCCGACCACGCGCCGACCATGGAAGGCGAGAGCAACGAAAACCCCGGCTACATGGTGCGCGGGCAGATCTTTGCAGTCGGGTACATGCAAGGCTTGCTGGCGACGATCCGGGCGCGCGCTGCGGCCGGGGCGCCAACGACCAAGAGTTGATCAGTCCTGGCGCGGCGCCATCACGGCCACTGCGCCTGTGGCTCCAGGGGATACAGCGGCCTGCGGCGATGCTGGTAGGTGAAGGTCGACAGATCGGCGGTTGTCACACCGGGGCTGGCAACCCAGATCATCTGGCGCGCGATCGGCTCCATCGCCGGGCGCGGCGAATGCACGCCCTTGGCGACAATGATCTTCATCTCCAGCGGCTCGATGCCCAGGCTGCGGAACTGCTGCAGGCTGGCCGAGCCGGCCGGGCGCGAGGTCAGCAGCAGGGTGAATCCGTCGTCGGTGCGCAGCGCGCAGCTGGGCCCGTCGTCGAAGAAGCGGAAGCCGCCATGCGTGGGGCCGGTCTCTTCGTAGCGGCCATCCGAGTGCGCGGTGACGGTGGCCGTGATCGGCAGTGGCGCGCCATGCAGATGGTCGCTCTTGCCGCCGACCGACTCCGAGATCCGGCCGCCCACGCCGGCCTGCAGGCACTTCTGGACCACGTCGGGATCGCACAGGGCCTGCAGCAACCCGGTGATGCCCATGGCGCGTGCCGCATGCAGGATATGCGTGGAGTCGCCGGGGCTGCCGCCGCCCACGTTGTCGCCGACGTCGAACAACACCACCGGACCTTGAACTGCATCGCGGGCCTGTTCAAGCGCCAAAGTGATCGCAGTACCGCCCTGATTCAGCGCTTGGCGCAGATCCCAGGCGGCGCGTGCCAGGTGCCGCGCCACGTCGTCGGCCAGGGCCTGATCGTTGTCGGTGATGGCGATGAAGGACATGCCCATTTCCGGCACGTCCGCATACGGATATCCTTCGACCACACTGACCGACAACACGCCGGGGCGCTGACGCTGGGCCTGGGCCGCGGCCAGCAGGTCAGACATCGGCCGGTCGCTGGTGCCCTGGTTCAGGATGTTGACCAGCAGCGGTGGTGTCACCAGTGCGCGGCGCGGCTTGATCTCGCCGCGGATCGTGCGCAGAAGAAGGCGACCGCACAACAAGGCCTGTTCGCGTGCATCGATGTGCGGATTGGTCTGGTACACGGTGACGATGTCTGCGGGCCCGACCATCGCCGGCGACACATTGGCATGCATGTCCAGCGCCATGCCGATCGGAACGTCGGGGCCGACCAGCGCACGTACCCGGCGCAACAGTTCGCCGTCCGGATCGAGCCAAGGCACTGACACGGCAGCGCCATGCTGCGGCAACAGGATGCCGTCCCAGGGGCCCTGGTCCCGGATGGCAGTCGTGATGCGCTGCATCAGATGCTCGATGGCTTCGGCCGTGATGGCTCCCATGGGGGTCAGGCGGCTGAACACCAGTGGCACGACCTGCACCTGCGGGTCCTCGTCGGCCAGCGCCAGAAAGCCGGCCAGCGTGGATTGCGAACTGGCGTACTCGCAGCGGATGGCGTCGCCTTCGAGGATGCCCGAGAGCTCGAATTTCGCCAGCGTGGCCGGGATCGTGGAAAAGGTATTGGATTCGTGCTGGAAGCCGGCAGTGGCGATGCGGATCATGGATGGTTTACTGTGCGCGTGTTCGACAGGAATCCATTTTCAGTGTGGATCGGGGCGTTTGTGCGCTTCGATTGCACTTGCATGCATGCGCATTGTTTCGTTGCGCGAAACATGTCTGCACGGCCCGTGACCCAGTAGCCGGCGATCAGCGCAATGCCGGCGAGATATCGATGCTGTTGGCCGTGCCCATGAGCACCCGGCCCATGCGTGCGAGGGTGTCGTCGGTCATCAACTGCGAGGGCCCGGAGATGCTGATCGCCGCCTGTGGCCCGCCACCGGTGGGCTCGCTGATGGCAGCGGCCACGCAACGCGCGCCGAGTTCGTTTTCTTCCATATCCAGTGCGTAACGCCGCACGGCGCTGCGTGATATTTCGTCCAGAAAATGCGCGCGATCGGTGATGGTATGGGGTGTGCGTGCGACCATGCGCCGCGGCACGACGCGATCGAGTTCGGAGGTGCCCAGCGTCAGCAGGATGGCCTTGCCCAGCGCGGTCGAATGCAGTGGATCACGCTTGCCGATCTTGGCCTCGGCATGCAGCAACCGGCTCGAGCCCACCATGTCGATGTAGACGATGTCGCTACCGTCGCGAATGCCCAGGTTGACCGTCTCGTTGAACTGGCGCTGCAGCCGCAGCATGGCCGGCTGGGCGATTTCGCGTATGCGTTCGGCTACCACCGGCAAAGGGGACGGCACGGATACCCGCGGGCCGATGGCATACCGCTCGGTGCGCTCGTCATAGCTGACGAAACCCGACGCGCGCAAGGTGTACAGATAACGGAAGGCGGTGGTCTTGGGCAGCGCCGTGCTGGCGGCCAGATCGGACAGTGTCATCGTGCCCTTGCTGCTGACCAGTGCATCGAGCAGTTGCATCGATTTGTGAATCGGGGCGACGATGTAGCGGCGATCCAGGCTCATGGGCAATCCTTGAAAACAGAGGGCGCTGCACCGCCAGCCGTTACGGCCTGGCGCCTGACGCGCAATAACGCGCCGGAACAGCGGAGTTGGACAAGGGCATAACCAAAACAATATACACGATTCGATCCGGCGCGGGCCGGATTTTGCACAGCTGTCGGCGTTGCTGCGTGGCAAGGCGCACAGTAGCATGCGGCCAGGCAAGTCCACCCATCCGCAACCAACACAGGGAGATGCTGTGAAACCCATAGATCCATCGCAACTGCATGCACTGAGTTCGTCGGTGTTGTCCGACGTCATGGATAGCCTGGGCCTGGTTCGCCGGGCCATGCGTCCTTTTGTTCGCCCGCTGGACGACAGTCTGGTGATGGCCGGACGGGCCCGCACCGGCCTGTACATGCCGGCCTATTCGCTGCGCGAGGCCGAGAACCCTTACGAGGTCGAGATCGCTCTGGTCGACGATCTGCGTCCAAACGACGTGGTGGTGCTGGCCTGCAACGGTCCCACCGAGCGGATTGCCCCCTGGGGCGAGTTGTTGTCGACTGCAGCCCGGGCGCGCAAGGCCGCCGGTTGCGTCACGGACGGGCTGGTACGCGACGTCAAGCAGACCCGGGCCATGGGTTTCCCGGTGTTCCACGGTGGTATCGGGCCACTGGACACCAAGGGCCGCGCGCGCATGGTCGATGGCGACGTCACGGTGGAATGTGCTGGCGTCGAGATCCGGCCGGGCGATATCGTGTTTGGCGACGTTGATGGTGTGGTCGTGATTCCGCAGACGCATGAACTGGAGGTCATCGACAAGGCCATCGCCAAGGTGACCGGCGAGAACAACACCCGCGACGCGCTGCGCAAGGGCGAGTCGCTGGCCGATGTGTTCAAGCGTTTCGGCATTCTCTGAGCG
>JAGPBF010000094.1 GCA_018063505.1 Rhodoferax sp.
GGCGGGCCGCGGGCCGCGCGGCAATCGCCACAGGCGCGTGCAGCTGCGCCCACCACCACAATCCCGCCCCCGCCAGAATCATCGGTACGCACAACCACTGGCCCATGCTCATGCCCAGCGACAACAAACCCAGGAAGTCATCGGGCTCGCGGAAAAACTCGGCGATGAAGCGCAAGGTTCCGTAACCCATCAAAAAGACGGCCGCCACCTGGCCGGTTGCACGTTCCTTGCGCGCATACAGCCACAACAAGACGAACAGCAGCAGGCCCTCGAGCAGGAACTGGTAGATCTGCGATGGATGGCGCGGCAGGTCACCGGCACCTCGGAAAACCATCCCCCATGGCAAGCCCGGGTCACTGAGCCGTCCGGGCAGTTCGCCATTGATGAAGTTGCCGATGCGTCCGGCCGCCAGCCCGGTCGGCACACAGGGTGCGACGAAATCGGCCACCTGCCAGAACGGCCGCTTGCGCGAGTACGCGAACCAGACCATGGCCGCGATGACGCCGATCAAGCCGCCGTGAAAGCTCATGCCGCCTTGCCACACCGCAAAAATCTCCAGCGGATGCGACAGGTAATAGGCCGGCTTGTAGAACAGGCAATATCCCAGCCGCCCCCCGAGGACCACGCCAACCACACCCAGGAACAGGATGTCCTCGACATCGCGCCGGCTCCAGGCCCCGGCTCCTGTCAGCGCGGCAAACGGCGGATGTCTCAAGCGACGGGTGCCCAGCAGGATGAACAATCCGAACGCAGCCAGGTAGGTCAGTCCGTACCAGTGAATGGCGATGGGACCCAGTTGCAGCGCAACAGGATCGATTTGCGGGTGTATCAACATGGCCCGCATTGTGCACGCCAGACGCTACACCACTCGCCGGCAAGCCGATATGGCCGTCAGTTCGGCTGTGCCGCAGGCAGCGCAGGGCTTGCCGGCTGCCGTGCCCGCACGAACGCCACGAAGCGCGCCAATGCGGGGTTGTCATCGCCTGCGGCCCAGACCAGGCTGGTCTCGCAGCGGGTGCCGCCGGCGGGCGCAACGCGCGCCCCGGCCCGCCCCTTGCCCGACCCGCGCGGGTCGCGGTAACTCACGCCCGGGCGCTGAAACTGCCGCACGCTGTGCGGCACCCAGGCCACCCCCAGTCCGGCTGACACCAGGTTGACGATGGTCTGCATCTGATTGGCCTCCTGCGCGACCTGCGGCACGGCGCCGGCGCCATGGTACAGGCCGAAAATCGCGTCGTGCAGCGAAGGCGCAATACGCCGCGGGAAGATCACCAGCGGCTGCTCCAGCGCCTCCTGCAGACTGGGCGCTGTGGCGCGCGTGGCCAGCACATGGTGCGCCGGCAAGGCCAGCGTCAACGGTTCCGAACTCACCCGCAGGCTGGCCTGTTCGGGCGGCGCGAACCCCGGCGCATGCAACACGAAGCCGGCATCGATATCGCCACGCCCGAAGGCGTCGGCCTGCACGTCACCGGTCGCCTCGATCAGGTCGAGCATTACGCGGGGATGTCTTTCACGGAAACCCCGCACCCACTGCGGTAGCAGCGTGTACCCCACGGTCGATACAAACGCCAGTCGCAGGCGACCCGCCTCCCCGTCGGCAGCCGCGCGGGCCATGGCTGGCAGGGCCTGGGCGCGGGAGAGCAAATCGCGGACCTGCGGCAACAACGCGGCACCGCCAACGCTCAGGCGCACGCTGCGCTTGTTGCGTTCGAACAGGCGCACACCCAGCACCGATTCAAGCTGCGCGATGCCTTGGGTCAGCGGCGGCTGCGTCATGTGCAGGCTGCGGGCGGCGCGCCCGAAATGCAGTTCCTGCGCCACGGCCAGAAACTGGCGCCACATCCGCAGGTCAATGGGTCGCTCATTCATATGCCACGCATATTAATAGATGATAAAAAGTATATTTCAACAGGCCAATTGCATCGCGCATACTTGAGCCCTGGCGTCGCAAAGCCGGCAAATCGCCGCTGCATCTGCACACCGCTCCATCCACACCCGAGAGACAAATGCCATGGCCACCAAACCCGCAGTGCTCAACAGCCGCAGCAAGAACATCACCGAGGGCAAATCCCGCGCACCCAATCGCTCCATGTATTACGCGATGGGATACGAGCAGGACGACTTCAACAAGCCCATGATCGGCGTGGCCAACGGCCACAGCACGATCACCCCCTGCAACAGCGGCTTGCAGAAACTGGCCGACGCGGCGATTGCCGGCATCGAGGAGGCCGGCGGCAATGCCCAGGTCTTCGGCACGCCGACGATCTCCGACGGCATGGCCATGGGCACCGAAGGCATGAAGTATTCGCTGGTCAGCCGCGAGGTGATCTCCGACTGCGTCGAGACCTGCGTGCAGGGCCAGTGGATGGACGGCGTGGTCGTCATCGGGGGCTGCGACAAGAACATGCCCGGCGGCATGATGGGCATGTTGCGCGCCAACGTGCCAGCCATTTACGTCTACGGCGGCACCATCCTGCCGGGCCACTTCAAGGGGCAGGACCTGAACATCGTCAGCGTGTTCGAGGCCGTCGGCCAGAATGCTGCCGGCCGGATGTCGGACGAGGACCTGCTCGAGATCGAGCGCAAGGCGATTCCGGGCACCGGTTCCTGCGGCGGCATGTATACCGCCAACACCATGTCCTCGGCCTTCGAGGCATTGGGCATGTCACTGCCCTACTCCTCGACGATGGCCAACCCGCATGATGAGAAGATGAACTCGGCCAAGGAGTCGGCAAAGGTGCTGATCAAGGCCATCGGCCTGGGACTCAAGCCACGCGACATCGTCACGCGCAAGGCGCTGGAGAACGCGATTGCGGTCGTCATGGCCACCGGCGGCTCGACCAACGCCGTGCTGCACTTCCTGGCCATTGCGCACGCGGCCGAAGTGGACTGGTCGATCGAGGATTTCGAACGCATCCGCCAGCGCACGCCGGTCCTGTGCGATCTCAAGCCCAGCGGCAAGTACCTGGCGGTCGATCTGCACAAGGCGGGCGGCATCCCGCAGGTCATGAAGACCTTGCTGGCCGCGGGCCTGCTGCACGGCGACTGCATCACCATCACCGGCCAGACCATCGCCGAAGTGCTCAAGGACATTCCGGATGTGCCACGCGCCGATCAGGACGTGATTCGACCGATCTCCAACCCGATGTACGCGCAGGGCCACCTGGCCATCCTCAAGGGCAACCTGTCTCCCGAGGGCTGCGTGGCCAAGATCACCGGCCTGAAAAAGCCGGTCATGACAGGCCCTGCCCGGGTGTTCGATGACGAACAGTCGGCACTGACGGCCATTCTGTCCAACAAGATCGTTGCCGGCGACGTCATGGTGCTGCGTTACCTCGGCCCCAAGGGCGGACCCGGCATGCCCGAAATGCTGGCACCAACCGGCGCCCTGGTCGGCCAGGGTCTGGGCGAGTCGGTCGGCCTGATCACCGATGGGCGCTTCTCTGGCGGAACCTGGGGCATGGTGGTTGGCCATGTGGCGCCCGAGGCCGCGGCCGGTGGAACCATAGCGCTGATCGAGGAAGGTGATTCGATCACGATCGACGCGCCCAGGCTGCTGTTGCAGCTCAATGTGGATGACGCGGAAATTGCCCGCCGCCGGGCCTTGTGGAAGGCACCAAAGCCGCGCTACACCCGTGGGGTGCAGGCCAAATTCGCCTTCAATGCGGCTTCGGCCAGCAAGGGCGCGGTACTCGACAACTATTGATCCATGCTGCCGGCGCGGTACCTGTCATGGGGCTGCATCGGCAAAGGCGCATGGCTCCGGCCTGGACCGGGACGTTCAGCGTCTCTTGCGAAAATTGGTGCCGATGGCTTCCTTGTTGCGATCGATACGCTCCTGCTTGCGCAGGTTTTCGCGCTCCATGGCCTTGCGTTTGGTGTAACCGCTGGCATCTGCCCAGTACCACCAGACCATGGCCAGTCCGAATGGCGCGAACACCGTCCACCAGCTCCAGGCGGCAACCGGACTGATCTCGAGGTATTTCAAGGCCAGCAAGACAATCCCCAAACCCAGAAAATACATCACGCGCTCCCGGAAATTCGACACATTTGCTGACAAGAGCCGTTGCTGGCGGTCACTACAATCGGCCGGAACAACTGTAACCCAACAAAGAGGATCTCAATGACGAATGCACGCTGGGCAATTCTGGCCATGGCACTCACCGCGACATTTGCGGCGCCCGCCTTTGCCGACGAGGCCCTGGCTACCAGCAAGAACTGCATGAGCTGCCACAAGGTGGACAAGAAACTGGTGGGACCGAGTTACAAGGACGTCGCGGCCAAATATGCAGGCCAGGCCGGCGCCGTGGACAAGCTTGCCAGCAAGATCATGAAGGGTGGCGCCGGCGTTTTCGGCGCGGTTCCGATGCCAGCCAATACCCAGGTCAATGAAGCGGAAGCCAAGAAACTGGCGGCCTGGGTTTTGAGCCTGAAGTAAACCGCGGCTGGGGCCGGTCGATCCGGCAGCCCCGCGATCCAAGCCCGCCGGGTTCCCGAGCGGGCTTTTTTTCGGCTCGCAGGCATGCACAATGCCTGGCGCCAACGGCCGTGCACAGCGCACGCCAGGTTGCAAGGAGTTCCAATGACTTCGACCGAACAGAAAACGATCCGGCGCACGGCCTTTGTCGCCACTGTCCTGCTGTCGCTGTTTGGCCTGTGGCCCTCGATCGTCGCAGCCGATACCACCGACGAAGAGGAGAAAAGAGCCTGGTCCGCCTTGCGCAGCGGCGCCATTGCATTGCTGCGCCATGCCGACGCCCCGGGATTCGGCGATCCGCCCGGCTTCATGCTCGGCAACTGCAGCACGCAGCGCAACCTGGGCGAAGCGGGCCGCATGCAGGCGCAGCGGATGGGCGAAAGATTTCGACAGCAGAAGGTCAAGCCGGGCAAGGTGCTGGCCTCGCAATGGTGCCGGACCATGGACACGGCCACGACAGCCTTTCCCGGCCAGGTCCAGCCCGAGCCGGTTTTCAACTCGTTTTTTCAGGACCGCGCCGTGGCGCAGGGCCAGACCGCCATGGCCCGCGCACTGCTGCTGGGCTGGAACAGCCCGTCAGCGCTGGTGGTAGTGACCCACCAGGTCAACATCACCGCGCTCAGCGGTACCGTGCCCGCTTCCGGTGAAGGCATCGTATTGCGCCGGGTCGGCCAGGATCTGCAGGTGGTCGGCCGCATCCGGCCCTGAGTGGGCCGCCGGCGCCTGGCGCTGGCAACCGGCGCAGTCGCGCGCAGCCGGGTTACAACTTTTCGGCCAGCTGCTCGAGAATCGCCGGGTTCTCCAGCGTCGAGGTGTCCTGCGTGATCGGCTCTCCCTTGGCAATGCTGCGCAGCAGGCGGCGCATGATCTTGCCGCTGCGGGTCTTGGGCAGGTTGTCGCCAAAGCGGATGTCCTTGGGCTTGGCAATCGGGCCGATCTCCTTGGCCACCCAGTTGCGCAACTCGTTGGCGATCTGTTTGGCTTCTTCACCCACCGGACGGCTGCGCTTGAGCACGACAAAGGCGCAGATCGCTTCGCCGGTCACATCGTCCGGACGTCCCACGACGGCGGCCTCGGCAACCAGGTCGGTCTTGGACACCAGGGCCGACTCGATCTCCATCGTGCCCATGCGGTGGCCGGACACGTTGAGCACATCGTCGATTCGACCGGTGATGCGGAAATAGCCACGATCTTCGCTGCGCACCGCGCCATCGCCGGCCAGGTAGGTCTTGCCCCCCATCTCCGGCGGGAAATAGCTGGACTTGAAGCGCTCCGGATCGTTCCAGATGGTGCGGATCATCGACGGCCAGGGACGCTTGACCACCAGGATGCCACCGGTGCCATTGGGCAGGTCCTTGCCTGTTTCGTCGACGATGGCCGTCATGATGCCGGGCAGTGGCAAGGTGCAGCTACCGGGCACCAGCGGCGTGGCGCCAGGCAGCGGCGTGATCATGTGGCCGCCGGTTTCGGTCTGCCAGAAGGTGTCGACGATCGGGCAACGCTCGCCACCGACGTTCTTGTAATACCACATCCAGGCTTCCGGATTGATCGGCTCGCCCACCGATCCCAGGATACGCAGGCTGGACAGATCCGAGCGCGCCGGATGGACTTTCTCGTCGGTTTCGGCCAGCTTGATCAGCGAGCGGATCGCGGTGGGCGCTGTGTAGAAGATCGAACACTTGTGGCGCTCGATCATCTGCCAGAAGCGCCCTGCATTGGGCCATGTCGGAACCCCTTCGAAGATGATCTGGGTCGCGCCGGCGGCCAGCGGGCCATACGCCACGTAGGTATGACCGGTGATCCAGCCGATGTCGGCGGTGCACCAGAACACGTCTTCGGGTTTGAGGTCGAAGGTCCAGTCCATCGTCAGCTTGGCCCACAGCAGGTAGCCACCGGTGGAGTGCTGTACACCCTTGGGTTTGCCGGTCGAGCCGGACGTGAAAAGAATGAACAGCGGATGCTCGGCCGACACAGCCACTGGCGCGCACTGCTCAGACTGGCCTTTCTGCGCGTCGGCAAACGTGATGTCGCGCCCGGCAACCATGTTGCAGGCGCTCGGGGTGCGTTCATAGACGAATATCGTCCTGATCGACTCGCAGCCGCCCATGGCCAGGCCTTCGTCGACGATGGATTTGAGCGGCAGTTCCTTGCCGCCGCGCATCTGGTAGTTGGCCGTGACCACGGCAACTGCGCCGGCGTCGATGATGCGCTCCTGCAGAGCTTTTGCGGAGAAACCACCGAACACCACACTATGCGTGGCGCCGATACGGGCACAGGCCTGCATCGCGATCACACCCTCGAGCGTCATCGGCATGTAGATCAGAACCCGGTCGCCCTTCTGGATACCCCTGGCCTTGAGCGCGTTGGCAAACTGGCTGACCCGGGCCAGCAGTTGCCTGTACGTGGTCTTGGTGACTTTGCCGTCGTCCGACTCGGTGATCACCGCCACCTTGTTCTCGACCGGCGTTCCCATGTGTTTGTCCAGGCAGTTGGCACTGGCGTTGAGTTCGCCGTCGGCATACCACTGGTAGAACGGTGCGTTGGACTCGTCCAGCGTCTGCGTGAACGGCTTGGTCCAGACCAGGTTCTCACGCGCCAGACGGGCCCAGAATCCTTCGTAGTCGCGCTCGGCCTCCGCGCACAGGGCCTGATAACCCGCCATGCCTGAAATCCGCGCCGCCTTGACGGTCGCAGCAGTGGGTTCAAACACCCGGTTCTCAACCAGAACGGACTCAATGGCACTCATCGCGTGATCTCCTTTTGTGGATTGCTCTTGAACTCTCGACTATCCCGACTGTGGCGCATCGCTCTTACAAGGGTCTGACGGCGCCGCCCACACCACGTGTTGCACCTCCAGGCACCATTGCCGCCGCCTACAATCAAGCCCTTCTACTTTACCCCCACTGCCTGCAATGAGCGAACCTGTGAAACCGCGCCCGACAGGAATCGGCCCCCTTTCCAATCTGATCTTCGCCAGTCGCTGGTTGCAGTTGCCGCTGTACCTGGGCCTGATCGCAGCGCAGGCAGTTTATGTATTCCAGTTCTGGGTCGAACTCGTCCATCTGCTGGAGGCGGCTTTCGGCAACCAGACGGCGTTGCAGGCCCTGATCACCAGTACCGGTTACAAGGCCGATTACGAGATACACGCGCTCAACGAGACGGTGCTGATGCTGGTGGTGCTGGCGCTGATCGACGTGGTCATGATCTCCAACCTGCTGATCATGGTGATCGTTGGCGGCTACGAAACCTTCGTGAGCCGGATGAACCTGCAGACGCACCCGGACCAGCCCGAGTGGCTCAGCCATGTCAACGCCTCGGTGCTCAAGGTCAAACTGGCCACGGCCATCATCGGCATCTCGTCGATCCATCTGCTCAAGACCTTCATCAATGCCGCCAACTACGATGTCAAGGTATTGATGTGGCAAACCATCATCCATGTCGTGTTCCTGCTGTCGGCACTGGCCATTGCCTACACCGACACACTGATGGTGCAAAGCAAGCCTGCAAGCCCGCGCAGCGGGCACTGACGCCACACCAGGGGGCACCTGCAGGCCGGATCAATCCTGCGAATCGGTCTGCCCTGCCGGCGCAGCACGCGAGGGTAGCTGCAGGTGCAATGCGGCCATCGCCATCAGGTTGGCCGATACCGGCGCGGTCACGAACAGGAACAAGGTGATCAGCAGTTCATGCACGGACGGCTCGCCGCGAGACCATCCCAGCAGCATGCTGGCCAGCAAGACACCGCCAACACCCAGCGTGGTGGCCTTGGTCGGGGCATGCAGTCGCATGTAGAAATCCGGCAGGCGTATCAGGCCGATGGCACCCACCAGCGCAAAACTGCCGCTGACCAGCAGCAAGCCTGCCGCCAGCCATTCGATCCACAAGGGGTATGTCGTTGCCATGTTGCCTCCTGTCATTCGATCACGTCGCCGCGCGCAATGTAGCGCGACATCGCAACAGTCCCGACAAAACCCAGCATCGCCACGATCAGCGCCGCCTCGAACAGGATGGCGGTGTGCCAGCGCACGCCCAGCAGGATGACCAGCGCGACCACGTTCACGTACAGCGTATCGAGCGCCAGGATCCGGTCCGGCATATGGGGCCCACGCAGCAGGCGCAGGCCACACAGCGCCATGGCCAGCGCAATCGCCAGCGTTGCATAGTCGAGCGCCCACGACAGAATCATCCCAGTATCTCCCCCAATGGTTTCTCGTAACGCTGCTTGATCTGCGCCGCCATTTGCGCCACGTCATCGCAGTCCAGTGCGTGCACCAGAATCATCCGGCGCTGTTCATCGACGATGCACGACACGGTGCCCGGCGTGGTCGTGATGATGGTGGCCAGCAGCGTGATCGCCGTCGGGTGGCGGATATCCAGCGGGACAGGCACCCAGGCAGGCTGCGGATTGAATGTGGGTGACAACACGATACGGGCGACCGTGATATTGGAGACGATGATGTCCCACAACACGATCAGCGTCAGGTGTGCGGCGGTGCGCCAATTGCGCACCACCAGCCGCTCGCCCAGGAACCCGTCGACCAGTCTGGGCAGGCCCCAGCCCAGCACCAGCGCCGTGACAATCTGCGCCACTGCCAGGCTTTGCTGCAGCAACAGCCAGCCCAGCGCCAGCACGACAGAGAGCACCGGATGGGGCCACACACCACGTCGCTTCATGGCTTGCCCTCCCCGCTCTTGCCGGTGTAGGGCCGGGCCGTCCTGGCGCCCTGCGCGCCCTGCTCGCCGAGCACGGCATCGGCGTACGCCTTGCGGTCGAGCAGTTGCTCGGCCGCTGCAGCGGTGTATCGCTGCAGCGGTGCGGCGAACACACTCATGGCCACGCTCAGGGCCAGCAGGAAACCGGTCGCCGTGACCAGCGGCGCGCTGGCACCCGAAGCACCCGAGGGCATATCGCTGCGCACATTCCAGAACAGCGTGCTGCCAGCGCGGGCCAGGCCCAGCAGCGACAGAAAACCGGCCAGCAACACGATGCTCCAGACCACGCCGGCATGCACATGGCCGCTGGACGCCTGCAGCAGCATCAGTTTGCCGATGAAGCCCGGCAGTGGCGGCAGACCCACACAGGAGGCAGCCGCCAGCAACAGCATCAAACCGAGCATGGTGGGTTGTGCCACCGGGGACGCCGGCTCGATGCGACTGCCCACCTCGCCACGTTGCGCTGCGACCAGTTCGACCAGCAGGAACAGGCCGGCCACCGTCAAGGTGCTGTGCGCCAGGTAATACAGCGCCGCCGACCAGGCCTGGGCACCGAACAGCCCGATCGCCAGCAGGACGGTTCCAACCGACGCCACCGTCAACCAGGCCACCAGCCGCGGCAATGTCTGCGCCGCCAGTACACCGAGTACGCCGATGGCACAGGTCAAAACAGCCAGTGGCAGCAGCAGGGGTTCGACCAGCATGGCCGAAGTGCCCGCACCGGCGCCGAAGATCACACCATGCACGCGCCAGATGGCGTAGACACCGACCTTGGTCATGATCGCGAACAGCGCAGCCACCGGAGCCGATGCCGCCGCATAGGTGGCCGGCAGCCACACCGACAGCGGCGCCAGTGCTGCCTTGAATCCGAACACCACCAGCAGCAGCAAGGCGGCCACCTGCAGCACGATGGCATCGGGACCGGTCACCAGCGGCACCCGCACGGCCAGGTCGGCCATGTTCAGCGTTCCGGTCAGCGCGTACAAAAGCGCCAGTCCGATCAGGAACAAGGCCGACGCGCACAGGTTCAGCACCACGTAATGCACACCGACACGCAGCCGCTCGCGCCCCAGGCCATGGAGCATCAGAACATAGCTGGCGATCAGCAGCACCTCGAAGAACACGAACAGGTTGAACAAATCGCCGGTGACGAAGGCACCGTTGAGGCCCATCAGCTGGAACTGGAACAGTGCATAGAAATACCGGCCATTGCCGGCCCAGCCGCCACTGGCGTACAGCAGCACCGGCAAGGCGATCAGCGCGGTGAGCAACACCATCATGGCAGCGAGCCGGTCGATGACAAGTACGATGCCAAACGGCGCCGGCCACTCGCCCATCCGGTACACCATCAGGTTGCCGTCCGACGCCTGCAGGAACAGCTGTATCGCCAGCACCAGGCCCAGCAAGGCCGAACCAATGGCAATACGACCCGACAGCAACTGCCGCTGCAGATTGTGCTGGCCGCCGCCATGGTCGCCCACCAGCAGCAGCAACACCGCCGTGGCGGCCGGCAACAACACCGGCAAGGCCGGCAGCTGGTCTATCAGCGCCATGCTCACGCGGTATTCTCCCGGTCGGCCGGATCGCCATCGACATGGTCGGTACCCGATTCGTGGCGGCTGCGCAAGGCCAGTTCGATGACGAAGCCGGTCGTCGCGAAGCCGATGACGATGGCGGTCAGCACCAGCGCCTGCGGCAACGGGTCGGCGATCTGCTCCCCGACGCCCACGATCGGTGGCGCATTGCTCCACAACCGGCCCATCGCAAAAATGAAGACATTGACCGCATAGCCGAGTACGGACAGGCCCAGAACCACCGGAAAGGTCCGTCCGCGCAACATCAGCCAGATGCCGCAGACGGTGACCCAGCCGATGCCGGTGGCCACCAGGAACTCCATGCTGGGCATCATGTCGCACGCTCCTTGCTCGATCCGCTCAGTACCGAGAGCATCAGCATGGTTGCGCCTACCACGGTGACATAGACACCCAGGTCGAACAAGGCCGCAGTGGCCAGCGGCAATTCACCCAGGATCGGCACTGTCGGATGTCCGGCGGCACTGGTGAGAAACGGACGGCCCAACGCAAACGCACCCACGCCGGTCAGCCAGGCTATGCCCAGGCCGGCGCCGATCCAGCGCGTGTAGCGCCGCCCCTCACCGGCATGCAGCAGGATGTCGGCGCGGTCCTGACCCAAGGCCATGTATTGCAGCACCAGCGCGACGCCGGTGACCAGGCCGGCGATGAAACCGCCGCCCGGCATGTTGTGGCCACGCCAGTAGATGTAGACCGACGCAACCAGTGCCAGCGGCATGATCAGCCGGGCGGCCATGCGCAGCATCAGCGGCTCGCGCCGGAACGACCAGCGCCGGCCTTCACTGTCCTGCAACGGCTTGCGCACGCGCCAGCCGGACAGCAGCGCCAGCACACCGACCGCGGCAATGCCGAGCACGGTGATCTCGCCAAAGGTGTCGTAACCGCGGAAGTCGACCAGGATCACGTTGACCGCGTTGGCGCCGCCGCCCTTGGGCAAGGTGTTTTCCAGGAAATACCAGGAGATCGAATCGTGGTCGCGCGTGAGCATCAGCCAGCTCAGCCAGGACATGCCGCAGCCGGCAGACAAGGCGAGCACTGCATCACGCAACTTGCGCCGAGCGGACGATTCGCGTGGCGTTGTTGGCGGCAGCAGGGCCAGGCCCATCAGCAGCAGCACGGTCGACACCACTTCGACCGACAGCTGGGTCAGCGCCAGGTCGGGCGCCGACAAGGTCAGGAACGTGAGCGCGGTGACCAGCCCGACGACGCCGACCAGAACGACGGCCCGCAGCCGGTCGTGGTGGCCCAGCGCCAGTGCGGTACTGGCCGCCAGCAGCAAGGCCCACGCCATCAGCGAGGGCATGTCGGCCGGCATCAACACGCGTGCCCCGGTGCCCGGGCTTGCGCCGGAACCGCTCCAGGCCCACAGCGCCAACGCGACTGCGCTGGCCAGCATCCAGGCGACATACCGCTGCAGCGACCCGTTTTCGATCAGCGCCGTGAAGCGCGCACCAAACGCGAACAGGCGATCGATGGCATGGGTGAAAAGCAGCCGGCCGGTCCAGCCGCGTGGATGGTGCAGGTGCAGGTCAAATTTGCGCTGCAGCGCGACATAAAAGCCCACGCCGCCGAGCACAGCGATGGCACTCATCAGCAGCGGCAGATTGAAGCCATGCCAGATCGCCAGCTGGTATTCTGGCGGCGCAGCACCCAGCACGGCAGAAGCGGCCACGTGTACCATCGGGCCGAAGGTGATGGCTGGCAGCACCCCGACGGCGACGCATATCACCACCAGCAGGATCACCGGCGCCTTCATGAACAGCGGTGGCTCGTGCGGATGCGCAATGGCCATGTTGCGCGGCGGACCGTTGAAGAACACGTCATGGATCAGACGCAGCGAATACGCCACAGAAAAGATGCCACCGAAGGTGGCGGCCAGCGGCACCAGCACACCGAAGGCGAAATCGGATTGCCCTTCGACAGCTGCGGCGAAGAACATCTCCTTGGACAGGAAACCGTTGAACAGCGGCAGGCCGGCCATCGACGCGGCGGCAATCATCGCCAATGTGGCAGTCCAGGGCAGAAACTTCGCCAGCCCGCCCAGGCGCCGGATGTCGCGCGTGCCGGTTTCATGGTCGATGATGCCGGCGGTCATGAACAACGAGGCCTTGAAGGTGGCATGGTTCAGGATGTGGAACACCGCCGCCACCGCCGACAGCGGCGAGGACAAGCCGATCAGGAACACGATCAGGCCGAGGTGGCTGATGGTCGAATACGCCAGCAGGCTCTTGAGGTCATGGCGGAACACCGCCACATAGGCCGCGAACACCATCGTCGACAAGCCCACGGTGGACACCACCGCCTGGAACAGCTCGGTGCCACCGATCACCGGATACAGCCGCGCCAGCAGAAAGATGCCGGCCTTGACCATGGTGGCCGAATGCAGGTACGCCGACACCGGCGTGGGCGCGGCCATGGCTTCAGGCAACCAGAAATGGAACGGAATCTGCGCGCTCTTGGTGAAGCATCCCACCAGGATCAGCATCAGCATCAGCGGATACAACGCATCTGACTTGATCTGCTCGCCGCGCGTCAGCAGCACCGACAGGTCGTAGCTGCCGCCCATCTGGCCCAGCAACACGACACCGGCCAGCATCACCAGCCCGCCGCCGCCGGTGACGGCCAATGCCATGCGGGCGCCGGCCCGGGCATCGGCCTTGTGGCCCCAGTAGCCGACCAGCAGAAACGACGAGATGCTGGTCAACTCCCAGAACACCACCAGCAGCAGCAGGTTGTCCGATAGCGCCACACCCAGCATCGCGGCCATGAACAGCATCAGCTGGCTGAAGAACTTGCCGGCCGGATCGGCCGGCTGCAGGTAATACGCTGCGTAGAGAATGATCAGCAGCCCCACGCCCGAGATCAGCAGGCCGAACATCAGCGCCAGGCCATCGAGCCGGAAATGCGCATCGAGCCCGATTGCCGGCACCCACTCGACGCCGGCCAGCAGCGTCTGCCCTGCAAACACCGCCGGTGCCTGTGCCAGCAGCAGTGCAAACGCGGTGCCCGTGACCGCAGCCGCGACCCATGCGACCAGGCTGCGCCGCGCAGGCGTGTCGACGCGACCCGCCCAGAAACACAGGGAGGTACCAAGAATCAGGGGGAAGAGGACGACGAGGGGCAGCGGGTTCGGCATGTTGTTGTGGCGCAGGCAGAGCCCCGGGCGATGATACAAGGGCGGTCCCGCATTTCCCCTCGTGCCGCGTGGGCTTGGCTACACTCGCCAGGTGTTGCGCCTGCGGCATGTCCGGTTGCCGGACCACCGCGGGCAGGCACACGGAGACAAACCAACCCATTGCTGCGGCTGCCCCGGCGGGTTCACAGCAACTGCTTCGCCTCGAACAACCATGACCCACGCTACACGCCTGCCCCGCGCGCTCGCCATCTTGCTGCTGCTCCTGCTGACCGCCGCACCGGCGCTGGCCTCGGAAATCGACGGCCGCCAGTTGTCGGTATGGTGGGGCCTGCCGTTCGCCGGCATGCTGCTGTCGATCGCCGTGGTGCCCTTGCTGGCGCCGCACTTCTGGCACCACCACTTCGGCAAGGTGGCACTGGGCTGGGCACTGGCCTTCCTGCTGCCGTTCGCACTGTCGTTCGGCCCGGGCGCCGCTGCGGCAAGCCTGGTGCACGCGGCGGTGGCCGAGTACATCCCGTTCATCATCCTGCTGACAGCGCTGTTCGTCGTCGCCGGCGGCATCCATGTGCGTGGCAACCTGCGTGGCACGGCCGCACTGAACACCACGATCCTGGCCGTCGGCGCGGTGCTGGCCAGCGTCATGGGCACCACCGGTGCGTCGATGCTGATGGTGCGTCCGCTGATTCGCGCCAACGACAACCGCAAGCACCGCACCCACGTCATCATCTTTTTCATCTTCATCGTGGCCAACGCCGGCGGCTCGCTGACGCCGCTGGGTGATCCGCCGCTGTTCCTGGGTTTCCTCAAAGGCATCGACTTCTTCTGGACGATCCGGCATATCCTGCCCGCGACCAGCTTTCTGGTGGGCAGCCTGCTGCTGATCTTCTTCCTGCTCGACAGCTGGTATTTCAAACACCGGGGAGAGGTGCTGCCGGTGGACCCGACCCCCGACACCCGCAAACTGGGCCTGGACGGCGCCATCAATCTGTGGCTGCTGGCCAGCATCGTGGGCCTGGTGCTGCTCAGCGGCCTCTGGAAGACTCCGATCGGTTGGCACGTCATGGGCGCCGAAGTGGGCCTGCCCGGACTGGTGCGCGATCTGGGCCTGCTGGCCGTGGTGGCGATCTCGCTGGCCATCACCCCGCTGCAGGTGCATGTCGACAACCAGTTCTCGTGGGCGCCGATGCAGGAAGTGGCCAAGCTGTTTGCCGGCATCTTCCTGACCATCGTGCCGGTGATCGCGATGCTCAAGGCCGGCCTGGACGGCCCGTTCAGTCCCGTCGTGGCCGCTGTCACCCGGCCCGACGGCAGCCCGGATCCGGCGATGTACTTCTGGGCCACCGGCATCCTGAGTTCTTTCCTGGACAACGCGCCGACCTACCTGGTGTTCTTCAACACCGCCGGCGGCGACCCGGCCACGCTGATGGGGCCGCTGGCGGGCACCCTGGTCGCCATCTCGGCCGGCGCGGTGTTCATGGGCGCCAATTCGTACATCGGCAACGCCCCCAACCTGATGGTCAAGGCGGTGGCGGAAGACCGCGGCGTGCCCATGCCCAGCTTCTTCGGCTACATGGCGTGGTCCTGCGCGGTGCTGCTGCCGCTGTTCGGCCTGATGACACTGATATGGTTCAAGTAGGCCGCGACCTCGGCCGTCCGGCGCGTGCCCAACGGTTCGGTAAACTCGCACTCAGTGTTTACCCTTGGCCGAGTCCGCTCCCGGACCTTTGCAGGAATCTTCCATGACCGCCCCCACCACCACCATCCGCCAGGCCGACCTGATCGAATCGGTCTCTGCTGCACTGCAGTTCATCAGCTATTACCACCCTGCCGATTTCATCGCGCATCTGGCGCGCGCCTACGCGCGTGAGCAAAGCCCGGCGGCCAAGGACGCGATCGCGCAGATCCTGACCAACTCGCGCATGAGCGCCACCGGCCACCGGCCGATCTGCCAGGACACCGGCATCGTCAACGTGTTCGTCAAGCTGGGCATGGACGTACGGCTCGAAGGTTTCACCGGCACGCTGGACGACGCCGTCAACGAAGGGGTGCGCCAGGCCTATCTGCACCCGGACAACACCTTGCGCGCGTCGGTCGTGGCCGATCCGCAGTTCGACCGCAAGAACACCGGCGACAACACGCCGGCGGTGGTCCACGTCGAACTGGTCACCGGCAACAAGCTCGACGTGACGGTGGCGGCCAAGGGCGGCGGCTCGGAGAACAAGTCCAAGATGGTGATGCTCAACCCGTCCGATTCGGTCGTGGACTGGGTGCTCAAGACGGTGCCGACCATGGGTGCGGGCTGGTGTCCGCCAGGCATGCTGGGCATCGGCATCGGCGGCACGGCCGAACGCGCGGTGCTGCTGGCCAAGCAGGCGCTGATGGAAGACATCGACATGTACGAGCTGCTGCAGCGCGGCCCGAACAACAAGACCGAGGAGCTGCGCATCGAGCTCTACGAGAAGGTCAACGCGCTGGGCATCGGCGCGCAGGGCCTCGGTGGCCTGACCACGGTGCTCGACGTGAAGATCAACATGTTCCCGACCCATGCCGCCGGCAAGCCGGTGGCGATGATCCCCAACTGCGCCGCCACGCGCCATGCCCATTTCGTCATGGACGGGTCCGGGCCGGTCTACATCGATCCGCCATCGCTCGACCTGTGGCCCGACGTGCAGTGGACACCCGACTACCAGAAGAGCCGCAAGGTCGACCTGAACACGC
>JAGPBF010000095.1 GCA_018063505.1 Rhodoferax sp.
GCAAGAATGCACGCAACGACCGCTGCACCATGGTCAGGTGGCATCGAGTAATTGCCACGGATTGCGCCGAGCAATCGATCAAAGGCAGTGGCCAGGTTGGCTGCATTTTTGCTCACCACCATTGCGCAGCCCACCCTGTCGCGGTACAGGCCAAAGTTCTTCGAGCACGAAACGGCCACCAGCAGTTCCGGCAACTGCGCCGCCATGCAGCGCACGCCGAAGGCATCGGTGTCCAGGCCGCGCCCCAGCCCCTGGTAGGCCAGGTCGATCATTGGCAAAAAGCCACGCTCTGCGGCGAGATTCGACAGCGCTGTCCATTGGGCGTCGCTCAGGTCGGCGCCCGAGGGGTTGTGGCAACAGCCATGCAACAACACGACATCGTCGGGCCCCGCAGTGGCCAGGCTGGCCATCATGTCGTCGAACCGGATTTTCTGGGTTGCCAAGTCGAAATACGGGTAGGTGCGGGCCGTCAGATGAGACGCGGCCACGAGCACGGGGTGGTTCATCCAGGTCGGGTCACTCAACCAGACGCGTGCCTTTGGTCGTGCCAGTGCAACCAAATCGAGCAATGAGCGCAGCGCGCCGCAACCGCCGGGTGTTTGTACTGCCCGCACGTCATTGCGCGCGGCGCCACCGTCATCGCCCAACACCAGTTTCACCATGGCAGCGTTGAACTCCGCGTTGCCCACCAGGCCCAGGTAGGCCTTGCTGTCTTGTGACGCCAGCACACGCGCTTCGGCTGTCTTGACGGCCGACATCACGGGGGTTGCGCCGTCCTTGTCACGGTATACGCCGACGCCGACGTCCATTTTTTGTGCACGCGCATCGGCGCGGTAGGCTCCCATCAACGCGAGGAGCGTATCGCTTTGCGAGGTGGTGATTGATTCGAACATGGGCATTTCCTTTCTTGGGTTGGAGTCTGGAGCCACATGCTCCAATGCTGCCGAAATCGTCGCCCATCGCGCCTGCGATCAGGCCCGCATGACCAGTGGTCCCGTGCGCAGGGCCGGTGCCACGGCCACTCTATGTGACGACAAAGTGATTGTTGACGCGCAACATCAATGGGTCAGCACCTGGCCCAGGAACGTCTGCAGGCGTGGGCTTTGCGGATGGTCAAAAAATGCCGCAGGTGCTGCGGCTTCGATGATCTGGCCCTGGTCCATGAACACCACGCGGTCGGCCACCCGCCGCGCGAAGCCCATCTCGTGGGTGACGATCATCATGGTCATGCCTTCGCCGGCCAGGCTTTCCATGGTCTGCAACACCTCGTTGACCATTTCCGGGTCGAGCGAGGCAGTCGGTTCGTCGAACAGCACCACCTGTGGCCGGGTGCACAACGTGCGCGCGATCGCCACGCGCTGCTGCTGACCGCCAGACAGCTGTGCCGGATGTTTGTTCGCCTGGTCCAGCAGACCGACCCTTTCCAGGTAGTGCATCGCCAGGTCATGCGCCTCGCGCCGGCTCACGCCGCGGCCCCAGACCGGACCCACGGTGAGGTTTTGCAACACCGTCATGTGCGGAAACAGGTTGAACTGCTGGAACACCATGCCTACCTGCCGATTGAGCGCCAGCCGCGCGGCCCGGGTGATCGCATCCGCGCCGACTGTGATGCCGCACACCTGCAGGCGGCCCAGCTGAAACGGCTCGAGCAGGTTCACCGTTCGCACCAGCGTCGACTTGCCGGAGCCCGATGGCCCGCAGACCACGATGCGTTCCCCTTGCGTCACCTGCAGGTCGATGTCACGCAGCGCGTGGTAGTCGCCGTACCACTTGTTGATGCCGTGCATCTGCACCATCGGCTTGGGGGAATCGGACGGTGCGACAGCGGTCATGGTGATGGCATTCAACGATGTTTCAGCGCCTGGTTTCGAGCCGCCGGCTGTAGCGCGACAGCCCGTAGCAGGCCGCCAGGTAAGCCAGGGCCAGAAAGACATGACCCGAAGTCAGGATATTGGATTCCCCGACCCAATCGGGGGACTTGGAACCGTTCTCCACGGCGCCCAGCAGGTCATTGACGCCGATCACCGACAGCAGGGTCGTCTCCTTGATCACGGCGATCATGATGTTGACGAGCGCCGGGACCACCGCCGTCACGGCCTGCGGCAGCACAATCAGGCGCAGGGCGGCGAAGTCGCTCAGGCCCACCGTCGTCGCAGCCTCGGTCTGGCCAAGGCCAACCACCTGCAGTCCACCGCGAAAAACCTCGGCGGCCATCGCCGCATTGAACAGTGCAAAGGCAACCAGAGCCCGCGTGAACAGGTCGATGTCCAAGCCTGTCGGCAGGAACATCGGCAACAGCGTGGCGGCGACAAACAGCAATGCCAGCAGGGGCACGGATCGCATGCTCTCGACGAAGGCCGCCGACAGGTGCCGCACGACCGGCAACCGCGAGCGGCGTCCGAGCGCCAGCGCCAGTCCCAGCGGCAAAGCCGTGGCAAAAGTGGCGAGTGTGGCCACCAGCGTCAGCAACAGACCGCCCCAGCGTGTGGGCGGCACCATCGGCAGGCCGGGGGCACCGCCGACCAGCAACACAAAGAAACCGGCCGGCATCACGATGAACCCGAGCAGCACGCGTTGCAGGCTGGCCGAGTGCGAGCGCCGCACCACCCATGCCCAGAACAGGATGAAGGTGGCGAAGCAGGTCCAGGGGCGCCACAATTGGTCCGAGGGGTAGTTGCCCACCAGCCAGGGCTTCCAGCGGGCCGTGATGAAGGCCCAGCAGGCGCCGCCGTCGGTGGGGCAAGCGGCGCTGCTTGCGCCGAACCAATGCGCATCGACAATCGCCCATTGGAAGAAGCGCCAGCCGTACACCACGAAGGCGAGCAGCAGCAGCAACGACAGCAGGCCCAATCCCGGGGTCGCGAACCAGGACCGGCGCCAGCGCTCCAGATGCGGCGTCATGTTGACCGGCGCCGCGCGGGCCTCGATCAGTGTGTCACGCACGAACGTTGCCATCTCAGCGGCCTTGCTGGCGCATCAGCCAGCGGTTCGCCAGATTCGCCACCAGTGCAATCATCAGGTTGATGGTGGCATAGATCACGATCACCAGGGCCATGGCTTCCAGCGCCTGGCTGGTCTGGCTGAGGATGGTGCCGCCCACGATCTGCATGATGTCGGGGTAGCCGATCGCAGCGGCCAGCGACGATGCCTTTGCCAGTGTCTGGTACTGGCCTGCCGCCGGCGGCAGGGCAACCCGCAGCGCCTGCGGCATGGTGATCAGCAATGCCCCGCGAACGCCGCTCAGGCCCACGGTGGCTGCTGCCTCGGTCTGGCCGCGCGGCACCGAGAGGATGCCGGCGCGGAATATCTCCGCCAGAAATGTGCTGTTATAGATCGACAGGCCCAGCGTCAGCGCGATCAGCTCTGGCAACAGCGCAAACCCGCCGGCGATATTGAAACCCTCTGCCTGCGGTCGGTCCAGGGCAAATTGGCTGGACAGCAGCCACAACGGCGCCATGCAGAGCAATACGATGCACACAGCGGCCAGCGCCGATTGAACGACGCTGATCCGGATCTTCCTCGCGAGCACGCGCCGGGCCAGCAGCAGGAGCACGATACAGGCGACGCAAGCGCCGGCCAGTGACCAGGCGCCCATCGCCGTCATCTGCAGCCGCGGCAGGAACAGGCCGCGATTGTTCAACAGCACGGCGCCGAGATGCAAACTGTCGGCCACACCCGGCAGCACGGCCATCGCCGAGAAATACCAGAAGAAAATCTGCAGCAACAGCGGGATGTTGCGAAACACCTCCACATAGGCGGACGATGCGCCGCGCACCAGCGGCTGAGCGGCCAGTCGGCCGAACGCGATGCACAGGCCGAGCACGGTGCTCAGCACCGCGCTCAGCACCACCACCAACAGGGTGTTGAGCGTGGCAACCACGACTGCGTCCCGGTAGGAGGAGGCCGGATCGAAGCGAATGAGTGACTGGGCGATCTCGAAGCCGGCCTCGTTGCCCAGGAAGCCGTACCCCATGGACACGCCGAGCGCGCTGGCATTGCGAATGAAGTTCGCCGCGCCGTGCCATGCCAGCCATACCACCAAGGCGAGCAGCAGCACTTGCGCGGCGTACCCCGGCAGCCGCTCGATCAGGACGGCGCGGGACAGTCGCGAACGGGGAAACGCTGTCATGCGCGCCGGGAGCCGCTCAACGCACCGGGATCGACATCATCAAACCGCCGTTGGCAACCAATGCGTTGCGGCCGCGCTCGAGGCGCAGGAAGGTCTTGGGCCCGATGTTGCGATTCCATATTTCGCCGTAGTTGCCGACTGCCTTGACTGGCTTGTAGGCCCAGTCCTTGTCCAGGCCCAGCTTGGTGCCCATGTCGCCCGTGACGCCCAGCAGGCGCTGGATGTCGGGGCTTTGCGAGCTGCGCTGCTCATCGACATTGGCCTGCGTCACGCCCAGTTCCTCCGCAGCCACAAGAGCGTTGAGCGTGAAACGTACCACCGCTTCCCAACGCGGCTGGCCTTGCGCCACGATCGGCCCGATCGGCTCGTTGGAGACGGTCTCGTCCAGCACCTTGAATTCGGCAGCGTTGGTCAGCTTGGACAGCCGCGCGGCCAGGGATGAGCGGTCATTGATGTGGGCATCACATCGCTTGCCGACGAAGGCGTCCCAGGCCTGCTCCATCGAAGCGAATGTGACGATCTTGTACTTCATCTTGTGGGCGCGGAAGTAGTCGGCCAGGATCAGCTCGGAGGTGCTGCCTTGCGCGGTGCAGATGGTCGCGTTGTTGAGGTCGGCAATCTTGCCCGCCTTGGACTTCTTGGTCACGATGAAGCCCTGGCCATCGAAGAACATGACTTTGGCGAATTTCAAGCCGCCGACGTCGCGGCTCTGGGTCCAGGTCAAACGGTGGGTGAGCACGTCGACAGCGCCAGTGGGCAGACTGGCGAAGGCGGTCTTCAGATCCATCGGAATCAGCTGGATCTTGCTTTCATCGCCCAGCGTGGCGGCGGCGATGGAGCGGCACAGGTCGATGTCAAAGCCATTGCGCTTGCCAGCGTTGTCTTCCGACGAGAAGCCGGGCGCCGACAGCGTCACGCCGCATTTCAGCACGCCGTTGGCCTTGACGTCGTCGAGCACGTCCGCGTGGCTGGGTGTGGCCAGCGCCACCAGGGCTCCAAGGGCCAGCAGGATTTTGCTGGCTGTCGTCATGCGGGACAAATGACTCATGCGGGTCTCCGTTTCTTTTGGTTGAGGGTCAAGGAAAAATCAGGTGCGTGAATGGCGCAATGGCCTGCCCACAACAAGCAAGAATGCATGAAGATGTCGCGCGGTTCAAGCGCAATCTGCCAAGTTTTCGTTCTGCGAAAACTTGCGCGCGAACGGTTCATGCAAGTGCTCGGTGAACACGGGAGATGGCGGCACGGCAGGTTCTTGGCGGGAGCGCGTCCGCAGGGATCAGTAGACCGACTGCGCGGGCATGGCGTTGCGTTGGAGCATGCAATCGATGGACAGCTGCGCATTTTGTAGCATTGTTTGCGCAACTGCAATAATGGTTGAAAACCACTGTTGCCCGTGTTTTCCCTAATACACCAAATGCCCGCGCCATCCTCTCCATCACGCTTGCTTGTCCCCACTGGACTGGACGATATGCTGCTGTACCGCATCAATCGGTTGCGCTCGATTGGTGGCGGCATGGTGTTGCGCCATTGCGAAGGCCGCTTTGGCGTGACCCGACGCGAGTGGGTCGTGATGGCCCTGCTCGATACCAGTGGGCCGGTGAGTTCGTCGGAACTTGCCGCACACGCGATGCTCGAAAAATCGGCAATGTCCAAGGCGATCAATGGACTGGTCGAAAAGGGCCTTGTCAGTCGCGAACCGCGCCGCGGTGACAGGCGCTACACCCTGATCCAGCTGACGGCCGATGGCCAGGCACGGTATCGGCAGATCAAGCCGGTCGTCGAAGGCATCAACCGTGACATGTTGGCGGCACTCGACGATGCCGAAGTTTCGCAACTGGACCAGTTCCTCGATCGCATCCTGGCGCGCGTGATGCAAATGCACGAAATGGCGCCCGCCCTGCCGCGTGTCGATCGGCGCCGCGGAGGAACGCGACGGCACGATGGCCAGTGAAGCCGCCCAGCGGCGGTGATGCGCGATTGCCCAACCGGTACCGCAACCGGGAAATGGCGGCTTGTGGCGTGGCCGGTGTGATGCACGACCGGTGCAGCCGTGGCGGATCATGCGCCAGGCAACAGCCACCGCTGGCGCAATGCGGTCAGTGTGCCTTGCGCGACGCGTACCTCAGACACCAGGCTCCCCTCTACTGCCAGATGGGGTGTCACCACCAGGTTGGGTTGCTGCCACAGCGGGTCGCTGTCGGGCAGCGGTTCGGGTGTGGCGACGTCGATCCCGGCACCGGCCAGTCGGCCACTGGACAGGGCATCGCATAACGCCGCTTGGTCAACTACGGCGCCGCGTGCCACATTCACCAGGAACGTGCCGTGTCGACAAGCGGCGAGGGCGTCCCGGTTCATCAAATGCCGGGTCTGCGCAGTCAGGGCAATCGACAGCATGACGATGTCACTGCGCGACAAGCCGGCATGCAGATCCGACAACGGCAGGCATTCGTCGACCGAGGGATCGGCCCGGCCGTCGCGGGTGACGCCCAGGGTCGTCACGCCAAAGGGCCGGGCGCGCCGGGCAATTTCCCGGCCGATCTGGCCCAGCCCGACGATCAGCATCGTGCGTCCTTCCAGCGACGACATGCTGTGCGCATATTTGCGGTCCCAGCGCCTGTCGGCTTGCTGTTGCAGCGCGACAGGCAACCGGCGCACCAGTGTCAGCAGCAATGCCATTGCATGCTCGGCAACCACCGGCGCAAAGGCTCCGGCCACGCTGGTGATTTGCACCCGCTCGGGCAGTTCGACACCGGCGAAGCCGTCGCGCCCGGCGGTAAGAAAGTGCATCCATCCCAGTTTGGGTGCGCGCTCGTGGATGGCCAGCGCCAGAGAGCTCGCATCCGTTGGCGGACAGTTGTACAGGATCAGGCCATCGGCATCGGGCAGCGCATGGATGCATTCGGCCAGTGTGGCGCACACGGTGAGATGAACGTCAGGCAATGCACTCAGCCGCTGGATGACCTGTTCGCGTCCAAAGGACAGTCGGGACCAGAAAACGATCTGCAGCAATTGGATTCCTGGGGTGAACTGGGCCACATTGGCCATGTTCATGCACTCTGTTGACGCTTGTGCTCCAGCACGCAGGCGTGCGCGATGGCCGGCCGGCTGCAAAAGCGTCGATACCAATCATGGACCTGCGGCCAGTCGGCTTGCAGATCGAACTGTGCCAGCGTGGCCATGCGGGCAACGAATGGCGCCATGTTGATGTCAGCCAGCGAGAAGGTCGCACCAACCAGCCAAGGTCCATGGGCCAGCGCCATGGTCATGCGGTGCAGTGAGCGGCGCAGCTCAGCCAGCGACTGATCGATTTCGGCTTGCGCAATACCGGTGCCTGCCGCGTCGCGCCAGCGCTTTGCGATCGTTTCACTGGGCATGCGGCTGAGCATGCGGGCGACGAAGCCCGGATCCAGTGTGTGCAGATGCGGGCCCAGGTTCGCGGCGTAGCTGGGCTTCTTGATGGCTGGGCTGGTCACGTCGTCGACGAACTGGCTCCACATCGCAACCTGCGCACGCCCACGGGCGCCTGGTGGGGTCAGGGGTGGGTCGGGGAACACCTCATCGAGGTATGCATTGATGACGCTCGACTCGCATACCTTGAATCCATCGTGCAACAGCACCGGCACGAGCCCGTCCGGGTTGAGGGCCAGGAATCCGTCGCTGAGGTGCTCGAAGTCACGCAGACTGAGCGCATGTCCCTCCCACGCAAGCCCCTTTTCGGCAAGTGCAAAGCGCACCTTCTGTGAGCAGGTGGATGCCCACGCATGGTAGAGCACCAACCCCGTGTCTCGGGTGATTGGGGTATCAACGCCAGTCCGGGAGTCGTGGCGCGATGTCAATTCGCCTTGACCCCTGCGGCAGCCACCAGATCGGCAAATCGCTTTTCGTCTTTGGCAATCAAGGCATTGAGTGCCGGAACCGACATCGGGTTGGCTGCGACGCCGGACCTGAGCAGTGTCTCCCGGACATCTTCGCTCTCCAGCAGCTTGTTGATGTCCGCGTTGAGCTTGTTGACGATCGCAGCGGGCGTGCCGCGCGGAGCGGCGATGGATTGCCAGGCCTGGATGTCGACGTTGGGGAAGGTCTCTGCCACGGTTGGAACCTGTGGCAACAGCGACATACGCTTGGGCGCCGCGACCGCCAGCACGTTGACTTTTTTCGCCTGGATCTGCGGCAATCCGGCAACTGCATCGATGAACATGAAATCGACCCTGCCGGTCAGCAGGTCAGTGAGCGCCGCCATGCTGCCCTGGTATGGCACATGGGTTGCCGTGAGCTTTTCCTGCGCGTTGATCATTTCGACCAGCAGGTGGTGCATGGTGCCTTTGCCCGGTGACGCGTAATTGAAGCGTCCTGGTTCCTTGCGCATCAATGCCACCAGCTCGGACAAGTTGCGGGCCGGCAAGTCAGGGCGTGTCACCAGCAGCAGGCTGACGCTGCCAATCATGGCGACACCGACGAAGTCGGCCGCGACGGCGGGCGGTGATGCAAACATGGCTGGCGAAATGGCCAGCGTCGTGCTGGTAGCGACAATCAGGCTGTAGCCATCAGGAGCTGATTTTGCGACCTGGCTGGCTCCGAGCAAGGTGCCGGCGCCGGGGCGATTCTCCACCACCACCGGCTGGTTGAGTACCGGCCGCAACCGGTCCGCCACGAGCCGCCCCAGGCTATCGGTCAACGCGCCAGCCGGATACGGCACGACCAGCCGGATGGGCCGGTCCGGATAGGTTGACTGGGCGAATGTCGGCCAGGCGAACGCGCTTGCCATCAATGATGCGCCTGTCTGCAGCGCCCGGCGGCGGGTGATCGTGTGCAATGCGTTCTTCTTCATGCTGTCGTCTCCTTGTCGATATGTCGTTCAAATTCGCGTGTCGGACGCTCCCCCCGATTGGCAGGTTTCACGCCGTGCCCGTCCGGCAGTGGCATGACACCTTGTTCTGGTGTGTATGGGCCCGTGACACCCTGCACCCTGTCACCGGCGACTGTCACGCGGTTCATCGTACGGCGTTGCGGATAGTAGTCGTGTGGCGCATAGTGGTGCGTCGAGCGGTTGTCCCACATGACGACGGTGTGGGGCGCCCATTTGACGCGCAGCTGGAACTCGGGAATTTGCGCCCGGCCATACAGGTACTGCAAGATCATGTTGCTCTCATCGTCCTTGAGGCCATTGATCCTTACGGTGAACTGCGCACTGACATTGATGATGCGCCGCCCGGTGACCGGATGTACGCGCACGACTGGATGCGATGGGTTGGGAAACTCGCGCTCGAGTTCACGCAGACGCGCCTGGTGGCCCTCCGAGCTGGTGAACAGGTGTCGCCACGGCTTGAAGTCATGGGTCGCCTCCAGCCCATGGATGTACTGTTTCATGCGCTCGGACAATCCGGTGTAGGCAGCCGACATGCTCGAAAACAGCGTATCGCCGCCATACTGCGGAACAACTTTGGCGCGAAGGATCGTGAGGGCGGGCGGTGCCAGTCGAAACGTCTCGTCAGCGTGCCACTGGTCCGTCAATGCGGGCGGATTGTCCGCTGAATAATCCAGCACGATGACCTCGCGCTTGTCGTCCAGGTTCGGGCTGAAAGGGTGGATCGACAACTCGCCAAACCTGCGCCCAAAGGCCATCTGCTCGTCCAGCGAGATATCCTGGTCGCGAAAGACCAGCACCTCGTGGTGGACGAACGCATCGTGCAACGCGCCAAACTGCGAATCAGAAAGCGCTTGGCGCAGGTCCAGTCCCCGTATCTCTGCCCCGATATTGCCGCCTAGGCGGACGACTTCGAAGCCAGGGTCGGCAGGGGAGGTCTCGTTGTTATGCATCACGGCTGTCCTTTCAAATGAAACGGGGTGAATACCTGGGATTACAGGCGCTGCGTGTCGATGCCCGCCTTGCGCAACATGGCATCGAATATCCTTTGCGCATGTCCCTCGTTGCCGGCCTGCTTGCCCAGGCGTGTCGCGGGAACCTGCTTGAGAACCTCGAGCGCAATCGGGTGGTTGGGGCCTTGGCCTGCGTCGCTGGCGAGCTGGATTTCGCAGGCCCGCTGCAACGTCCACAGCCGCTGGAACGCCTCGCCGAGCGTGGCGCCGGTCACCAACAGGCCGTGGTTGCGCAAGATTAGATAGTTCTTGTCTCCAAGCGACGCGACCAGGCGTGGCTGTTCGTCCAGACCGGTCGTGACACCTTCGTAATCATGGTAGGCCACTTCGTCGTACAGCATCGCGCTGTAGAAGTTGTCGTGGCGCAGGCCCGACTGTTTGCAGGCCACCGCGCAACCGGCCGTGGTGTGCACGTGAATGATGCAATGCGCGTCCTCGCGCGCTGCGTGGATGGCGCCGTGGATGATGAAGCCTGCCTTGTTCACGAGCCGACCCGAGCCCTCCACGTCGTTGCCCGCGAAGTCGATCTTGACCAGGTTGCCGGGTGTGACCTCGCCGTAGTGCAGGCCGAAAGGATTGATCAGGTACAGCGGCCGCCCGCTGTCCTCACCGGGGACGCGCAACGTGATGTGGTTGAAGATCGTCTCGGTCCAACCCAGGAAGTCAAACAGCCGATAGCAGGCTGCAAGTTCGCGCCGTGCTCCGGCTTCTTCGGCAAGGCCATTGATCTGGGGCATGATTTGCGTTTGGACTGACATCGTGCGTGCAATTGTTTGAGCAACTGCAGCAATGGTTGAATATCACCGTTGTCGGTATTAACCCTGATACGGTTGGCCGCCTAGCCTATGGTGCCTCTGCCGTGGTGATGCTGGTGCCGGGCTTTCTCTGGGTCGGTGTCATCGCGAAGTCCATTTATCGCGATAACATCCGTCATCTGATGGCCGCCTCGACCGTCTTGTTCGGTCGTCGAGCCTGCGCGGGTCATCGCATAATCCTTCGAGGCGCTTATCAAGTCCGAAGCCGAAAAGTGGCCCCGCGTGATCAAGACCACCAACATTGAGCTCAACGCAAGCACATGACAGACAAGATAAACCCAGATATGGACTGCGACGTGCTGATCGTAGGCGCTGGCCCGGTGGGGCTGACGCTGGCGATGGATCTCGCGGGCCGCGGCGTGACAGTGGTGATTGCCGAGACGCGCCAATACGCCGAACCGCCACCCGTGAAATGCAACCATGTGTCTGCGCGCAGCATGGAGCAGTTCCGCCGGCTCGGTGTCGCGCAGCGCCTGCGCGACACCGGCTTGCCGCAGGACTATCCCAACGACGTGGTATTTCGCACCAGCGTGACAGGTGTCGAACTGACGCGCATCCCGATTCCGTGCCGCAGAGACCGCTACAGCGATACCAGTGGACCTGACGGATGGTGGCCAACACCAGAACCACCGCACCGCATCAACCAAATCTATCTCGAGCCCGTCTTGCTCGAACACACTGCCGCACTTGCCGGCGTGACACTCTTGAATCGGACCCAGTTCACCACGTTCACCCAAACTGCCACCGGGGTCACTGCCACACTGCGCAACCTGGACGATGGCAGCGAGCGGGTGGTGCGAGCAGCCTACCTGGTCGGATGTGATGGCGGCAGTTCCGGCGTGCGCAAGCAGATGGGCGCCAAACTCGAAGGTACGGCGGTGATACAGCGTGTGCAGTCCACCTACATTCGTGCGCCCGCTCTCAAGGGTCTGATCCCCACGGAGCGGGCATGGTCCTGCTATTCCGTCAACCCGCGGCGCTGCGGAACCACGTTTGCCATCGATGGGGAAACCACCTGGCTGGTGCACAACCACCTCAACGCCAACGAGCCAGAGTTCGACTCGGTGGACCGCGATCGCTCGATCCGGGAGATCCTGGGCGTCGGTGCCGATTTCCGGTACGACGTCATCAGCAAAGAGGATTGGGTCGGCCGACGCCTGGTGGCCAACCGGTTTCGCAACCGGCGTGTCTTCATTGCAGGCGACGCAGCCCATTTGTGGGTTCCCTACGCAGGCTACGGCATGAACGCCGGCATTGCCGATGCCGTGCACCTTGCATGGTTGCTGGCTGCCACGTTCCATGGCTGGGCGGATGAAGGCATTCTGGACGCCTACGAATCCGAGCGCCAACCGATCACCGAGCAGGTGTCGAATTTTGCGATGGACCATGCGCAGAAGATGATCCGTGCACGCAGCGCCGTGCCCGCCAACATCGAGGCCGACGATGCCGAAGGCGCGGCGGCCAGGGCCCATATCGGACAGGAGGCCTACGATCTCAACGTCCAGCAGTTCTGTTGCGCCGGGCTGAACTTTGGCTATTTCTACGACGACTCTCCCATCATCGTGCCCGATGGCGAAGCACCGCCGCCCTACACCATGGGCGATTTCACGCCGTCCACCGTGCCCGGATGCCGCGCACCGCATTTCCGGCTGGCAGACGGCCGCTCTGTCTATGACGCCTTCGGCCCCGGCTATACGCTGCTGCAAACCAGCCATGATGTCGACGTCGCTCCAATGCTCGCGGCGGCGCGGGCCCGCGGCGTGCCCATGGACCTGCTGGACATCAGCGACGAATCGCTGCCCCCGCAATACCAGCATGCGATGCTGCTGTGCCGCCCCGACCAGCACATCGTCTGGCGCGGGGCGCAGGCGCCCACCGACGGTCTCGCACTGGTCGACCGGTTGCGTGGTGTTGCAGGGAGCCGCGCATGAGTAACGATCTCAACCCGTCTGCCGACGAGCGCCAGATGCGCATCGATCTGGCCGCCTGCTACCGCTTGCATGCCGAACTGGGCTGGACCGACCTGGTCTTCACGCACATCTCGGCACGGGTACCTGGCGCCGCGCACCACTTCCTGATCAACCCGTTCGGACTCGCCTTCGACGAGGTCACCGCCTCCAACCTGCTCAAGATCGACGCCGAGGGCAACAAGGTCGATCCCTCCCCGCATCAAGTGCACCGTGCCGGCTTCGTGATCCACAGCGCCGTGCATATGACCAGGCTCGACGTGGGTTGCGTGATTCATGCGCACACCAGGTCCGGCATGGCCTTGTCGGCGCTGCAGTGCGGACTTCTGCCGTTGACGCAGCACGCGATGATGTTCCATGGCCGCGTCGCGTACCACGAGAGCGAGGGCTTCGCGACCGACCTCGAAGAACGTCAGAGCCTGGCCGCTGACCTGGCCGACAAGCCCGTGATGATCCTGCGCAACCATGGCACGCTGGTGGCAGGGCGAACTGTTGCGCAGGCGTTCAGCATGATGTGGCACCTGGAGCGGGCCATGCAGGCGCAGATGGACGCGATGGCCAGCGGCCAGCCGCTGCAGATGCCTCCTGCCGGCGTCGCCGAACGCATCGCGGCCAATGCCTTCACCGAACCAGGGGTTGTGCGCGCAGATGGTCGGGTCAGCCCGCTGGGCCACCAGGAATGGCCGGCGATGCTGCGCCGGCTGGACCGCAAGGATCCCTCATACCGCGATTGATTTTTTCGCGGGACTGTTTGTCGGCAAATGGGTCAGGGGTGTTTATCTGCGCCCATCCACCTGGGCGGATGAGCATCCGAGTGGCCAAGCAAGGCACTTTGAGCGTGTACAACCATGGATGGTTGTCGAAATCTGCTGGATCGTTCACCCGCACTTTGCGGCACCTGACAGCTTGACCCGCACAGCCAAACCCATGGCCCGGCGGACGCGGATATCCGCGAGGCGGTTGACGCGCTGCTCCAAGGCGGTTTCTCCTGCATTCCTGTCGTGGATGACCATGACGTCCCGCAGGGCATCGTCAGCTGGCGCGACGTCCTGAGGCATCTTTCGGCACGGGGCAATGTCACATGAATCGCGGTGAGACCCACCACCGGCGGCTCGCTTCATAACCATCCGGCACGACGCAGGCGGCGGAAGACGAAGACACAACCCAGCAGGGTCACCACCACGACCACCGGATACCCGGCCCGCCACTTCAACTCCGGCATCCACGCGAAGTTCATGCCGTACAGGCTGAAGATCACAGTGGGGATGGCCAGAATCGCGCCCCAGCCTGCCAATCGCTTGACCACCTCGTTCTGGTTGTTGGCCACCAGAGCCAGGTTCACCTGCATCGCCGTGGTCAGCATGTCGCGCATGCCGTCGATCAGCCCCGCCAGGCGTGAGATGTGATCCTGAATGTCACGGAAATAGGCGCGCAGCTCTTTCGAAATCAGGTCTTCGTGCAGACGCATCAATTCGGCGCTGATCTCCGCCACTGGCAAGGCCGCATTGCGCAACTGCAACAGATGGCGCTTCAGGGCGTATAGCCGCTTGATCACCAACCCGTCGAACTGGTCCTTGAAGATGTCCGCTTCGATGGCCTCGAAATCCTGCTCGAACTTCGCCACAATCGGCTGGTAGTTGTCAGCCACGAAGTCCAGCAAGGCGTACAGCGCGAAGCCGGGCCCCTTGCGAAGGCCTTTGGTGCCGACTTCGCAACGCTGCAGAACCTGCCCATAGCTCGACGAAGCACCGTGCCGCACGGAGACCAGGAAGTTCGGGCCGACGAACAGGTGCGTCTCGCCATAGACCGCCTGGCCGGCCTCCAGCTGTGCCGTCTTCAGCACGATGAAGAGCGAATTGCTGTAGGCCTCTATCTTGGGCCGCTGGTGGGCGTGGTGGGCGTCCTCGATGGCCAGTTCATGCAGGCCGAACTCGCCCTGGATCTTGAGCAACAGCGCGTCGTCAGGCTCGTGCAGGCCCAGCCACACGAAGGTGTCGGGCTGCTGGATGATTTCGCTGATCGCTTCGATCGCGATCTCGCCAAGGGACTGGCCGTTTCGGTAGGCGATGCTGTGCACGATGGATGTCATCGCCTGGAACCTTTGGTGCGACCATTTGCCGGCCGATGGGCGCCCCAGTTTGATTGCCGAGAGGGGCATGCGTCTGTGCGGTGGCGAACCATGCTCATGGGGAGCATTCACAGCGTTATTTCTTGCGCGCAACCAGGCAAAAGAGACCGATCAACCCGTCGTCGTCTTTCGGTACTGCCCGCATGATGGGATCCTTGTCCTGATCCGGCGGGCGCTCTACCCAATACTTGCGCAACAACCAGTCGCTCTCAGGCAGAAACTCGGCATTCTGGATATCCACCAAGCCCGTCTTCTGCCAGTGCTGCTTCCACCATTGAACAGTGTGAATGGACGACCAATACTTCTCGTATTGAGGGCGCAGGTACTCCGGCGCCTCCTCGATCGACCGAATCTCACGCCTGAAACCGATATCCAGCACACCAATGAATCCACCAGGTTTGATGAACTGGGCGATGTAGGGCAAGTAGCGTTCGTCAGTACCAAAGTACAGATAGGAGTCTATGGCGACCACCGCGTCGAAGAAATTCTTCGCGAATGGCAAGCTGTGCGCATCTACCCGCATGGGAAATACATGGGTCGCTGTTTCGAGCACAACGGCCCGTTGGAAGTTCTCAGTGGCAGAGGTGCCACTGTCGGTGGCCCACACCTGGACCTCGAACTCACGCGCCAGGAAGATCGAACTGGTCGCTTTGCCACACCCGAGTTCCAGGACCCTCATGCCCGAGATGAACGGAAGATGACGCGCCAGACTCTCCGCTTGGCATAGCGCATTCTCGCCGAGAGCATTTTCTCGGATCCAGCGCTTGTCGTACTTGGCCGTCCGCGGAAAAGCCAGTTCGTCAAACAAAGTATTTACTCCTGACTTCGTGTTGTTGCGTTGAAGGGCATCGCGCAAATTATTCGAATTTGACGCTGTCAACACTGAAACATCCTCTCGAATGTCAGGTCATGGTCATGGCCGAGTGAGAACTCAACGCGATTGACGTCACTGCTAAAGTCGACCTCTCGGATGGACCTGCGTTGTTTTTTCCGGGAAGTGCCAAGGAGTGAAGAACCCCGGAAAACATAAGCCGACGGCGTTTTCACACATCCTCCAGCGTCAAGAGTCACTTCCCTATGCCGGTAGTGGGGCGGTCCAATTCTGTCAAGGCAGTTGACTTTGTTGGAGGGTGGTGCGCCTTCAAACTGATTTCTGGCCGGCGCCAGTCCACAGAACGCTCGCGGATTTCTCGGTCATGGTGATTCCTTCCGTTGGTGGTGATGGTGGTTCACTTCGGACGCGGCGACTTGATGTGGGCGCTGCTCCATGCGCTGCAAGTGGGCGCGGGAACGGGTCATAGTACATAGGCGTCATGCCCAAACCCTTGGGTCTTCACCCGTTAAAAGACATGTCTTGTGCTTCGGGGAGTCTCGTTTTGAGGCCGGATAACCTCCGTAGAACTGTCCGGCAAACCATCGCCTCTTTTCGTCCGAGTCATCGAACCATCTGCAGAGGCAAGGCCGTGGCAGCACGTACCAGCGTCCTTGACCTCAATTCATTGCGCAGAAGATGGAAGTTTATTTCCCGTCCCGATCCGAATCGCCAGGCATGGCACGTTCGGCTGCGTCACTCACACGTTGCCAGGCGTCGCGC
>JAGPBF010000271.1 GCA_018063505.1 Rhodoferax sp.
CTACACCGGCAGCCAGACCTTCGGCGACGCGCGCCGCCAGTACCAGTGGATAACTGGTGGCCAGCCCCCCGGCCACCCCGCCGACCAGCAGCAGCCACATGGTGCCGGCATAGGTGCGCCGATAACCGAAGCGGCCCAGCATCCATGGCGTGGTCAGCATCGACACGGTCATGGCCATCATGAAGCCCGAGGCCACCCACTGGGCGCGTTCCTGGCCGATGGCGAAATGGTGACTCAGATCGGGCACGGCCACGTTGATGATGGTCGAGGACATGATGCCTGCGACCGAACCGACCATCACGGCGAACAGCAGCAACCAGCGATAACGCTCGCCATGCAAAGCCTGCAGCTCCGGCAAGGTGCTGGCACGTGTCAAAACCTGCGCACCCGGTTCATGTTCGAAGTGGCGCCACCATGTTCGGCGGCGCTGCAGTGGATCAGCTGCGCGGCTCGGTCCAGAGTTTTCCGCCGGTAGCCCAGTTTTCGCGCTTGACGTCGGTGATCAGGATATCGACCGACTCCGGCGAACCGCCGAGCACTTCGACCGTGATACGGGTGATTTCCTGTACCAGCTTCTTCTTTTGCTCGACGGTACGGCCTTCCATCATTTCGATGTGGTAGGTGGGCATGCAAACTCCTTGAATGGTCAAAAAATGGGCCTGGCAATACCAGGCGTACGGGACCGGTGTGCGCCGGTCAGGCCGGCGCCGGGGGAGCCACCGGCACGGGGTCACCGGGCAACAGGGAAACGAACACCAGCGAACAGCAGGCGATCGCTGCCATGGCCAGCAACAGGTTGTCGAAACCGGCTGCCTTCACGGTAGGCCCCAGCGAATATACCGCCACCGAGGCCACGCCGAATGACACGGCCAGCCGCATGCCGGAGACACGCGATCGGTAGGCATCGTCGACATAACGCACGACCATCGCGTCGGTGAACGGAATCGCACCGAAGATGGTGACCATGAATCCGATCTGAAGCCAGAACAGCGTCCAGCCCTGGGCGTGGGCAGCCAGCAGGAACATCGGTATCTGCAACAGCACGATCGCCAGGTACAGGCGCTTGAGTGCAAACCGGTCGATCAATCGCCCGACGATGAGTTGCGAGAACGAGGCGATCGCGTACACGGCGGCGAGCAACATGCCCAGTTGCGCCGGATCGTCGACGATGCCGACAAATCGCTCGCGCATCAGCTGGCCGTTGCCATTGGTCGTGAAGTTGAACAGCAGGCTGCTGGAGATCGCAGCGAAGGTCATGACGCTGAGCAGGCGTGCCATCTGGGCCGGCGCAAGTCCGACGGTGGCCCGCGACGTGCGCCGGGCCGGGGACTCGGTTTCCGGTGGCGCCAGGCGCAGGAACAGATAACCGCAGACCATCGACAACAGGCCCGGAAAGATGAAGGCGGCACGCCAGCCGAGGTATTTGACCGTGAATCCGGTCACGATTGCGGCCAGCGCGATACCCATGTTGCCGGCCAGTCCGTTGACGCCGATGGTCAGCCCCGGTTTGCGTGCGTGTTGCAGCAGCATCGGAATTCCCACCGGATGGTAAATCGCCGAGAACAGGCCCAGCAATGCCAGCGCGATTGCCATCTGCCAGGCGTTCTGCACCAGTGCACACAACAATGCTGCCGCGCCCATGCCGAAAAAGAAGATCAGCATCATGCTGCGCCGGCCCCACAGGTCACCGAGACGGCCGGCCGGTACCGAACCCAGCCCGAACATCAGGAACGCACCAGCGCTGTACGGCATCAGGTCTTCCCAGCGCACGAAGCCGAAATCCGCTGCCACGCTGGCCACCGCCGTGGCGAATATCAGCAGGAACATGTGGTCCAGCGCGTGGCCCAGGTTGAGCAACAGCGAGGTGCCGCGCGAAAGCGTCATGGCGACGTCCGGGAGTGGTTTGGAAGCTGCATTTTGACCGAAGCGGAACCCGGATGGCTGGTAACGGGCGATGAAAAGATGCAGACGGCAGCGTGGATTGGGCACATACTGCTGTTTCACAAGGCGCTCAAAACCTGAACGCTTCGTTACCGTTTTTGCGGGAGAAGTCAGATGGTGAGACACCTCGTTTCGAGACACGCAGGCGGCGCTGTGCGTTGTACAACGGCCTTTATTTTGTCACTGGGCCTGATGGGCGCAGGTGAACTGGCAGGCGCACAGACGTTTGTGTATGCATACAGTGCGGCTTGCCACAGTTACAGCAGTGATTGTTTTTACGGGCCCTCGGCTGTCTGGACTCCGCCTGACGGCCCTGGCGTCACCAGTTCGGTGTCCCACGGCTTTTCGTACATCGCCGCGGCCGGCAACGACACCAGCTACAACTACAGCGGCATTGCCGCGGCGCAGGCCAGTGTCAGCGGCGTCAACGCCTGGTCTGCCAGCAGCAGCGCCAGCGGCTACTTCAATTCCCCGGGTACCTACACGGGCAATGGCGTAAACAGTGCGGGAGTCATTGTGGTGCGCGACGAGTTCAGACCCGCGAGCACGCCGACCTGGAGTGGCCCGGGCTGGTTTCGCCTGTCATACCGCATTACCGGTGACGCTTCGGTCACCTATTCCGAGTCCTCGGACGTTTCAGGGCAGACACTGGGTTTGGCGCGATCGTCGATCAGCTTTGAATGTGGCTCCATCCGTATTGGCGCCAGTGGCGGCAGCCCCTGCGCGTCGCCTGATTTCAGCGCGCCGCCACCTGGGTCGATCAACCTGAGCGGCAGCCTGAACTTCGACTCCAGCCAGAGTGTCGATCGGATCGTGTCGTTCGATATGCCGGTTTATTCGGATCTGGCTTATGCCTACCGCTTGCAGACGGGCGTATCCTCGGCCGTGAGCATGAATGCGCTGAATCGGACCGGCCTGATCCAGGGCAATACCGCGGCCGACTTTTCCCACACGTTCACCCTTGTCGACGCGAAACTGTTCGATGCCGGATTCAACGAGGTGACGCAATGGTCGGCATCGTCGGCCAGCGGCTTCGACTACGCCAACATCAGCGCAGTACCAGAGCCCGGCATGGCGACTCTGCTGGCGCTGGGTGTGGGGCTGTTGGGTTGGAGATTTCGCCGGCCCGTGCCGCTTTCCCTTGCAGCGTGAAGCCACAGGCGGGCAGGCCTGGCAGCGCCTGCGATCTGGCTAACGCCGAACGCGACGCCAGCCCACCGCGCAAGCGGTGCTCAGCGATAACCAAGTCACCGCTGTCTGCGGCCGGCGCCCCGCCAGCGCGGTTGTCGGCCAGCGCGCGCCTGACGGTGCTTGAAAACCGCCAAGGCCATCGGCCTGACGATCCCGCCAGCGCTGCTGTTGTGCGCGGACGAGGTGATTCAATGACGCAGCTTCGAGGCCAGTACGCGCCCGGGTTGTTATCCGGCAGCCTTGAATCGGGCTCAAGCCGCCAGTCGCACCGGCGGTGTAATCGCAAGCCGACGCGCCTTGCCGGCAAAGCCTTTGGCGTCGAAGGTCAGGAAAGCTTCGCAGGCTCGGCTCGACGCGTGGTGCAGTGCGTCGGCAAAATCCAGTCCCCGACGCAGATTGCCCAAGGCGGATTCGACCGCCGGGCGGTCTTCGACGGTGACATGGTCGAGCGACAGCAGGTGGTCGAACACCCGGCAGACGTCCTTGGCCGGATGGCCGTATACGCCGCGCAGCACCCATTCAAGTTCGAGCACCACGGTCTTGGCGACAAACAACTGGCTGCCGCGTTCCACCACGGTGCGCGCTGTTTCCTCTTGCGCGCTGGCGACGCCGCCCTCGTGCACGTAGTAGCGCGCCAGTACGTTGGTATCGAGCGCCAGCATCAGCGTTTGCCGTCGCGTTTGGCCGCGAGCAGACTCGCGGCGTCGAAATCAGGCGGCAGCTTCTTGCCGCGCGCTTCCAGCATGCCATGGCCGGATTCAACAGTTTCTGGTGCCCGGTGCAGCACGCGCATTTCGACCTTCCCGTTTTTGGTGGCGAATGCGACGCGGCTGCCCTGGCGGATGCCCAGGGCGCGCCGCACTTCCTTCGGGATCGTGACCTGGCCCTTGCTTGTGACGGTGGATGCTTCCATGTGGCTCCCCTCAAAGTATTACGATGTAAGAATACTAGCACTGATGGTGATCGGCGTCGTAGCATGTAACGATGAAGGCGGGGTCGCTGAGCATCGTTTTTTCCCACGCGGCTCTGCGCTGGAAGAAGGGTGAATCCAATGACAAATCCAATCGATCCAGGGCGCCGATCCTGGCTGGTGCATGCCGGCTGCGTCGCCATGGCCTCCCCATCTGCCTGGGCGCAATCGCGTGCCATGCCGCGGATTGCCTGGTTGTCTTACACGCGCGCCGACAGCCCGCTGCGGCCACTGGATGCGTTTCGCCAGGGCATGCGCGCCTTGGGCTACGAGGACGGCGTCAACGTGCGCATCGACGCACGCTGGGGCGACGACTCGCGCGAGCGCATGAACGTGCTGGCGGCCGAATTGATCGCGACACAGCCTGACGTTATCGTCACGCTGGGGCCGGCCGTGTTTCCGTTCCTTCGCAGCGGCACCACGTTGCCGCTGGCCTTTGTTTTCAGCGGCGATCCGGTGGAAGGAAAACTCGTGGACAGTCTGGCGCGGCCAGGGCGCAATCCTGCAGGCCAAGGGATATGCGACGCTGGAGGCGGTCAATGGCATCGACGGCGTGCGCCAGGCGCTGGAGCACAGGCCCGACCTGGTGCTGATGGACATCCAGTTGCCGGACATCAACGGCATCG
>JAGPBF010000272.1 GCA_018063505.1 Rhodoferax sp.
CATCCGCGCCGGCCGCCGCCGCATCGCGCAGCGCCATGACTTCCGCATGGGGGCCGCCCGCCTGCTGGGTGAAGCCGTGGCCGATCACCCGGCCGTCTGGCGTCACCAGTACGCAGCCGACACGCGGATTGGGGCTGGAAAGAAAAAGCGCCTGGGCGGCGAGCCCAAGCGCTTGGTTCATGAAGGGCGCTGTGGTGGTCATGGCGCCCGGGATGGTAATGCAGGGGCTATTTGCGCCAGCATTCTGCTTCCAATTGGGCGGCAGGCACTGTAAAGGTCCCGGCGGCGGCGCCACGAGCGCCCGTATTGGTCAGTGTTAGATTGCCGCATTTGTCTGTGGCTTGCGGGCCAGGCGTCTTGCGCGTTGCGACGAGGGTGAAGACGGCATTGGTGTTGCCCGCTGCGAAGCCGATCGTGTAGCGCTTTGTCGGATCTGGAGTGCCGCCAGAGTCTCTCCATTGGATGGCGTTGGGCAATGCAGTGGGATACACCCCAGTAGCAGTGGCGGCACGCTCAAGCCACTGCTGCGCCTGCAGCAGTCCAGCGCGGGCGTCTGCCCGGTGTCCGCGCCTGATGTACTCAGCGTAGCTAGGGACGGCGATGGCTGTAAGAATGCCCACGATGGCCACCACGATCATCAGCTCTATGAGGGTGAAGCCATTTTGCCGTGTCGGCTGGTTGCGGTTCATGCTTTGCATGGAGCTATCCTTGGTCATTGGATCTGGCGCCAGCTCGGGCGCAAGGATTCTTCGGGCATGGCGGCGATATTTTCCTTGTTGTTCTTGGCGTCGATGTCGACGTTTTCGAACTTGTTCTTCCTGATGATGCTGTGCGGACCCTTGGCGACCTTGGCCCGAGAGACCCCCTTATCACCCGCTGCGTTGTATATGCCATCACTGTTCATGTCCACGATCTGCACCGTCGGCCTTCTACCGTCCATGATATTGACGAATGTACGGTACTGGCGTTCTCCATCAACGGAGCTTGAGTCGCAGCTTTCCACGTTCGGGTCAACTTTTGAACCCTTTGCCGGCACTTGCGACCACACAGTCAGCAGGTTGCTGGCATCGTAGAACTCCATGGGCTTCAGCAGGCGTTCGCCCACGGCGGGTAAATCGAGATACCAGCCGTTGAAGTTGACCCAGGTTTCCTTCTTCAGATCGTCGACGATATCGACAGTGGCGAAGTCACCCCCGCTCAGCTCGGTGAGCATTTGCCTGGCTAGCTTGGCAGCGATCACGCCAGTGCCGAGCGCCGCGGGGGCTGGAACGCACGTCGGGCCCGTAGGGCAAGTGCCAGCGCCTGGGTGAACCTCCAAGCGCTTGCCGAGCGCGGTAGAGACCTGGCGGTAACGCGTGTTGTCCAACACCGAATAGATGGTCTGGACATCGATGTTTTCGGCATCCGTCTTGCTGATATTGCGTCCCGTGCCAACGGCTACCATCATGCCGCCCACTGGCACCGTCTTGGCAGTGGGTCCGGTGCCCACCTGCATGGCGCGGTCGTTGGCGCGCACACTGGGCGGGGCAGCGATCGGCTGGATCTTGGTGCGTGTAGAAAAAGACGCCAGCGCCGCCGGCCCTTGTGTTGTAAACAGCGGGCTGCCACTGAAAGCGACTTTCCAGTTGGTGCTGTCGATGTCTGTGAGATCGAACTTCCACAAGTTGCCGAGGTTATCGCCTGCGTACACCACATCGGTGCGGCTGTCGCCATTGAGGTCCACCAGGCGCGGTGCCGCCAAGCCGTTGTCGTTGGCATTACCGGTGCCAGCTGCTTCGCTGGTAACGGGTATGCGTACCAGTTCCTTCGCACCATCAAGGTACTGCACCAGCAACACCGGGCGCTGGTTGGCACTGTTGTAGCCATTGCCCAACACCGCCGCCCAGCGGTTGTTGTTCATGCGCGTAATTTGGGTGCTGCGCATCGAGTCGACGTCGTCGCGGACAGGCCGGGCCGTGATGTGACCGATGTCCTTGTCCTCGTCCACAGCTTTCGTGCAAGCGGTTTTTTCAGTGCCTGTCAATACCGCGCAATTGGGAGCGGCCTCACCAGTGCCGCGCGTGCGGTCCAACTTGACGAGTTGTGCGGCGTTGCTCTCGGCAAAACCGGCTGGGCCGCTAGGGGCCGTGGCTGCGGTGGGGTTCGTGACGTCGAGCACGTAATAACCCTTGCCGCCCAGGCCCAGCGTGCCGACCAAAAGCGTGCGCCAGCCGGGCGTGTACGTTGCGTTGTACCCAGGATCATCGGGATCCTGAATGCCGACGCCCATATCGACATCGCCCGTCATCGGCGAACCATCAACGTAATACTTGTGCTTGTTGTTGTACTGCGGATCGGTCAGAAGATTCAGGCGAGGGATCACCCCTCTAGGCACGTAAGCGATCTTTTCTGCACCGTCGGAGGCCGCGAAACCATGGAGCATGCCGTCGTTGCCGCCGACGTAGAGCATGGCTGGACGCGATGCGTTGCTGCGAACGAAAGCAGCGTAGCCTTTGAGCAGAGAGTTGCCGGCCGGCGCACCGGCGTACCACACGTCCGAATTGATGATGTCGCCCTGGATGCTTTTGCGTTGGCGAAAAGGCTTCGATAACGTGTAACCGCTGGGGTCTGTGCCTTCCAGGCTAACGTCACCGCGAATGTAATCAAGCCGCTGCTGGCCCATGGTTGCGCCTTCGTCGGTTCCGCTCACGTTCATTTGCAGCCACAGTTTTTGTGTGCTGCTCAGGTTGCTTTCGTCCGACGCCCACTTGAAAGGCACCCCCCCTTTGAATTTGGTGCTTTCCCATTTGTCGCTCCAGCTCAGCACCAAGCGGTTACTGACTGAAATGGTTTTGAGCTTGTCGGCAGTATTTTGCCCCGCCCAGGCGGGATCGGGGTAGGTGGTGCCGTCAGCGCGGATCTTGTCTGCGGTGACAAAACCCATCCAGAAATCTTCGGGCCTGTAAGCTGCTGTGTACTTGCCGACCTCGCTACGCGACACGTTGGAGCCGCTTGCGGCGCTGGAGCTCAAGTCGGGGTCTGTGGCCGTGCTGATCTGGCCAAAGATCTCGCGGAAGGCTTTTTCCAGATCTTCACCCTTGGTTACGGCGAAAAAACGCCCGCGACCGTTAAGGGCTGCATGCCAAAGATCGAGAGCACGCTTGTTCTCATTGTCCATTGCAGGCCAAGTTCGGTTGCCGGTCACAAAGTCCGGGAAACTGCCCTTGTAGCTGAAAGGCACACGTTCTGCGGCTGGGGGCGCAACGATCGTGGGTGCGCCAGGCCAGGTGGTGGCGTCATTACTGAAACCAATGGTGTAAGAGACCATGTGCGGCCATGTCGCCGGGTTGTAGCGTGGGTTCCAGTAGCGTTCAAGAATAGCGGGGCTGCCGTTGGCGTCGTTGCCGAAATTCTCTGTCGCGGGTGCTGCACGGTAATCAGCCGCCGGCTGCAGGGTGCCCGTCATCCCACTGGTCTGCATGGGGTTGGCCCAACTGTAAAACGCCCAATCAGCGAGGGTCAATGCATGGGTATCGCGGTAGAGCGCTGTTTTTGCACGTTCGGCGCTCGTGGCGCCACCGTATACCGCCCCATCGGGCAGGGCCAGATTGGTTGCATTATCACGTTTGGTGGTATCCGGCAGCTCGAGAGTTATGCTGTTCCAGCGGCCATCTGACATGAAAATATGGTAACTGCGTCTGCAGGCCAGGTAGGGGGTGTCTTGGGTTCCCGGATCGTTTGCCCAGGCGCTGCTGGTGCCCAAAGGCTGGCGCATATAGGCGTCCGCCTGACTGAACATTCGATGCGAAGGCGTGCCATTGCTCGCTGTGAGACTGTCGACAAAGGTCAAAAAATTCGTGCGGTGGCTGCCTTGCAGCACACGCATCGAATTGGTTTTCATGGTGGAACTGTCCACGTTCTTGGCGTCGGGCGCAGCGCCGTTGTTCCACATGGTTTGCCAGGCAATGCGCACTTTCTTGTCGGGCATGAGGCTCGCATCGTATCTTGGATGGGTGGTATCAAATACCGATTTGAGCGCGTATTTCAGGATGTTGATGCGTTTAGAATTGGTGGGCCAGCTTCCATCGGCATCCGGTTCGACGATGGTGGAACTGCCATTACTGCTATTGGTCACTTGCCAATTCATACTTCCCGAATCGTCCACAGAAATGATGACGTTGGGTCGCACATAAGGCTCTACAGTGCCGGGGGGTGATTCAGCAAGGTCTAGCGCCCAGGAATTCCAGGGAGTGAGCGCTGCGCCGACAGCCAAGGCGAGAAGAGTTTTGCGAAAGCGAGGGTGAGTGTGGCGGGGCATGGTCTGCTCCTTCAGGCAAGGCGTTTATGGGGTAAGAAGCGCATTTGCGCTTATAGAGAAAGCTCGGCGCGCTATAGCTTTGATAAGTTTTAGTTTTTCCGGATTTGGCGGGCATAAGTCTGCTGCAGCACCGCCATCGTTCCCGGTTTGCGGCCGAAGGCGAGTGCAGTAATGCGATACACGACATTGGGCTTGATATTGAGCGGCAGTAAGTTGCTCGGGCCGCCGACAATGAGGCCGGTGTTCTTGCTGCTCTCGTCATAAGGCAGTAATTCGATCCAGTACCACCCGCCGCGGTTCGCGGCGCTCGTATCGGCCAAGATGGGATTCGCAGGACTGGTGGCGTTGCCCGGGAGGGCGCCTGTGTATTGACCGTAGCGCGCGCCGACGGTG
>JAGPBF010000273.1 GCA_018063505.1 Rhodoferax sp.
GCACCATTGCTGGATCGGTCTTCAGTGGCACCGCTACGCAGCGTGCCACGAAACGCCACGCCTGTGTTTCTGAGGCGCGATTTGCGGCAGGGCCGATTACTTCGCTCACTGCGTGTAGACCGTCCGAGTCGTGGCGCTGCCAGAGGCAGGTGCCTCTTCGGCCCGTCCAAGCCTGCGCAGGCAGGCTTGGAGCCGCGGGCCTCAGCCCCACTGGGGGGCGGGCCGGCCGCTTCGGAGCGGCCGTGCGCGGCGGCCTCCGGACTGGCCTGCTCCGCAGCCCGCAGGGCCAAGGCTGCCTGATGCGATTTCACCGGGACATCTTCGTGGCCCCGGCCGCGGCAACCGGGATGGAGAAACACCAATGACAAGTACCGCGACCCACCCGTCCCGCCTGGCCGGTTCGAGCCGGGTACGAACCGTGCTCGGGCTGTTCAAGCTGCGCATCGGCTCGATGATCATGGTCACCGCGCTGGTGGGCATGGTCGTTGCACCCGGCGCGTTGCCCGCGCCCTGGCAGATCGCCGTGCTGGCACTGTCGGTGCTGGCGGCTTCGGCTGCGGCCGGCGCCTTCAACCAGTACGTCGAAGTCGACACCGATCGCCTGATGGCACGCACGCGCGGCCGCGCGTTCGTCACCGGCGCGCTGAAGCGCTCGCCGATCTGGCTGCTGGTGATTGCATTGCTGCTGGCGGTTGCCGTGGCCGGCGCCTGGGTCGGCCTCAACGCAACAGCGGCGCTGCACACCTTCCTGGGCGCTTTCACGTATGGCGTGGTGTACACCTTGTGGCTCAAGCGGCGCAGCTGGCTCAACATCGTGATCGGTGGACTGGCCGGCAGCTTCTCGGTGCTGGCAGGCGCGGCCGCCGTCAATCCCGAGATCGGCGCCTTGCCGCTGCTGCTGGCGCTGGTGCTGTTCCTGTGGACTCCGCCGCACTTCTGGAGCCTGGCCATCGCCAACCAGGCCGACTACGCCGCCGCCGGCGTTCCGATGCTGCCGGTCGTGGTCGGCACGGAACGCGCCGCACGGGTGGTGTTCTACAGCACGGTGGCGCTGGCACTGGCGTCGCTGCTGCCGGTGTTTTTCGGCGCCGGTCCGATCTATCTGCTAGGGGCCGCCATCGGTGGCGGCCATTTCGTGCACAAGGCCTGGTTGCTGGCCCGCGCGCCCGGTCGCAAGACGGCGATGGGCGCGTTTTTTGCGTCGCTGGTGCAACTGAGCCTGGTGCTCGCGGCCGCCACGGCCGACGGCCTGTCGAGATGACATGTCTTCGGGTCACGCTGGCACTTGCCTCGGTCCTGCTGGCCGCTCCACTGGCCGCGCAGCAGTCCGGCTCGGCGGCCAAGCTCGATCCGCAGACGGCGCTGCGCGACAGCCAGGCGGCCATCGGCCGGGACATGAGCCGGCATCAGCTTCTCGATGCGCGGGGCAATCCGGTTCGATTGGGCGACTTCAATGGCAAGCCGTTGTTGGTGAGCTTCATCTATACCGGCTGCTTCCAGGTCTGCCCGACCACCACCAGGTCGCTCTCCGAAGCCGTCGACCAGCTCGCCGAGGTGTTCGGCGAAGGCACGTTCAACGTCGTGAGCATCGGCTTCAACCAGCCATTTGATTCGCCGGCCGCCATGCGCGCCTTTGCGGCACAGATGCGTATCGACAAACCGAACTGGAAATTCCTGAGCCCGCCACCGGCAACGGTCGACGCGTTGACCACCGACTTCGGCTTCCGCTACGTCGCGACGCCGGCCGGATTCGACCACATGCTGACGGTCTCGGTACTCGATGCGCAGGGCCGGATTGCGACGCAGGTCTATGGCGAGCGGCTGACCCGCGACCAGCTCGGCGAACCGCTGCGACTGATGCTGCGCGATGCGCCGATGCCCGTCGGCATGCCACTGACGGAGCTGATCGAGCGGGTACGCATCCTGTGTACGGTCTACGACCCGGAGACCGGATCCTACCGTTACAACTATGCCCTGTTCATCGAGATCGCCGGTGGCATCACCTTCGCGCTCGCCATGGCCTGGTTTTTTCTGGCCGAATGGCGCGACCTGCGGCGCCGCCAGCGCATCGCACGGCGCGCGGCACAGGCGCAGGCCCTGAACGCAACGGCAGGCTAGAGCGGCATGTATCCGCTGCGCAGCACCCGCCTGCACGCACTTGCCGCCTTCACGTGGTTCGAGCGCCGGTTCGATCGCCTGTTCGGCTCCCGGCTGAACCCGCTGCGCCAGCTCGGCGCGCTGGGATTCATGCTGTTCTGGCTGCTGGCCGTCAGCGGCATCTATCTCTACGTGGTGCTGGACAGTTCGGCCGAGGGCGCCTATGTGTCGATCGACCAGCTGTCGCGTCAGCAGTGGTACCTCGGTGGTGTGTTGCGCAGCGTGCACCGCTACGCCGCCGACGCCTTCATCGTCGTGATGCTGCTGCATCTGCTGCGCGAGGCGCTGCTTGGCCGTTACAGTGGTTTTCGGCGCTTTTCGTGGCTCACCGGCGTTCCGCTGGTGGTACTGGCCTTCACCAGTGCCATCGGCGGCTTCTGGCTCAACTGGGACCAGCTGGGCCAGTTCTCCGCACTGGCCACGGCCGAGTTGCTGGACGTGTTGCCGGTCTTCGCATCGCCGCTGACGCGCAATTTCCTGGACGCGGCTGCTGTCAGCGACCGCCTGTTCTCGCTGTTCATCTTCGTGCATGTGGGTACCTCGCTGTTCCTGGTCTTCGGCCTGTGGTTCCATATCCAGCGGTTGGCCCATGCCGCCATCTTTCCGCCACGCGCCATGGCCCTGGGCGTGCTCGGCGGCCTGCTCGGCATGGCGTTGATCGCGCCGGTGCTGAGCCATCCGCCAGCCGACATGGCGCTGGCCCCGACCACGCTGGCGCTGGACTGGATGCTGCTGTTCATCCATCCACTGGCAACCGCGACGTCCCCCGGCGCGGTGTGGGTCGCGCTGATGTCCGCGCTGGCCCTGCTGTTTGCCCTGCCCTTCCTGCCGCAATCTGCGACGGCTCCGGTGGCCGTCGTCGATCCGGCCAATTGCAATGGCTGCCGCCGGTGTTTCGATGATTGCCCTTACGCCGCGGTCACCATGGTTGCGCATCCGATCCGCAGCGTGCGCCAGATGGCGCAGGTCAACCCCGACCTGTGCGCGAGTTGCGGCATCTGTGTCGGTGCCTGCCCGTCGTCGACGCCGTTTCGCAGCGTCGCCGAGCTGGTCACCGGCATCGACATGCCTGCGAGTCCGATCGGTGCCTTGCGCCAACGCCTGACCGACGGCCTGGCTGCGCTGGGCGCCACACACCACAAGATTGTCGTGTTCGGCTGCCAGCATGGCACCGATGTGGGCCGTGTTGCCAGCGCCGACGTGTTGCCGCTGCCGCTGACCTGCATCGCCCAGATGCCGCCCTCGTTTATCGAGTATGCGCTGCGCGACGGCGCCAGCGGCGTCGTCGTGAGCGGCTGTACCGAAGTCGGATGCGTGTTCCGGCTCGGCCAGCGCTGGACGGCGCAGCGCCTGCGCGGAACCCGCGAGCCTCATCTGCGCACGTCGGTTCACGGCGAACGCGTGGAACTGGTCTGGGCCGACGCGGGTGACGAGACAGACCTTCGATCGGCTGTCAGCACACTGCGCCGCAGGCTGGCCGACTCCATCACACCGACGAACGCCACTGCGGCGCCAGCCCATGGCTGATCACAAGACTTTCGGACCCCTGGCGTGGGCCGGACAGGCACTGCTGTACGGCGTGTTCGCGCTGGTGATCGGCGTGTTCTCCCGTTGGCCGCCCTACCAGGTGCTGGAGCCGGACCAGGCGCTCATCAAGCTGAGCTTCAACCACCAGGGCAAGGTCGTTGCCGATTGCCAGGCGATCAGTGCCCAGGATCAGGCCAAACTCAAGCCGACGATGCGCAAGACCCGGATCTGCCCGCGCGAACGCTCTGCGGTCACGGTCGAACTGGACCTGGACGGCAAGGCCACGTTGCGCCATGTTGCGCAGCCAACGGGCCTGTCGCGTGACGGCGCGTCCAGTTATTACCACCGGCTGCTGGTACCGGCGGGCACGCACCAGGTGGTGATCCGGCTCAAGGACGACGTGCGCAGCGCCGGATTCGACTACCAACGCCAGGCCAGCGTCACGCTCAAGCCGGCGCAGATTCTGGTGATCGACTTCGATCCCGGCAAGGGCGGGATCACACTGCAATGAGTACCCTGATCGAACCCCGATATCTGCCCACCGCTGCCGCGGCCATCACGCAACGGCCCGGACACGTCTACCCGATGGCGCTGCCGCAAGCCGCGCAACGCGCGCTGGCGCGCGGATGGTTGTGGCTGGGTCTGCTGGCGCTGGTCGGCTCGGGCCTGTTCTCGGTGCTGCTGGTGTTGTCGCGCACGCCGATGATCAACCAGTGGCTGCCAGGCGTGGATTTCTTCCGCGTCGCGCTGGTCGTGCATGTCGACCTGTCGGTGCTGGTTTGGTTCGTTTCGATGGCCGGCATGTTGTGGAGCCTGAACGCGACGCCACGCGGGACTGCTGCATGGGGCTGGTTGGCGCTGGCCGGGTGTGGCGGCGGCGCCGCGTTGATGGCGCTCTCCGCTTTTGTCGGCCAGGGCGCGCCGGTCATGGCCAACTACATCCCGGTGCTGGAGCGGCCCATGTTCATGTCCGGCCTGGTCATGTTTGCGTTGG
>JAGPBF010000274.1 GCA_018063505.1 Rhodoferax sp.
CGAACGCGAAGCGTTCCGGCGACTTTTGCGGCGAGGCTCATATCGGCGCAGCCGATGTGAAGGCCCGCAAGGGCCGTGCCGTAGCCACAATGTTGGCGCTGCGTGCAGCGGCTGGCCTGTAAGGCCAGCGAACGCGAGGCGTTCCGGCGACTTTTGCGGCGAGGCTCATATCGGCGCAGCCGATGTGAAGGCCCGCAAGGGCCGTGCCGCAGCCACACTGCGCACCAGTTATTGAACGCTGCGCAACCACCGGTTCAGCGCCCAAGCGCCCACGGCTATCAATACGACCGTCAACAGGACCAGCGCATAGGTCAATGGCGTCGGATGGCGCATGGCCGCCGCGATCTGATCGACAAAAAACGCCATCGCCAGCGTGGAAGGTGCCATTCCGATCACCGTGCCGAGCAACAGATCGCGCAGCCCGATATGGCTGGCGCCGGCAACCATGTTGATCACGGCAAACGGCGCCACCGGCACCAGCCGGACCACGATCACGGCAAGTACACCCCGGCTGGCGAGTCTGTGGCTGAGCATATTGATACGCGGCCCGGCCAATCGCTCTATCACCTCGCGACCCAGGCCGCGGCCCAGGCCATAACTGGCGGCAGCACCGATCAGGCCGCCGGCGAATGCGCATCCCATGCCGGCCCAGGGGCCGAACGCCACCAGCGCCACCAGCGTCAAAAAGGAAAGCGGGATGGCCAGCGTCAATGCCACGGAAAAACCGACAATCGCCGCCAGCGGTCCGAAGGCCTGCCCGAAGTCACGCAAGGTCGTGACGATCAGATCCACGTCCAGCCATGCGCGCAGCGGCGTCCAGGTCCAGGCGATCGCCAACGACAGCAGGGCCAGCAGCGCAACAACCAGCAGGACCAGGCGACGGCGCAACGACGACGCATCCGATGAACGGGGCAATCGTGTCGCCGGCACTGCGTCAGCGCGCACCGCGCAAAGCGTCGGTCAACACCACCGCCAGGTCACCCACCTGGCTGCTCCCGAAGATCGAGCCGTGCAGCCCCGCGACCCGACGCTCCTGCAAGTTCTCCCCGATCAGCTTTTTCCATGAACCGAACAATGGGCGCTCCCATCCCAACAATCCGGATGTCTTGATCAAGGTGGTCGGTGCCACAATGGCGGCAACCCGGTAGCCGCCCATGGCCATGACCTGCGACACCAGGCCCGCATCCTTGACCATCGCGCCCAGACGGCGACCATTGATGCTCAGTTCCTGCAGGCGCAACAGACGGACAAGGCCGCTGAACAACCGCCAGTAAAAGGTCCCGCCCCAAACCGCTTTCGGGTACACGGTGTCAATCAGCACCAGCCCCCTGACCGGGCTGCCGCGCTGCTCGAGCAAGCGGGCCGTCTCCAGTGCCGCGATGCCTCCGATCGAAAAGCCCGCCACCAACGCGGGGCCACCACCGTGCGCTTGCACCGCGTCGGCGTACATCGCGGCCAGATCCTTGATGCGCTTGAACGCCTTGTCCGTCGGTGGTTGCAGCATGACCAGGTCGCAAACGCCATCGAGCGCCCGCGCCAGTGTCTGAAAGCGCAGCAGGTCGCCGTGGCCCGATGCCGCCAGGAAAATCGTGTTGCCTGTGAGTCCGGCGCTCAGCGGCACCAGGATGCCCGGCTGTACCACCTGCAGGTCCAGCGCTGCCGCCAGCCGCTCGACAGTCGGATTCTCGGTCAGCATGTACAGCGGAATCCGGCGCTGCAGCAGGCGCTCCGCCCCGGCCAGAATGCTGATAGCGGCCAGCGAATCGCCACCGACATCGAAGAAGTTGTCCTGCACCGACAAGGACTTGCGCCCGAGTTCGTTCTCCCACAAGGCCAGCAGATCGGCCTCGCGCTGATTGGCGGGCCCGCGTCCCGCAGCAATTGGCAGGCTGGGCGCCACGGGTGGCAAGGCGTCGTAGTCGATCTTTCCGCTTCCGGTGACCGGCAATTGCGGCAACAAGGCGATGGCCGACGGCAACATGTAATCCGGCAGGCGAACGCGCAGCGCACGCTGCAACCGCTCATGGTCGGTCAGCGCAGTGCCCGCGACCCAGGCATGGATGACCGGCTGGCCCTGCAGCTCGACCTTGCAGGCCGCCGCTTGTGTGACACCCTCGATCGCCAGCAAAGCGGCCTCGATTTCGCCGAGTTCGATACGGTAACCGCGCAGCTTGACCTGCCGGTCCAGCCGGCCCAGGAAGTGCAGGCAGCCGTCGTGGTCGAGCCAGCCGCTGTCTCCGGTGCGGTACATGCGCTGGCCAGGCACGAAGGGGTCGTCGATGAAAGCGGCCTGCGTAAGCTCGGTCCGGTGCAAATAACCGCCAGCCAGAGCGCTTCCGCCAATGAACACCTCGCCGGCAATGCCGTCGGGCACCGGCTGCAAGCGGCTGTTCAGCACATAGATGCGGGTGTCATCGACCGGCCGGCCAACCGGCAATACGGTGGCATCGCTGTCCCGCCGGCATTCCCAGGCGGTCGCGAAGATGCAGGCCTCGGTCGGACCATAGACGTTGAACAGGCGGGCCCGGGTGCCGCCCAGGTACCGGCGCGCCAGTTCAGGCGCCAGCACCTCACCGCCGCAACAGGCCACGCGCAGCGCCAGGCCCGATGCGTCGGCCGCCACATCCAGGAATCCGGCCAGCGTCGAGGGCACAAAGGCCATGATCGTGACCTTGTGGCGCAACGCAAATTCGGCCAGCGACTGCGGACGCAAGCGCCCCGGCGGCGCCAGCGCAATGCAGGCGCCATTGACCAGCGGCAGGCACCATTCGATCAGCGAGGGATCGAAGGTGGCCTGCGTCGCCAGCGCCGCGCGGTCCTGCGCTGTCACACCCCATTCACGGGTCAGCCAGGCCATGCGCCGCATCAAGGTCCCGTGCGCGACCATGACGCCCTTGGGGCGGCCGGTGGACCCCGAAGTGAACAGCACGTAGGCCAGATCCCCGGACGCCGGCACCGCCAACGCCTCGCATGGTGCGAACACATCGAGGTCCTGCGCCCAGCCGCCCACCATGGTCTGCGTGTGCAGCGGCGCGAGCCGGTCCCAGTCGTGTTGCTGCACCAGCAAGGCCAGCGCTGCGCTGTCCTGCAATACGGCCGCCAGCCGGGCCACCGGCGCATCGGGGTCCAGCGGCAGAAAGGCGGCTCCCGCCTTGGCGATGGCCAGCATGGCTACAACCAGATCGGGCGAGCGCTGCATCGCCACCGCAACAATGCGACCGGGCCCGGCATGCAGATCGCGCAGCCGCTGCGCCAGCTGGTGCGCGCGCGCATTGACCGTGCGGTAATCCATCTGGCCACCGTCCCAGACCAGGCAAGTGGCCTCGGGCCTGCTGGCCACGTGGCGTTCGAACGCTGCAATGCAAGTGCCGGGATTCGGGTGACAGATGACCTCTGTGTGCCGGCCGATGACAATGTGCGCCCGCTCGGCCTCGGACAGCAGGGCGATCTCGCCCAGCCCGATGTCGGGTTGGCCGGCCAGCATCTGCACGATGCGCCAGATGCGTGCCGCCAACTGTGCCGCGTCTTCACGCGAGAAATACGCGTCGCTGGCTTCAAGCACCAATTCCAGATCCTGGCGCGCATGGAACTCGCATACGGTGATACCCAGCGGATAACGCGCCGTTCCGGAAAACAGCTGGCGCGATTCGACCAGTTCAGCGTCACCGAACGACACCTGGTAATCCTGCCGCTCGAACGACAACAACACGTCGAACACGCCCTCTCGCCCTGCGCGCGCAACCTCGAGTGCGCGCGCCAGCTCACTGAGCGGGTAACGGGAATGGCGCAATGCACTGCGCATCGTCGCGCCGACCGCAGCCACCAGTGCGGCCGCCGTCATGTCGGGATCTACCGCCACCGGGATTCCCATGACACCGACGAACATGCCCATGGTGTCCCGGTAACGACGTCCACCCCGGTTCAGGCTGGGAACGCCGATCAGAACCTGCCCATGCGCATCGTCTTGCGCGAATACCAGCGCAATCGCCGCCAGAAAAAAGTTGAACGGCGTGATATGCAGGCTCGCGGCGTATTGGTTCAACCGGTCGTAGTCGGCACGCGTGATCGTCTCGACCACCAGGTGCGCAGCTGCCAGGTTCTCGCGCCGTGCGCCGGCATGCCTGCGCTGGAACAGCGGCGGCGCAAGGTGGGGGACCTGGGCGCGCCAGAAGGCGGCATCGCGGGCGAACGCCTCTGAATCGCGATAGGCCAGCGACTCCTCGATGAACTTGAGGTACGACAGGTCCTGCTGCTGCGGTGCCGGTGCCGCGCCTTCGTCGATGCTGTTGTAGATTTCGCTCCAGCGCCGCATCACCTGGGTCGTGCCCCAGCCGTCCATGATCAGGTGGTGGAACTGGATGGTGCCGCCATGCAGGGTATTGCTGGCGCGCAGCAGCGCAAAACGCCATGGCGGTGCGTCGGTCAGCGCAAATGGCTGGCGCATCCAATCCTGCCACCATTGGCGCATTGCGTCGCGCGGCTGCGCCTGGTCGGAAAAATCGATGACCTGCAGCTCGGGCTCGAACTGCGACAGCAGCAGCTGGGTTCCGTCGTCCCGCAGCACCAGGCGCAGCACCGCGTTTTCGGCCACCAGCTGCGTCAAGGCCCGGCGCAATCGCAGCAAGTCCAGCGGACCCTCGAAAAAAGCGGTACCGCCAAGATTGAGGTGTGCGCT
>JAGPBF010000275.1 GCA_018063505.1 Rhodoferax sp.
CGGATCGGGCAGGTCGGCGTTGTCCTTGAACGGCATCTCGATCGTGAACGACAGGCAATCGAAGGCCTGGGCCATCCAGTTGGTGGCGACCGCCGGATTGGCCTTGGTCGCATGGGTCTGGCCGTAGTTGACCTTGTCCTGAAAGTCCGGGCAGCTGGCGATCCAGGCCGACTTGAAGGCATTTGTCAGCTGCTGCAAGCGTGGCGTGAAGTTGACGATGCCTTCGGCGCCGGCGACAAAGTTGTAGGGCAGCGCCTCGTCGCCATGGATATCGAGAAACAGGTCCACGCCGGTGTTCTGCATACAGCGGCGTACCAGCCACACTTCGGGCGACCGGTCCAGCGACGGCTCCAGCCACTCGCGATTGAGGTTGGCGCCCGCGCCATTGGTGCGCAGATTGCCGCGCACGCTGCCGTCGGGATTCATGTTGGGCACCACATGAAACACGCAGCGCGCCAGCAGCACCCGCGCCACCGGGTCGGCCGCATCGAGCAGGCGTTCGAGCAGGCCTTCGATGAACCACTCGGCCATGGTCTCGCCCGGATGCTGGCGCGCGATCAACCAGATCTGGCGCTTGTCGGCATCCTTGACCGCGCTGGCGGCATCGGTGATATGCAACACGTCGATATCGCGTCCGTCCAGTGTCGCGCCCAGCCGCTCGACCTGCACATGATCCGATGCGGCCGCAGAACCGATCAGGTCCAGGTGCCGCTCCCACGAGTACGGTTCGAAATACGCCAGGTAGACACTGTTCGTCGCAGGCGTGAACTGCACTGTCAGGCTGGCGCCGTCGAACGACGTGGGCACCCGTTGCCAATGCTGGCGGTCGTGGCTGGCCACGGCCTGGTAACCCTCCCAGCCCTTGGGATAGGCACATTGGCCGGCATTGGAAAAGCGCAATGTCACCGGCGTACCGGCCGCGCCCTGCAGCCGGAAGTGAAACCATTGCGCAAACTCGGCTGCATTGTCTGCGCGTACCTTGAGCTCGATGTCGGCGGGGTCATCGGCGCGCACTACGTCAATGGCGCCGGAGTCGAACTGGCTCGATATCGTGATCGGATTCATGGTCGGGACTCTTCAATGGGTTGGTAACTCGCGCGCAGTTCGCGTTTGAGGATCTTGCCAATGGCGCTGCGCGGCAATTCATCGGTCAGCCGCAGGTCGCCCAGGCGCTGCGTCTTGCCCAATTGTGCATTGGTCCACTGCAACAGTTCACCCGCCGCCAGCTGCGCGCCCTCGCGCAGCACGACAAACGCCACCGGCGTCTCGCCCCAGCGCTCGGACGGCACACCGACGACCGCGACGTCGGCCACGCCCGGATGTTGGCGCACCACCGCTTCGAGATCACTCGGATAGACGTTGAACCCACCCGAGATCACCATATCCTTCTTGCGATCGAGCAGGATCAGGAAGCCGTCATCATCGAAGCGCCCCACGTCCCCGGTGCGGATGAAGCGCTTGCCGCTCGGGTCGAACCATTGGGCTTGGCGTGTTTTGTCCGGCTGGCCATGGTAGCCGGTCATCATGCCGGCCGAATGGCCCACCACCTCGCCGGACTGGCCCGGCCCGACCTCCACCCCGTCGTCGTCGATCAGCCGCAGATCGTGCCCTTGGGCCGGCCGGCCCACCGTATGCAATTTGTCGGGATGTTGCTGCGCGTCCAGGATGCAGGTGCCGCCACCTTCGGTCATGCCGTAGAACTCGACCAGTGCGCCCGGCCAGCGGCGCAACACATCGGCCTTGAGTGCTGCGTCAAAAGGCGCGCTGGTGCTGAACTTCACCTTGAATGCCGACAGATCGAACCGGTCGAACTGCGGATGCGCCATCAGCCGCTGGTATTGCACCGGCACCAGCATTGCGTGGGTGACGCCATGGGCCTGCGCCAGTTCCAGGAAACCCAGTGCATCGAACCTGGCCATCAGCACCGCGGTGCCGCCCAGGGCCAGTGTCGGACAGAACACGACCAGCGTCGTGTTCGAGTACAGCGGCGTCGACACAATGGTTGCGCTGCCGGGTCCGTAGCCATAAGCAGCACCCCGGCAGATGTGGGTCCAGCGCATGCCATGGGACTGCACGATGCCCTTGGGCTCACCGGTGGTGCCCGAGGAATAGATGATGTTGAAGGCCCAGTGCGGCGCAACCGCGACATCGCGTGGCGTCACGCCGCTCGCGCCCAACCAGGCTTGTAACGCAGCCGGCAAATCGGACGGTGAAGCCCCGATCGGCATCCGGACGATCTCCTGACCCGCCATCGGGCCGAGCGCCGATTCACCATCGACATCGACGAAAACCATGCGCGCCTGCGCATCGCGCAGCATCCGGCCCAGGCTGTCGGCGCCCGAACCCGGTGCCAGCGGCGCCACGGCCACACCCGCGCGCAATGCGCCCAGGAAGATGGCTGCGTAATTGACAGACATGGTCGCGCAGATCGCGATCGTGTCGCCCGGACCCATGTCGGCACGCTGCAGGCCAACGGCAACCCGGTCCATCAGCGCATCCAGCCCGGCATAGTCCAGCGACAACGCACCCTGCACCAGCGCCGCCTGGCGCGGCTGGTGCGCCGCATGCCGGCGAATACATTGCGCCAGCGTGTCGAACGCCTCGATGGTCACGTCGGATGGCCCGGACAATGGCGCGTCGGCAGGCGTCGGCGTCAACGGGCCCGATGGCAGGATGGGGGTGGGATGCATCTGGAATTCAACCGCTTTTCACGTGGATGTGGCCGCCCTGCCGAGCATAACCGGGCCTGCGCTGCGTGCGGGCAGCGACACAGGGCGCCCGTGCGCGGCAGCCCTACTGGCAGGGCGGCAAAGCACTTTCGGAGACAATAACGACCCCGCACAGGGTTCCCGGCCAGTCCGCGGCAACATGCTCCCTCCCACTCACTCCATAGACATCACTGCCATGACCTATCCCAATGTACAACTGCTGATCAACAACGAATGGCGCGCCGCGCGTGGCGAGGCAACCATCGATGTCCACAATCCGGCCGACGGCAAGGTCATCGGCACCGTGGCCAAGGCCTCGATCGCCGACCTGGACGACGCGCTGGCCGCCGCCGCCAAGGGTTTCGAGATCTGGCGCAACACGCCGGCATTCGAGCGCGGACGCCTGATGCGCGCCGCTGCGGCACTGCTGCGTGAACGCAGTGGCGACATCGCCCGCATGATGACGCTGGAACAGGGCAAGCCCCTGGCCGAAGCCAAGGTCGAGGTCGCATCGGCCAGCGACATCATCGAATACTTCGCCGAAGAGGGCAAACGCGTCTACGGCCGCCTGGTGGCCCCGCGCGCGATGAACGTGCAGCAGATGGTTCTGAAGGAACCGGTCGGACCGGTGGCCGCGTTCACGCCGTGGAATTTCCCGATCAACCAGGTGGTGCGCAAGATGGCTGCAGCCTTGTCCACCGGTTGCTCGATTCTGGTCAAGGCCGCCGAAGAAACACCCGCATCACCTGCCGAACTGGTCCGCGCCTTCGTCGACGCAGGAATTCCAGCCGGTGTGGTCGGACTGGTGTACGGCGATCCGGCCGAAATCAGCAGCTACCTGATTCCCCATCCGGTGATCCGCAAGATCACCTTCACCGGCTCCACGCCGGTGGGCAAGCAGCTGGCGGCCATGGCCGGCCTGCACATGAAACGCGCCACGATGGAACTCGGTGGCCACGCACCGGTGATCGTCGCCAGGGACGCCAACATCGCGCACGCGATCAAGATGATCTCGGGCGCCAAGTTCCGCAATGCCGGCCAGGTCTGTATCTCGCCGACCCGTTTCCTGGTCGAGGAAGACGTGCGCGAGGAATTCGTGGCCGGGTTCGTCAAATACATCCAGGGCCTGAAGGTCGGCAATGGCATGACCGAAGGAACCCAGATGGGTCCGCTGGCCAACCCGCGCCGCTTGACCGCGATGGCCGAACTCACCGCCGACGCCGTCAAGCGCGGCGCGACCGTGGCCACCGGCGGCGAGCGCATCGGCAGCGAGGGCAACTTCTACGCCCCGACCCTGCTGCTGGACGCACCGCTGGACAGCGCCGTGTTCAACAGCGAGCCGTTCGGCCCGATGGCGGCCGTGCGCAGCGTCAAGAACATCGACGAAGCCATTGCCGAAGCCAACCGCCTGCCGTTCGGCCTGTCGGCGTATGCCTTCACCAGTTCGATCAAGACCGCGCACCAGCTCAGCAGCCAGATGCAGACCGGCATGTTGTGGATCAACCAGCCCGCCGCTCCCTGGCCCGAGCTGCCGTTCGGCGGCGTCAAGGACTCCGGTTACGGCAGCGAAGGCGGCCCGGAAGCGCTCGAGGCCTACCTGGCGACCAAGACTGTCGCGATGATGAGCGTGTGACGCAGCCCGATTCGACCGCAACGGCAGCGGGCTTCGACGCGCTGCCGCTCAAGCCCGGCACGCTGGAGAACCTGCAAAGCCTGGGTTACCTGGCCATGACACCGATCCAGGCCGCCAGCCTGCCGGTGTCGCTGGCCGGCAAGGACCTGATCGCCCAGGCGCAGACCGGCAGCGGAAAGACCGCGGCCTTCGCACTGACGCTGCTGACCAACCTGAACCCGCGCCGCTTCGCAGTGCAGGCGCTGGTGTTGTGCCCGACGCGCGAACTGGCCGACCAGGTCACGACCGAGATCCGCCGGCTGGCCCGTGCCGAGGAAAACAA
>JAGPBF010000276.1 GCA_018063505.1 Rhodoferax sp.
CCACTTTTTCGACCTTTACTGCACCTCTGTCGGCCTTGGACACGCGTTGGCGTCTGGGTGGCAGCGGTTTCAATCCGGCATCGGGAGTGGCGCCAACGCAAGCGCAGTTTCAAGGCATTCTGGGCAACGTCACCCGGCTCCAGATCAATGGGGAGTTCATTACGGGGTCTGACGACACCCGACTGGACAATGTGATTCTTGGCGCAGTTCCGGAGCCCCACACCTACCTGATGCTGTCCTTGGGCCTGGTTGCAGTAGGCGTGGGTGCACGCAGGATGAAGCGGCCAACGGCTGGCCCCAGCGCTTGAATGCCGTTTGCGCGGCATGGGTGTTGTAGATTTCCGGGCGCAGCACCGCTGAAGTCAGAGCTGTCGCAAACCGGGAAATCAGTGGCTGCGAGGTCGTTCACGGCTTGAACAGGCAGCGCCGGACCTCGGCTACGGCCCGCAGCATCAGGGCCATGGCCGCTGTATCCAGCGCCTGCGGCTGCGCCGAAAGCTTTGCGATGACCAGTCGGTGGCTGCGGTCGACGAACAGATGCTGGCCATGGATGCCCAGCGCAAACAGCAATTGCGGCGCAGTGTTGGCCACGTACCAGCCGCTGCGGTAGTGCATCGCCATGCCGGCAAAGCCTGCGGCAAATTCACCGCGGGCCCAGGCCTGGCGGTCGCCATGGCCGGCGATGTCGTCGATCCAGCTGGGTGGCAGCACCTGTACCGCGCCACTGGTGCCATCGTCGAGCAGCAACTGGCCCAGGCGGGCAAAGTCGCGCAGCGTGGCACACATGCCGCTGGTGGCACGCGCTGCGCCGTCCACGTCGAGCGTGATCTCGGCCGGGTGTTCGGCGCCCATCGGCGCCCACAACAGGTCGCCCAGCAATTGGGCCAGCGGCCGGCCGGTGATGCGCTCCAGGATCCAGCCCAGCAGATCGGTATTGGCCGAAAGGTAACGGAACGCGCCGCCATGGTCGCCCTGGCGTGTGGGCAAGCTGGCGAAAAACGCGTGCGTGCCCGCCGGGTCGGCGCCGGGCGGCGGTGGATCCCAGTAGGTCGATGCGGTGTAGCGGCGCAGGTCGGCGCCGTCAAACCGGGGATCGGCCCGCATATCCATCAGATGGCGCACGCTGGCACCCTGGTAGCCGCTGCGCGCCAGTTCGGGAACGTAGTGCGTAACCTGCGCCTGCGGATCGAGCAGGTGCATGTCGACCATCGCACCGCACAACAGGCCGGTCACCGACTTGGTCGCCGACATCAGGATATGGCGGGTATCCGGGGCCATGTCTTCGTCAACCCATTCCAGCACGCGTTTGCCCTCGGCCAGCACGATGAATCCGTCGGTATGGGTCTGGCGCAGGAAAGCATCCAGGTTCAGTGCTTCTCCGCCAGCCGATGCAAGCCGAAAACCGTCGAACCCGCGCAGCGCTGCAGGCACAGGCCGGTGCTGCATGCCATCGTTGTGGATCGTCGCGGTCGGCAATACCTGCGCGATATGGCGAAATGCCCAGCGGCTATATGGCGCATTGCGCCAGTTGGCGTGGCTGGCGCCGGCCAGTTCAGTCGCAGTGGTGCTTGTCATGGGGTCAATCTGCCATTGGCAGGCAAGGGCTGGTCTTGCCGCAAGCACCATTCTCGCCTGCCTGCAGCGGTGTTCGCCCGGCTTGCATTTGGCCCCATGGCCCGCTGGACTGTCTGCCGGACCCGTGTGTGCGGGCATGCACAATCTGCCCATGATTCTTCACCACACCAGGCCGACTCTGATGCCCTTGCGCGTGCTGGTGGTCGATGACGAACCGTCCATCCGGACCACGGTGTCCATGATGCTCACGCTTGAGGGGCATCAGGTGCAGACCGCCGCAGACGGTGACGACGGCCTGCGGCTGGCCGCTCAGCAGTTGCCGGATGTGATCCTGACCGACCTGCACATGCCGCGGCTTGACGGGCTGGCGCTGCTGGCCGCGGTACGCGGCAACCCGGCACTGGCGCATACCCGCGTGATCCTGCTCACCGGCGCGTCCCCGGCCGAACTGGCGGTCAGGGCCGGCCCGCAGGCCGACGCGCAGCTGACCAAGCCCTTTACGCGTGTGCAACTGCTGGAGGCGCTGCTGCCAAAGTCGTGCTGATACCGGTGATACAAAGCTGCTGCAGTCAACATTGTGTTGATACATGCAGTCGCCACACTCCTTCCTGTTCGCAGACAACCACCGACAGGAGAGAGCAGTACCATGAATATGCAAGCGGCAACCCCCACGACACCAGCCCGGCAGCAGGCCAGCGAGGACTTGCAGGCGCTGTATGCGTTGGCACACGACGTCGACTGTTCGCCGCGCGAATGGTTGTCGGTGGTGAACCGTTTGCCGGTGTTGCGTCAGCGCATCCTGCAGCTGATCAATGCCAGCTACGCGACGGTGCCACGCCCGATCGCCTCGTTGCCACAGGCGATCGTCAATCTCGGCTTCAATACCGTACGTAATCTCGGCCGCATCGTGACGCAATAGGGACCCGGCGCCGGCGTGGTGCGCCATTGCCGCACTCAAGGCGTCGCGGGAAACTGCAATACCAGCATATAACCTACGCCGCGCACAGTCCGCAAGGACTGCGGGTGCTCCGGGTCGGTTTCGATCTTGCGGCGCAGCCGCGTCACGCGCAGGTCGATGCTGCGGTCGCTGCTGTCGTAGTCGCGCGCACTGGTGGTCTCGAGCAACCACTCGCGTGTCAATGGCCGGTTCGGATGCTTGCAGAACAGATCGAGCAGATCGAATTCGGTCGCGGTCAGTGGCTGCGTCGCTCCGTCAGGGCCGACCAGCAGCCGGCGCTGGCGATCAAAGGTGCAGCCGTCCAGGCGCACCATGTGCTCTGGAAGCACCGCGGCCGGTGATGGCGCGGATGGCGCATCCGAAGGAGGCGCCTCGGTGCGGCGCAACAGACTCTTGATGCGGGCCAGCAGTTCGCGGGTGTCGAAGGGCTTGGTGACATAGTCGTCGGCGCCGGTCTCCAGTCCGACTATCCGGTCGACCATGTCAGTGGCGCCGGTCACCATGATGATGCCCAGGCGAGGGTACCGTTCACGCAACCAGCGAGCCAGCGCAAAGCCGTCTTCTCCCGGCAACCCGACATCGAGCAGCACGATCCGCGGCACCGCCGCATTCAGCGCCTCCCGCATCATCGCGCCCGTGCCCACCGCCGAGACGCTCAGACCCTGGCGGGCGAGGTATTCGGTCAGGATGTACTGCTGGGTGGCTTCATCCTCCACTACCAGCACGGTCGGAATATCGGGGCGCAAGTGGGGTAAATCGTCGGTTCGATGGTCAACACAGGCTGCGCCAATTATGACGGTCAATCCTGCGTGCTTGATACAAACGATACAAAAGTGGCTTGCCCGACATCGCAGTGATACAGCGGAATTTGACAATGCATGCCACCCCATACCGAGGAAACCACCATGTCGATCATCACTGTTCTCGCGCTCGCCGTCGTCACCTTGCTGCTCGTGCTGGTGCTGGCCGCCTGCTCATCGTTTCCGAACCGCGGTTCGGCCGACAAGGAATCGCCCGATGGCGACTGGATCAGCACCACCCGCCTGTCAGCCGGCAAGCCCGCCGCGGCAGCGGCCAGCGCACGCCAACCGGTCCGCGCGACGCGTGTCCCGTCGAAGATGCACTCCTGGATCTGACAATCGCGCCGGGCCGGCGCCGCAAGGCACGGCAAGCGCTGCTGGTAAGCTAGTGGCGCAACTGAATACCGGCAAACCATGCTGACCACCTTCGCGATGCACCAGGAAAAAGCCCAAGCTTTCGAGTGCCTGATCACGCTTGGGCACGACGGCGTGGTGCTGGACTGGGGCAACGACGCGCAGCGTGTTTTCGGCTGGACGGATCAGGAAGCGATCGGACGCCGTCTGGGTGAACTGCTGGTCCCCGCATCCACCTTCGCTGTGTTTGAGCGCGCCCCGGACAGACTCGATCGCATCGTCGATATCCGGGCGCAGCACCGCGACGGCCGCAGCTTGGCCTTGCAGTGCTGTACCTGGTATCTGGGTGATGCGGCCCGGCAGGGGTTTCGCGTCAGCGTGCGCGATGTCTCGCAGCAGGTTTTGGCCGACGAAATACTGCGGCGCTCCGAGAAGCACCACCGGGCGGTGGTGGAGCACCTGGGCGAAGGCATGGTCGTGATCCAGGACGACCGCATCGTGTTCGCCAATCGCCAGGCCAGTGAAATCCTGCGCGTTCCCGCCAGGGAACTGCTGGGGATGCGCAGCGTCGACCTGCTGCATCCGCAGGACCGCGACGCCGTGGCACAGCGCCTGGCAGTGCGGCAGTCCGGCGCGCCCTTGTCGTCGCATACGGAGATCCGACGGCTGGACCGGGACCTGGGTTTGCGCTGGCTTGCGACGCATTCGACCAATGCTTCCTGGGAAGACCGGCCGGCCACGATGTCCTTTTTCTCGGACATCACGCAACGCAAGACGCTGGACGAGGCCTTGCACCGGTCCGAGGAACGATACCGGGCCGTGGTCGAACATGTCGATGACGGCATGGTCGTGGTCAAGGACCAGCGCTTCGTGTTCGCCAATCGGCGTGCCGCCGAAATTGCGCAGATGTCGGTCGAGGACATGCTGCGCGAGGGGTACCTGCACCGTGTGCATCCCGA
>JAGPBF010000277.1 GCA_018063505.1 Rhodoferax sp.
GGATCCTTCATGGCGGCGAAGCACAGCTCGATACCCGCAGCATGCAGCATCTCGTCCAGTTCGGCCAGCATGTCGGCCGATGTCACATCCACGCTGGTGACGGGTTCCGCTGCAACAACCAGCCAGCGTACGGGCGTGGGCGACGTGGCCACCGCTTCGCGCACACGGTCATGGAACAGTTCGGCGTTGGCAAAGAACAGTGGGGCATCCCAGCGGAACAGCACCAGGCCGGGGATCCGGCGTGCATCGGGATAGCGGGTGACGTCGTGGTAGCCCTTGACACCTTCAGCGCGGCCCAGCACCGCGGAGTAGGGGCGCCACCCATCCCACAGGAATTCGATCACCGCCATCACGATCGCCAGTCCGATGCCGGGAATCGCACCCAGGACTGCCACGCCGGCGGTGCAGCCGACCGACAGCCAGAACTCCCAGCGCTGGATGCGATAGATGCGACGCAGGTCGGTGACTTCGATCAGGCCGATGGCCGAGGCGATCACCACCGCCGCCAGGGCGCTGGTCGGCAGGTTCTGCAGGAGGTCCGGCGCCACCAGCAGCAACAAGGCCACGGCCAGCGCGCCCACCACGCCGGTCAGCTGCGTTCTGGCGCCGGCGGCCTCGGCCACCGGTGTGCGCGAGGAACTGCTGCTGATGGGAAAGCCCTGAAACAAACCGGCGGCCAGGTTGGCCACACCAAGCCCCACCATCTCCTGGTTCGGATCGACCCAGGTCCGGGTCTTCGCTGCATAGACGCGCGACAGCACGCTGGTGTCGGCGAAGGACACCAGCGCGACGGCACAGCCGCCGATCAGCACCGGGACGATGTCAGCGGGGTTGATCCAGGGAATTGCGAAGGTGGGAAGGCCTTGTGGCAAGGAACCCAGGACCGAGACACCGCCGTGCGTGCCAAGGCCCATCGCGCCAACGATGAGGGTGGCGCCCAGCACGGCCACCAGGATGCCCGGCACACGCGGGAGGCGCTTGAGCAGCAGGATCGCGGCCAGGGTGCCGGCGCCAACGCTGAACGTGATCCAGTGGGTCTTTCCTTCCAGTATGGCGTTGGGAATCGCCACCAGGTCTTGCAGCAACCCATCGCTGTCGATCGAAAAACCGAACAGCTTGGGCAACTGGCTGATCAATACCGTGAGCGCGATGCCATTCATGTAGCCGTAGCGGATCGGCTTGGAGAGCAGTTCGGTGATGAAGCCCAGGCGCGCGAGGCCCGCCGCGATGCAGACCACGCCCGACACGACGGCCATCGCGGCGGCCAGGGCGATGGCACGCCTCGGGTCGCCGCCCGACAGCGGAAGGATGACAGCAAGAATGACGGCCGCCAGTGACGAATCCGGCCCCAGAACCAGGATGCGGCTGGGGCCGAACAGTGCATACGCCAGCAACGGAACGATCGTCGCGTACAGGCCAAAGATGCCGGGTACGCCGGACGCTACCGCATAGGCGATCCCCACAGGCACCAGCATCGTCGTGAGAACCAGGCCGGCCACGATGTCGTGACGCAACCAAGCCAGCTCGTAGGCGCGCAGGGTCTGCAGACCCGGCAACCACCGCTGCCAAGCCCGCAGGGAGGCTGGTTCATGTGGAAGCTGAACGCGGCCCGGTTCTGCGGACGGCTGTGGCACGCGAGGGTCGATCATCGGCAAGCAGGGGTTCTGTCGTTTCCTGCCGACACCGGTGGTCGTTTAGCCGCCGGACTTGAGCCTTGCGGTATAGAACTCCAGTGCGGTCTTGGTCTTCGCCGATTGGTCGACGAGGATCGCGATACCGTTTCGGGACAGGTAGTCCTTGAAGTCGTAGATGACCTTGTAGGTCTCTTTCGGAAGGCACTTGGTGGAGACTTCAATGATCATTGATCCATCCGGATAGATCCACACTTCCAGGACGATCGGACGGTCAAACTCCTTCGCCTTCGGCTGGTGCTTGGTCTTGAGCACGAAGGTAGGACCCAGGAGGACCAGTTTGTCCATCGTGATGCCTGCCGGCGCATGCTTGTCGTAGAAGGCGCGTTGCTCCTTGGAAAGCAACTTGCGCAAAGGCATTGCGCCCGAGGCCACGTCGCGGACCTCCTGGCCGGTGCAGGTGCCCTTGAACGATGCCGAGCAGACGAACCCGCCCGGCATCGCATCCACCTCGATCTTGAAGGCCGCCGAGCGGCGAAGGTCAGGATCAATGGTGGCTGGATCCACCGGGCGCAGCTTGACGACCGTATCGCCGTCCCCGCCCTGAATCCGACGCGCGCGAACGACGACGCCGGCTTTGTTCAAGGCGAGATCGGGTGTGTCGAAGAAAAAGGCCTGCCGTGGCTGCGCCTCGACCGGGTCGAAGCCGAGGCCTTTCACCGTCGCGCTACCGGCGCCGACCGGGACCGACAACTTCAGCTCGACGCTGGTCGCACCCTTCACGAGCTTGAACATTTCGTCGAGTTTCTCGCGAGGCAGAGGTTTGGCCATTGCCGGTTTGGCCGGCTTTGGCGCGCTCCGAGGGGCGGTGGCATTCCGCGGGGCTGCTACGGCCTTCGCTGCCGCCGCCGGTTTGGCACGTTTGGTCCCTGATGCGGGTGCAGGGATCTTGGTGTCTGCTTCGGTTGCCATGTTTATCTCCTATGTACAAAAATTATGCCGGGTTCAACGTTGTTTGTTCGCGAACTGAGGAACGTCAAGTTCCGAAACGCTCGGCCAGCACGCCATGGCGCAGGCCTCGATCGCTCACGGTAAGCGTCTCCTTGCCCAGCTTCTCCATGACCGTGCGCACGATGCAGGCGCCGGCCAGGATGACTTCTTCGCGCTTGGGCTGCAGGCCGACGATGGTGCGCCGCGCGGCGGCATCCAGAGACCGGTACAGCTCGATCTGCCGGTCGATCTCGGCGCGGTCGAGCACAGTGCCCTGCACGACAGTCGGATCGTAGGTCGCGAGCCGGTGCTTGACCGCGGTGATGTTGGTCACCACGCCGCCCATGGCCACGAGCTGGTCGGGCGACGGGCGACCGTCAAGGCGAGCCAGATCGGCTGCGATGGCAGCAAGGGCATCGCGCAGGCTCTCGGGCGAAACAGGCTGATCGAGGTGAAAGCGCTCGGTGTACTTCACCGCGCCAACCTCGACGCTGAAACGCTCGTCGACGCGCGAACCGCTGCCGAAGGTGAACTGGGAACTGCCACCGCCGGTATCGAACACGACCAGCGAGCCGGTGAAGGCGCCCAGGCCGGAGCGCGCGCCCAGGTAGGCCAGGCGACCCTCGTCTTCGCCGGAGATCACCTCGATCTGCACGCCGGTGCGTGCGGCGATGGTGGACACGACATCCGGCCCGTTCGAGGCAATCCGCAGGCCGGCGGTGCCGACAGCAGCCATCGCTTGCACACCCTGCTGCTTGGCTTCGTCGACCATGCCCTGGATCGCAACCACCACGCGCTCCAGCGCGGCGGGGGTGATCACGCGTTCCTGCCCGAAGCCTTCGCCCATGCGGGTGACTTCGGCGCGGTCCACGACGGTGCGCCAGCTTCCGCCCGGTTCACGCTCGCTAACGTGGAACTTGATCGAGTTGGTGCCCGCGTCGATGACGGCAAAACGTTCAGCCCTGGGTTCATTCACGATAGATTCCTCCTTCAGAACAATACACCCATCAGTTTTTTCAGCAATTCCTCCAGGGACATCATGGTCAGCGCCAGGGGTAGCAGGGGTACCAGCGCCGCCCCCGCAAGGCGCAAGAGCGCGTCCCGGGTGACGGGCACGATGCGCATGTCCTGCACCACCGAGAAGCTGTTCCCCAGGTCGGCGAGGGACTGGATGTCGGCGCTGCCGATGAGCGTTTCACCGGTCGGTGCGCCGCCCCGCAGCCATTTCGTGTCGAACTCGCGCACATAGCGTTCGGCGAGCGTGCCGTATTCCCGCAGCCCGGTGCGTTTGGCCCGCGAAAGCTGGGGTGCAAAGACCAGCAGCGGGGCGAGGATCAGGCACAGAAGAAAAATGACCATGATGGCGATCTCGGCCTTGTACTGGGTCAACGTGGCACCCGTGAAAAAGATGCGATTGGCCAGGTTGCCGGCGAGCAGGGCGCCATGTGCCACGGCGAGCACGGCAAAGGCGTAGACCTGCCCTGAAACGAAGCTCAAGCCGCCGAGCCGGTCCGGATGCGTGGGAATCAAACTGAGTTCAATGCGCGTCACCTGCCACAGGAATCGTGCCCAGATGAAAAGGCGAAAATACCAGCGCAGCAGCAGGAACTGGAACAGAGGCAGGCTGACGTACCAGTACCAGAAGCCAGCCAGAGAGAGTTCCGGGCCACTGGCGCCCGGCGTGGCATACCAGGTGGTCGCATCAAGCGTGAGGAAATAGCGCCAGACGACGCCGATGCCGAACCCATAGACCAAGCCGATCAAAACCAACTCGGCGGCCACCGAATTGCGCAGGCGCACGGCCGAGGCAATGGCAGCCTCGAAGCGAGGAAGGTCGGTTAGCGGGATCAGGTTGCGCTCGAGAAACTGCTGAACCAGGGGCCGCATGCGCTGGTGAACCACCAGTTCCGCGAGGATCAACAAAGGCAGCGCCACCAGAAAACGGACATGGACTTCCGCGTCCTTCAGGAACGGCACGGCAGCCTGTCCGCCCCAGAA
>JAGPBF010000096.1 GCA_018063505.1 Rhodoferax sp.
TCGAGCATTGGCGAGGAGCGCGAAACCATCGAGGATGTGATCGAGCCGTATCTGATCCAGCAAGGATTTCTGCAGCGTACGCCGCGCGGGCGCATCGCCACGCTGGCGGCCTACCGCCATCTGGGCGTCACACCGCCCAACCGGGGCGGCGACGACATGTTCGGCGAGTGAGATGAAACGATCCCTGCGCGCACTTCGTTCGTTGCCACCCATGGGCGCTGTCAGTGCCTTCGCAACGGCCGGGCGCCCCTGATGTTCACCCGCAGGACGCTGATCCGCGCTGTGTTGGCGCTGTTGCTTGTCGCCGTGGTGGCAGGGGGCACGATTGCCTGGCGCCAGCGACCGGTCGATGTGCAGGTGATTGAAGCGCGGTATTCGCCGCTGGTGCGCAGCTTGCGTTTTTCGGCGCGTGTCGAGACCTTGTCGCGTGTCGATGTTGGCAGCACCGTGACGGGTCGGGTCTTGCGTGTGCTGGCCACCGAAGGCATGCAGGTGCGCAAGGACGATCTGCTGCTCGAACTGGAGTCGCAGGAGCTGAGCGCCGCATTGGCGCAGGCGCAGGCGTCGCGCCAGCAGGCGCTGGCACGGCTGGCCGGCTTGCGCAGCACCGGGCGCGGCAGCGTGCAGGCCGCATTGGCGCAGGCACAGGCGGCAGTCACCGCGGCGCAGGCCGAGTTCGAGCGGGTGCAGCAACTGGTGGCGCAGCAGTTTCTCAGTGCATCGCGGCTCGACGATGCCCGCCGCTCGCGTGATGTCGCCGCCGCGCAGCTCCAAGCGGCCCGATCGCAGGTGCAGGCGGTATCGGACACGGGCACCGATGTCGTGCAGGCGCAGGCGCAGCTGCAGCTGGCAGATGCCGGCATTGCCGCCGCACAGGCCCGGCTGGCGCAGACACGCCTGCGCGCGCCGGCCGATGCCCAGGTGCTGCTGCGCCAGGTCGAGTCCGGACAGATCGTGCAACCGGGCAAGGCTTTGCTGACGCTGGCGCTGCAGGGGCCGACCCGGCTCAGCGCCCAGGTCGATGAGCGTTTTCTCGACCAGTTGGCACTGGAGCAGCCCGCGGCGGTGCTGGCAGATGCCTATCCGGGGCGCCGTTTTGCCGCCCGCGTGTTGTCGATTGCCCCCGCGGTGGATCCGCAGCGGGGCGCGATCGAGGTCAAGTTCGCGCTGGTGGGCGATGCGCCCGCTTTCCTGCGCGAAGACATGACCTTGTCGATCGAGGTCGAGACAGGGCGTCGCCCGCGTGCGCTGGTGGTCCCGGTCGCGGCGCTCACCGTGGGTGCCGACCCCACGCGTGCCACGTTGCGGGTGGTGCAGGACGGGCGCATCGAGCAGCGTGACGTGCGGCTGGGCCTGCGCACCCTGGGTGCGGCCGAGGTGCGTGCCGGCCTGTCCGAGGGCGATGAGGTGGTGCTGCGTCCGGTGCTGGCCGATGGCACGCGGGTACGCAGTCGGCTGGTCGAGGCGCAACTCGATACGGCGGCCGGCGCAGCTGGGGCAGGTGAAGGTGGCGCCGCCGCGTTGACCAACATGATGGGGCGCTGAGATCTCCATGGTGTTTCGCGCCTGGCTTGGTTTCGAGATCCGCGTGGCGGTCCGGTTTCTGCGCGAGGGCCGTTTGCAGACGGTGCTGATCATGGTCGGCGTGGCTGCCGGGGTGGCGGTGATCGCCTATATCTCGGCGCTGGTGACCGGTTTGCAGAACAACACCTTTGAAAAGACGCTGGGCGGCCAGGCCCATGTGACGGTGCAGGCGCTCGATGACGTGGTCACGCCGGCGCTTGCGCCGCAAGCGGGTACCGTGCTGTTGAGCGATGTGCAGTCCAAGGCGCAACGCCTGCGTTCGGTGTCGAACTGGCAGACCTTGCTGCCTTTGCTCGAGCGCCGGCCGGAGGTGGTGGCGGTCTCGCCCATCGTCTCCGGCGGTGGTCTGGCGGTGCGCGGGGAAGCGACGCAGTCGATTGCCGTGTCCGGCGTCGATCTGGACCGGTATGACCGTGTCGTGCGTCTGCGCGAGAAGGTCGTGGCCGGCGCGGCACGGCTCGATCCCGGCGATGCCATCATCGGCATTGAACTGGCATCCGACCTGGGCCTGCGGGCCGGCGACCGGTTCAACATCCAGACCGGATCGGTCAGCGAGACAGTCCGCGTGACCGCGCTGGTCGACCTGGGCGTGCGCGAACTCAACCGGCGCGCGGTCTATGTGCCGCTGCGCCTGGCGCAGAGCCTGCTGGGCCTGCCCGGTGGTGCGTCCAGCCTGGATCTGGCCTTGCGCGACGTCTGGACAGCCAAGGACCTTGCCGGCGAGTTGCGCCAGCAATACCCGTACAAGATCGAGAGCTGGCAGGAGACCAATGCGCAATTGGTGTCGGCCCTCAATGCGCAGTCGGTCAGTACCGGGCTGATCCGGCTGATCGTGCTGCTGGTCGTCGTGCTGGGTATTGCCAGCGTGCTGGTCGTCTCGGTGGTGCAGAAGCGCCGTGAGATCGGCATCCTGCGTGCCATGGGCGCCACCCGCGGGCAGATGGTGCGGGTGTTCCTGGTGCAGGGCGGCATCGTCGGGGCGGTGGGTTCCATCCTCGGCCTGGGCCTGGCGCTGCTGATGATCTACTTGTTCGCGTTGTTCGTGCGGGGCTCGGACGGGCAACCGCTGTTCGCCATCGTGTTGCCGATGTCACTGGCGCTGCAGGTCGCGCTGACCGCCAGCGCGTGTGGTGTGCTGGCCGCGATAGCGCCGGCCCGGCGTGCGGCGGCCATGGACCCGGCCCAGGCGATCCGGATCTGAGGCTTTGACGGTGTCCACCTCGGGTACGCCCCCTGCAGCACTGATCGATCTGGCCGATGTGCGCAAGTCGTACAACATGGGGCTGTCGAACGAAGCCGAGGTGTTGCACGGCATCACGCTGCAGGTGGCCCGCGGCGAGTTCCTGGCCCTGATCGGGCCTTCGGGCTCGGGCAAGAGCACCTTGCTCAACATCGTCGGCCTGCTCGAGCGCATGACCAGTGGCAGCTACCACATCGGCGGCACCGCGGTCAACGCACTCGACGACAAGGCCTTGACGCTGCTGCGCCGCGACACGCTGGGTTTCGTGTTCCAGTTCCACCACTTGTTGCCGGCATTCAGTGCACTGGAAAACGTGACCATGCCCGGCCTGATCCGTGAGGGACACGTGAGCCGCCAGCAACGCGAACGTGCGCGCGAACTGCTCGCTGCAGTCGGCCTGGCCGACGCGATGGACAAGCGGCCGTCGGAGCTCTCCGGCGGCATGCAGCAACGCGTGGCAATCGCCCGCGCGCTGGTGTTCGACCCGCCGCTGGTGCTGGCCGACGAACCCACCGGCAATCTGGATACGGCCTCGTCGGACGAGGTGTTCGTCGAACTGCGCCGCATGCACAAGGAGCGCGGTACCTCGTTCATCATCGTCACCCACGACCCGCGGCTGGCGGCGCGTTGTGACCGGCTGGTGGAACTGGTGGACGGGAAGATTGCGCGCGATGAGGCTACTGCTCGGACCGCCCCTGACCCAGGCTCCCCAGTGCCCGCGCCAACCGATACGCCTGCAGATCGGCCAGACGGACATTGACGCTGGGCTCGCAGTCCATGGCGGGCCTGTTGTCGTCAATCGCCGCTTGCAGGCGCCGGCGCACAGCAGGCATGCAAGACGATCAGCAACTGGGCCAGGTAATACAGCGACAGGATCCACAGGCTGGCCAGCGGTACCGGCCAGACGAACCGGTTGATCGCAATCAGCGTATCGCTGGCCATGAATACGCAGGCGCCGGTGGCCACCAGCATGGCGGAGCGGTTGCGCAACACGGTCGCGCGGCCGATCGCTTGCGCCGCCATCAGGCAAATGACTGTCACGTAGAGCGTGACCGCGATCTTCAGCGCTGGATCGCCCAGGCCGTTCCACAGGAAGGCCAGCATCGCGGCGCCGAACGCCAGCGCCAGCACCAGCGCAGCGCGGTTCGCAAACCAGCCTTGCCCGTTGTGAAACAGCGCAAGGTAGAACAGGTGCGCGACCAGGAACGATGCCAAGCCCGGGATGAATGCGTTGACGGGCAACATCAGGAACACGTCGCCGGCGAGCGAAGCCGTCAAGGCGGCCAGCAGCAGGCGCTGCGCGCCCCGACCGGCAACCGGGTCCGGTGCGCCGCGCTGGATCACCAGCACGATGGCCAGCACCATCGTCAGTGGCTTGAACAGGTAATGCAGTTCCTGCAGGTCCAGCGTGGCGCTGGCCGTGGCCAGCACAGCCGCCTGCACCACGCTGGCGCCGAGCACCGACAGGCGCGATTGCAGCACCGCGCCCAGCGACCAGAAGGTCACGGCCAGTGCGGCGCTCCAGATGGCCACCTCCAGCGGCGCCAACTGGTGCGCGAACCACAACACCAAGGCGACGGCGGCCAGCAGCAACACGAATCCCACGCCGGCATAACCCATGGCTGCGCGCGCCACAGGCGGGTCGTAGACTTGCACCTGGGCCAGCGCGAACGCCGGTTTGGGCCAGCGCTGCGCCACGTCGGCAGGCCGCCAGCCCGGCGGCTTGAACCAGACCCGCATCTTGTCGGCCCAGTTGCCGGCGCGCCGGCTGTCCTGCAGCAATTGCGCGTAGACCTCGGCGTTGGCCCACAGCGGGTCCCAGCTGCGCAGGCCAGCGCGGGTGCCGTATACGCAGGGCTCGTCTTCTTCGCGAAAGCTGCCGAACATGCGGTCCCACAGGATCAGGATGCCGCCGTAGTTCTTGTCCAGGTACCGGTCATTGACGGCATGGTGTACCCGGTGGTTGCTGGGCGAACAGAACACCCGGTCGAACCAGCCCAGCTTGCGCACCAGCTCGGTATGTACCCAGAACTGGTAGAGCAGGTCGATCAGCGCAACGATGCCGAAGATCAGCGGCGGAACGCCGGCCAGCGCCATCGGCAGGTAGAACACCCATCCGAGCAAGGCGCCACTGCTGGTCTGGCGCAACGCGGTCGACAGGTTGTATTGCTGGCTCTGGTGGTGCACCACATGGGCGGCCCAGAACACCGCCACTTCATGGCCGGCGCGGTGCAGCCAGTAGTAGCAGAAATCATAGAACAGCAGTGCCAGCACCACGCCGTACCAGGTGCTCCAGAATGCCCGGTCCGGGAACAGCGCCACCGACTGGTAGACCAGGGTGTAGATGCCCACCGCCAGCAGCTTGGTGAACAGGCCGCTGAGCTGGCTCAGCCCGCCCAGGCTCAGGCTGTTGACGGTGTCACTGAAACGGTAGACCACCACGCCGCGGCGCCGGGCCAGGGCCCATTCGGCCAGCATCATCAGCAGGAAGACCGGAATCGCGAGGACGATGACCTGGCTGGGTGTCAGCATGGCGATGCGGCGCGCTCAGGTGATGGTTTCGTCGCGCCAGTCCTGGTCCAGATGGCGGGTGTCGGACCAGCCCACCAGGTTCAGTCCGCCGGGTGTCCACAGCAGCCGGTTGATGCTGGCATTGCCCAGCGCCCAGTTGCGCTGCGCGTCGACACCCTGCCGGGTCGCGATGCGGTACATCATGTCGAGCACGCCGCCATGCGCCACCAGCACGATCTGCTCGCCCGGATGGCGCTGCGCCAGTGCATCGGTGACGGCGCGGATGCGTTCACCCAGCGTGATCAGCGTTTCGCCACCCGGCGGTGCCCAGGTCGCATCGCGCGCGCGCCAGCGCGCAGCATCCTGCGGCCACAGTCGTTCGAGTTCATCGAAGCTGTGCCCTTCGTATTCGCCAAAGTTGCGCTCGCGCAGGCGCACATCGCCGCGCACCGCCATGCCGTGCGCGCTGGCGATCGCCTGCGCCGTTGCGTGCGCGCGCGAAAGATCGCTGCTGTAGATTGCGCCCAGCGGCTCGCCCGCGGCCAACAAGGCCTGCGCTGCGCGTTCGGCCTGCCAGCGGCCCTTGTCATTGAGTGGAATGTCGCGCTGGCCCTGGATCCGGGCACTGGCATTCCAGTCGGTTTCGCCATGGCGAACGGCAACGATGCGGGTGGTGTGCATGGGACGATTCTAGGAGGGCGCACAGCGCATCCATATCGGCCCTCGTCAAGGGGGTGGTCTGCCCCGGGTTCAGCGCGGAATTTCGATGCTGATCCGGCGTGGCCCTGGCGGCGGGTTCGGGAAGTCGCGCAGTGCAGCCTCGACCATCGCCGGCACCACCGCTGCGTCATCGGCCCAGTAACCGTCGCTGGCGGCGCGGGTCTCGTAGACCAGCAGGCCATCGGCCAGGCGACGGATCAGCAGGCTGATCTCGCGCCGGTACCACGGCATTTCCATCACGAGGAACGGTGCCGGGTATTGATAGAGCACGCCGTGGCGGGTCATGACCGGGAAACCCTGGAAAAAGCCGGCCGAGTAACGCGGGTCGTCCCACGGAGAGCGCGGATCCTTGTGCACGCGTAGGTCCAGCCGCACGCTGTACAGCGGCGCGGTTTCGTCAAGGCGCATACCGACCTTGTCCAGTTCGGTCTGCACCACGGTTTCGAGGTCGTCGCGTTGTTCGGGTTGTGCCAGTTGCGACGGCAGCCGTTCGAAGCGGTAGCTGGCAGGCACCGTGATGCCTTGGGCGGCGGTGTAGGCGCGCACGTCCGAGTCGACGATGCGCATGCCCGAGCACCCGGTCAGCGCCAGCGTCAGCAATAGCAGGCAAAACAGGCGTGCCTTCATGGATCGATACCCCCCGTCAATGCGTTGTGTCGCTGCAGCCAGCGGATCGCGCTGCGCAGGGCAACTGCCACCAGATCCTTGTCAATCGCCGAAGCGTACGACCTGCAATGCCGGCAACGCGGCCGGTGCTGCGAATTCTTGCGCATCGAAGGCCTTGTCGCCGTCGTCGCAGGGTACGCCGGTAACCGTCAGACCCTTGAAGTCGTGCCGCGTTCCGTCCATCAGGTGCGAAGGCACGACATTTTGTAACGCCGTGAACATGCTCTCGACGCGGCCCGGATACTGCTTTTCCCAGTCCTGCAGCATGCGCGAGACCTGCTTGCGCTGCAGATTCGTCTGGCTGCCACACAGGCTGCACGGGATGATCGGGAACTGGCGATGTGCGGCCCAGCGCAGCAGGTCTTTCTCGGCGACCTGGGCCATCGGGCGGATCACGATATGGCGGCCGTCGTCGCTGACCAGCTTGGGCGGCATGCCCTTGAGCTTGCCGCCGAAGAACATGTTCAGGAAAAACGTCTGCAGGATGTCGTCGCGGTGGTGGCCCAGCGCGATCTTGGTCGCGCCGAGTTCATCCGCCACCCGGTACAGGATGCCGCGGCGCAGCCGGCTGCACAGGCTGCACAGCGTCTTGCCCTCGGGGATCAGGCGCTTGACGATGGAGTAGGTGTCCTGGTTCTCGATGTGAAACGGCACGCCGAGTTGCTCCAGGTATTGCGGCAGCACGTGTTCCGGAAAACCCGGCTGCTTCTGGTCCAGGTTGACCGCGATCAGCTCGAAACGCACCGGCGCGCGTGCCTGCAGCCTGAGCAGGATGTCGAGCATGGCGTAGCTGTCCTTGCCGCCGCTGACGCAGACCATGACCTTGTCGCCTTCCTCGATCATGTTGTAGTCGACGATGGCCTGGCCGACCTGGCGGCACAGGCGTTTTTCGAGCTTGTGGTTTTCGCGTTCGATCTTTACGCGTGTTTCGGCACGCGTGACGGCTGCTTCTTCGGGTTCGAGCCAGGTTGTTTCCATCACCACGCTCCGGTTTCAACACGGATCGCCACTTCGCAGTCGTCGAAAATCTCGAGCTTGGCGATCTTCACCCGAACGCCCTTGACGCCCGGGATCTGCATCAGGCGCTGCGCCAGTTTGCCGATCAGCGTCTCGAGCAGGTTCACATGCTGCGCGGTGCACTCGTCGATGATGATCTGGCGGATCTTGCGGTAGTCCAGCACATGGTTGATCTCGTCGTCGACCGGGTGCAGGTCTTGCGGGCCGAGGTTGAGTTCGGCGTCGACCTGGATCGGCTGCGGGCCGGTTTTTTCGATATCGAGGATGCCCAGGCTGGCGGCGAAGCGCAATCCGGTCAGGTTCAGGGTCTGGTTGCCGCGGGCTTTGGTCATGAGGTATTGGGCGTCAGGTGGCTGGGTGACGGCTCACATCAGCGAAAAATCGCGTGTGAAACGCATCAGGTGCTGGCCGCCATCGACCAGCAGCGAGGTGCCGGTGATCGATCGGTTTTCCAGCGCGAAACGCACGGTGGCAGCGACATCGGCGGGCGTCGACGACTGGTCCAGCAGGGCCAGTTTGTGGCGTTCCTGGAATTGCGCGTCGGTGAGCAGCGTGCTGGTCAGCGTCAGTCCGGGCGCAACGCCGACCACCCGCACTGCGGGTGCCAGCGCCAGCGCCAGCATCGTGGTGGCCGCTTCGAGCGCTGCCTTGGACAGGGTATAGCTGAAGAAATCGGGGTTCTGGTTCCAGAGCTTCTGGTCCAGCAGGTTGATCACCACACCTTGGGCCTGTGGCTCGGCCACTTCGCCACCGGCGTGGCCGCTGCGCCTTTGCAGGATGTGGGCGTGTAGTGCCTGCGCCAGCAGGATCGCCGCGCCGGCATTGCTGCGCATGTGCTTTTCCATAGCCGCAAAGCCGAACGTGGCGCTGCTGTCGTGCTCGAAGGTCGATGCGCTGTTGACGACCGCGTCGACATGCCCGAAGTGGGCTATCACCGTCGGGAGCAGGTTCTGCACCGCCTTTTCGTTGGCCAGATTGGCTCTGAATGACATGCTGTTGCCGGCAAGCCTGGCACATTCGGCTGTGGTGCGGTGCGCATCCTCGACCGAGTCACGGTAATGCACCGCGATGTTCCAGCCATCACGTGCAAGGGCCAATGCAATCTCCCGGCCCAGGCGTTTGGCGGCACCGGTGACGAGGACGACGCGTTCGCGGGTAGTGGCTGGCATTCGGAGACAATCGGTGCGGATGGAGTTACCCCCGAGTTTAACGAGCGCCTTGCAGGGGCATCTGGCGCAGCGGATTGCGGCGCAGGGCGGCTGGATCGGCTTCGACCGTTTCATGGAACTGGCGCTTTACACGCCGGGACTGGGTTATTACGCCCGCGACAGTGGCCAGATCGGTGCGTTGCCTGGCCGCTCGCCCGGTTCCGGCAGCGATTTTGTCACCGCGCCGGTGATGTCGCCCTTGTTCGGCCGCGCATTGGCGGTGCAGGTGGGCGAGGCGCTGGCGCAGACCGGAACCCGCGAAATCTGGGAGTTCGGCGCCGGCACCGGAGCCATGGCCGCGCAGTTGTTGCAGGCGCTGGGCGAGCAGGTGGAAAGCTACACCATCGTGGATCTTTCCGGAACCTTGCGCCAACGCCAGCGCGATACCTTGTTGCCTTTTGCCGGCAAGGTTCGTTGGGTCGAAACGTTGCCGCCATCGCTGCGCGGCGTGGTACTGGGCAACGAAGTGATCGACGCCATGCCGGTGCAATTGCTGGCGCGGCGTGCCGGTCTCTGGCACGAGCGCGGCGTGGCCATGGGCGCCGACGGCATGCCGCTGTGGCAGGACCGGCCGACCGCCCTGCGGCCCCCGCTGGACATTGCCGGTGACCATGATTACCTGACCGAGATCCATCCACAGGCCGAGGCCTTCATGCGCACCCTGGTCGACCGGCTGGCGCAGGGCGCGTTGCTGCTGATCGACTACGGCTTTACCGAGCGCGAGTATTACCATCCGCAGCGCTCCATGGGCACTGTGATGTGCCACCAGGCGCACCGCATGGACGACCAACCCTTGCACGACATCGGCGCCAAGGACATCACAGCCCATGTGAACTTCACCGGCCTGGCGCTGGCAGCGCAGCAGGCTGCCGATGAGACACCGGCGCGCGCGCCGTGGAATCTGCTGGGTTACACCAGCCAGGCGCGTTTCCTGATCAACTGCGGTATCGGCGCGATGCTCGATGCGGCCGACCTGCCGGCGCGCACGATGGCGCAGAAGCTGCTGCTGGAGCATGAAATGGGCGAGCTTTTCAAGGTAATCGCGTTTTGCCGGGGTGAACCCTGGGACGCGGTCGGATTTGGTCAGGGTGACCGCAGCCATGCCTTGTGATGCCCGGCCGGTCCATGTCCAGGTGTGCCGGCAGCACGGCGCCGGGGCGCGATTGCGGATTGCCGCACGGGCGCAATGGATGCAGGGCACACCATGATTCGCTGGCTGATCGTCGTTTTCATCGTGCTGATCCTGCTCAACAGCCTGGCGCCGTTCCTGGACAAGCTCGGTTTTGGCAAGTTGCCCGGCGACTTCCGGTTTCGCCTGTTCGGTCGCCCCTTCTACCTGCCGGTGGCCACCACCGTGCTGATCAGCCTGCTGGCGGCGCTGCTGGTCAGGGTGTTGTGAACCGCCGGGCCGCTCCCAAGGGTCACAGCACCGCAGTGCGTAGCACGAAGGTGTTCCTGTGAACCGAAGGGCCGTTCCCGAGGTTGCCTGGTGACTCTGCCGCGGCCGTCGGCGCATGTGTTGCTGCTGGGGCTGATCTACCTGGCCTTCATCAGCCTGGGCCTGCCGGACAGCGTGCTGGGGGTGGCCTGGCCGACCATGCGCGTCGACCTGGGCCAGACGCTGGAGGCGGCGGGACTGCTGACGATGGTGCTGACCACCTGTTCGGCGATCTCCGGATTTGCCAGCGGTTTCGTGCTCGCGCGCCTTGGCACAGGCAAGGTGGTGGCAATCAGCGGTTTCCTGACCGGTCTGGCCCTGCTGGGTTTCGCGCTGGCACCGCCGTTTCGCTGGATCCTGTGGCTGCTCGTGCCGCTGGGTCTGGGCGCTGGCGCGGTCGATGCAGGCCTGAACCATTTCGTGGCCCGGCACTACAGCGCGCGCCACATGAACTGGTTGCACGGTTGCTGGGGTATTGGCGCGACGATCGGCCCGGTGGTCATGGGCGCCGCGCTGGCAAGCCGCTTTGGCTGGCAGGCCGGTTATGCGGTGATAGCGCTGCTGCAACTGATGCTGGCAGCATTGTTCGTGCGCCATCTGCGCCTTTGGGCCAACGCGCCGGAGCAGCCGGTCGCGGCGGCAGACCCATCGGGCAAAGGCAGCGCCGCCGCGCACTCGCCACCACCTGGCTGGGCGGCCTGGCTGGCACCGGCCATCTATCTGGTGTACACCACCATCGAACTGGGCACCGGCCTGTGGGCCGCCAGCATTCTGGTGGACGGCCGCGGCGCCGAGCCGGCGCGGGCCGGTCTGTGGGTCGCGGGCTTTTTCGGCGCCATCATGGTCGGTCGCTTTGCCGTCGGGCTGGTGGCAAACCGGCTTGGCAACCGGCTGTTGGTCCGCGCCGGAATCGGCCTGGCGATTGTCGGCGCGGTGTTGTTTGCCCTGCCGTTTCTGCCCGACCTGTTCAACCTGGCCGGCCTGGTGCTGCTGGGCCTGGGCTGTGCGCCGATCTATCCGGCGCTGATGCACGAGGCCACCCAGCGCTTCGATGCCGCCACAGCGCGCACCGTGATCGGTCGCCAGGTGGCCTTTGCCTACATCGGCTGCGCCCTGGGGCCGGCTGCGTTGGGTTTGCTGGGCGCGCATCTGGGCTTGTGGGCCGTGATGCCGGCGATTTGCCTGGCCCTGGTGTTGCTGGGCTGGATGACCTGGCGGCTGGACCGGGTGACCTGAATGTGCGAGAGGCGATAGCTGTAAACCGCAACTGCGCAATTGGCGCGGCCGCATTGGCCAGGCCGGTGCTTGAAATTGCGTCGGGCGACTCCAGATGTCAGGAAGTGGCGCCGTTCTGACTGCGGTGCCGTACCCCATTGCCAACCGGATCCGAACCATGACCGACCCCGCCCACATCGTCTGCCCGCATTGCCACACCACCAACCGGGTCGCCGAAGCCGACAAGGCCGGGGATCCCGATTGCGGTCGTTGCCACAAACCCCTGTTTACCGCGCATTCGACGGCGCTTGATCCGGCCGCGTTCGAACGCCATGTGGCGCGCAACGACATTCCGGTGCTGGTCGATTTCTGGGCGCCGTGGTGCGGTCCATGCCGCCAGATGGCACCCGCGTTCGAACAGGCAGCAGCCGAACTCGAACCCGATGTGCGTCTGGCCAAGGTGAATACCGAAGAGGCCCAGAGCCTGGGTCAGCGCTTCAACATCCGCAGCATCCCGACCCTGGCCTTGTTCAAGGGCGGCAAGGAAGTCGCGCGCCAGGCCGGCGCCATGGGCGCGGCCGACATCGTGCGCTGGACCCGGGCGCAACTCGCCCGCATGGGCTGACGCGGCGAGCGGCCATTGCCTCTCGCGCTCTGAGCCGGTTAGCATCGCTGTTTCCACCGATGCCCTATTCCGCGTTATGACCGTTTCATCCGCAGATCCAGCGCGCGCACGCGTCGACCGCCCCTGGGGCTGGTACCAAACCGTGTCCGAATCTCCGGGCAGTCTGGTCAAGCGGATCCGGGTAGCAGCAGGTCAGCAAATCAGCCTGCAGAAACATGTGCATCGGGCCGAACACTGGGTGGTGGTCGAGGGCACTGCACATGTCACCGTGGGCAACCGGGTGATGGATCTGCAGCCTGGCCAGCATGTCGATATTGCGGTGGGAGTGGTGCACCGGCTGGCCAACCTGACGCAACTGCCGCTCGAGATCGTCGAGGTACAGCTCGGTGCATTGCTGCTGGAGAGCGACATCATCCGGCTGCAGGACGAATACGGCAGGGCCTGAACCTGGCGCAGGCGCGAGAATGTCCATGGCCAACAAAGAATAAGCCCCATGCAGCGTGATCTCATCTTCATCACCCACCCCGACGTACTGATCGACCCCGCCGTGCCGGTCCCGCAGTGGCCGCTTTCCGAGCGCGGCCTGGCGCGCATGCGTGCGTCGCTGCAACAGGCCTGGGTGGACGAAATCAGCGCCGTGGTTTGCAGCACCGAACAGAAGGCGCGCGATGGCGCCGCCGTGCTGGCCGGTCATCGGGGCTTGCCTGTCACTGCGATCGCGGCGCTGGGCGAGAACGACCGGTCCGCCACCGGTTTCCTGGCACCGGCCGAATTCGAGCGGACGGCGGACGCATTTTTCGCCCAACCCGAACAGTCGGTGCGCGGCTGGGAGCGCGCCATCGACGCGCAGCGGCGCGTGGTCCGGGCGGTGCAGGCACTGGCGGATGCGGACACCACGCGCGGGCTGTTGGCCATCGTCTCGCATGGCGCCGTCGGCACCTTGCTGTATTGCCACCTCGCGGGGGTTCCGATTGCGCGCCAATGGGACCAGCCGCCGAACCGCGGCGGCAATTTTTATCGCTTCACGCTCGCGCCCGCCGGCGTGGCGCATGGCTGGCGGCCGATCGACATCTTGCCGGTTGCAGCGGATACGCCAGTCACGCATGGATTGCACAGGATCACGCATTGAATAGTCAGCTCCAACCAGGCAGTCAGGTGGCCGCAGTGTTCGACGGTATGGTCGGCGTGCGGGTTTGCGTGGATATCGGCGGCACCAAAGTGGCCGTCAGTGTGGCCGATCGCCACGGCATGCGTGGCCGTGTCAGCGAGCCCACGGTCAAGCAGGGGCCCAACGATGCGTTGGCGCAGCAGGTGCTGCGTCTGATCGACAGCAGCTGTGCGCTGGCGCAGGTGGCGATGTCCGATGTGACCGCGGTGGGTGTGTCGTCCTGCGGACCGTTCCTGATTCGCGATGGCTGCGTCGAACTCACCGCACCCAACATCTGTGGCGGCATGGCCGGCAAGGCCCGCGGCCTGCCCAACGACTGGCACAGCGCCTTGCTGGAAGCGCCGCTGCGTGCGCGGTTTCCCGCAGTCCTTGTCGCCAACGATGCGATCGCTGCGTTGCAAGCCGAGCGCCGCTGGGGCGCCTTGCAAGGCCTGGACCATTGCGCCTACGTGACCTGGAGTACCGGCATCGGCGTGGGCCTGTGTGTCGATGGCCATGTGCTGCGCGGCAAGAACGGCAATGCCGGCCACGCCGGCCATATGTTCGTCAACGACAACACCGATGCCTTGTGCGGCTGCGGCAATATCGGCGATGTCGAGGGTCAGGTCGCGGGCAATGCCATGGCGCGGCGCTTTGGCGCAGTCGGGTTTGCCGACGCCGCTGCCTTGCTGCTGGCCGCCCGCAGCGCAGAGAGCGCTGCCACCGCCATCGTCGACGACCTGTGCCGCGTGATGGGGCGCACCTTGTACAACCTTGTCGTCACGCTGGATCTGCAGCGTATCAGCCTGGGCGGCAGCGTGTTCTGGCACAACCGCGACTACCTGCTGCCGCGATTGCAGGCGCATATCGACGGCAGGCTGCGTTCACTGACCGGCGGCTTTTTGCTGGTACCGGCGGGCCTGGCAGAACAGGTCGGCGACTACGCCGCGCTGGCGCTGGTGGCGTGATACCCGGGCAATGGCTTCGCGCGCGAATCCGCGTCAGGGCGTCTTGCGCATCTGCAGCGCCAGCACTTTTTGCGCCACGCAGCCACCTTGCACCTGACCGCCGCGCACGCCAAAACCGAAATGGATGCCGGCATACAGGCGTGAGCGCGCGGCCTCGTCGGCCGCGACCCGAAAGCTGGTGAAATCGCGCGGGCCCCAGCCGCGGTCGTTGTGGGTGTTGTCGGTGAAGCGGGTCGTGGCACCGAACACCTGCTCCATCACGCCGGCCGCGGCGCTCGACTGCACCGAATGGGCCGACGGGTATTCGGGGAACGGCGGCGTGTCCATCATCGTCGGCACCCAGTTGCTGTCGATGACCAGTTGCACATAGGTCACCGGTCGCAGTCCGCTGTAGCTGTATTTGGCCGACCAGGCTGCGATGAAGGCGTCTGCCATCGCCAGGTTCAACTGCACCATGGTGCGCGCCGCATCTGCCAGGTTGGCCTTGCGCGTGCGCAGCAGGTCGCTGGCAATGAAGGTCCAGTGGCCGGCCGGCGTCGGCGTCTTGCCCGGGTCATCGGCCCAGTAAAGCGCAATCTGGCGCTGCTCCTGCGTGGCGGCCTTGCTGATGCGATAGACCTCGTATGCATCCTGGTAGAAGGCGGAGTTCTTGCCCTCATCGTATTCGGGCGGTGGCGGTGCCGGGCAGTCCTTGGGGCTGGCCATGGCGAACGGACGGTTCATGCCCCAGCGTGGCAGCAGTGCCGGCGCGAAGGACGGCGGCGTGGCGCTCCACTGGCCTTCGCCGCTGGGGGGCACGTAGCTGGCGATGCCGCGGCGCAGCGGTCCCCAGGCCTCATGGCCACCATCGGTGCGGGCCCAGGTCATCAGTGCCATCGCCATCAGCCGGCCGAAGCTGTCGGACCGATTGCGGATCTCCGGCGTCAGTGTGGACGGGTCGAAGTCCTGCGCATGTTGCAGCACCATGTTGCGCTCGAGCAGGTCGATCCGGGCCTTGTTGTCCGCGCTGGCATTGCTGTACATCATGCGCGTCATCGTGGCCATGGCCGCATTGGCCACCGTAGGCCAGTGCAGCACCTCGTCGGGCTGGGCCCAGGGCAGGGAGCTGAGCTCGTTGAGTTGCCCGGCCAGGCTGCGATGGTCCGCCATGCCCGGCACCACCGACTCGTAGAGTGCCAGCGACAGGTACGCCAGTGCGCGGGCTGCCACCGGCGGACTGAATCCGGGCGTCTGCTGGGTCAACTGCAAGGCCAGCGTGAACCAGTCGGCGACCAGCGCGCCGCTGTAACTGCGGGTGGGCCCCGCAGATGCCACCGTTGACGGCGCAGCAGCGGACAAGCCCTGTGCGGTGACCGGTGCGGCGACTGTGCCCACCAGCAGCAGGCAGGCCAGGCGCAGGCGCAAGCGGCCGGGTCGGGGGCTGGCAGCCATGGGCGGCTTCATGGCGGGCTCCACGGCCGGATACCTGTGGCCCGGTCGACCAGGTAGAAGCTGCCGGCCGCAGCGTTCTGCCAGTCGCTCCACGGCCCGTGCGGCCAACGCACGCGCAGCTTCACCGCCGTGGATTCACCCAGGCCGAAATGCATGAAACCCAGATGGCCGCTGGCATGGCCACCACCAATGGTCAATTCCTGGCGGATCACGCGAGCGCCCAGGTCGACCTCGACCCAGGCACCGATGGCATCGCGGTTGCCACCGCTCTGGTGCAGCCGCA
>JAGPBF010000097.1 GCA_018063505.1 Rhodoferax sp.
GCGACACCAAGTGCGCCACATACTCTCTGATGTTTTGAGCTTCGCGCCAACGAGACGCCTCGTCGAGTAGTGTCTTGCGTACCGCATCGGTCTCTACTTTGGCCTGAGCGTCAACGGCGCGTTGCCGGACAATTCAAGGTTATTGAGCCAGTTCGAATTGTCGGAAAACCTGTAAGAACCTGAATGTTGGCGGCGCCTGAATTCTGGAGCGCTCAAGTCCGACCACCATACTAAACAAGCCATACTAAACATGAACCTAAACGCTCGTGGCCCGGTCGGTTGGAGAATTGTCGGTGCGGCAGAAATCTCAAAGCAACAGGCAAAGCGGCGTCACCACGGGGATAGCCGGAACTCTGCCAGCAACTGCCGGCAGTATCCTGAGATGCGAATACAGGCCCGCCGGAGGAAGACCGGCCGTCCGGAAGGGTCCAAGGTCTACAGCGACCGAAGGCAATGTACGACTTTGGCGTCGGCGTTGCCCAGGTTGAAGCACTGACGCAGGAGGTGCACATGGCCAATGACATGCAGGCGCTACACGCCCTTGCCGAGCGTCTTCCCAAATGGCGAGTGTGGCGACACCGGGAAGTGTCCGAACTCTGGGAGGGCCTGTATCTGACGATGGACATCGAGCCTGAATCGGAGCGTCTGAGGTTCTTCCAGTGGCTCCAGGAAGGAGACCGCAGGACCCCGTCGCATGGCGTCGGCCAAGAGTTCTGTGACCGCCTTACCGTGGCCCTGGCCAACGTCAGCGAAACAGGGCCACTCTTCCCGCACGCACCGCGGCTCGGGCCGTACCAGCACCCGCGCGTGATGGTTGCCCTGGCCAATGTGGCGGGCTTCTTCGATGCCACTCGCGAAGACTTCCCGATTCCGGATGCCATGCGGGGCCTGGTGAGCGCCGGGAACCTGAGCCGCTGGCGGCAGCGGGGCATCGACGTGGCTGGCGGGGCTGTCAAGCGCGCCGTTCTGGTTGAGGAGTATGAATCCACATGGCCCACTATCGAGCGTGACCTTCGCGATGGATACAAAAACGGATTGAGCGCGGCCTCAAAAGTTGGCGAGCGTGGTCTATGGCTGCGCCTAAAGGCGTTAGAGTGGGCGAAGACCAGAGGCAAGTTGCGGGAAAGGCCTGCACTGCCAGTATTGTTCAGTCGTTGAGCCTGTCAGGCGTCTGACCGTCGGCCGGGCCCGCACCAATTTCAAAACCGCAATTTCACCTAAAGAGAGTGACGGGGCAATGTCTGCTTTCCGTTTTTCTTTGAAGGTGAAGGCATGGACTCTTCCGAATTTAGACGTTTTGTCCCTCTATCCGAGGAGACCCGTGAGACCGTCGACACTGCGGCCGCTGCCTACTATCTGAACCGACATCCGCAGACTTTAAGATGCTGGGCATCGTTGGAGACCGGTCCAATGCGACCGCAAAGGGTTCATGGACGCTTGGCATGGTCGGTGGTGGAGATTCGGGCGCTACTGTGCGCGAGGCGGCCTGGCGATGCGAGTTGACGCGCTGACCGACGTACCAAAATCCTGTACTACCGGCTACATTGGGGCTACATGAGCCCACAATGAAAAAACCCCGCTACCTATTCAATAGCAGGGTTTTCAATGCCTATGCGACTTGTAGTGGCTCCTCGACCTGGGCTCGAACCAGGGACCTACGGATTAACAGTCCGGCGCTCTACCAACTGAGCTATCGAGGAATAAGCCCACGAGTATAACAATACTTTTGGGCGATTTTTTCTGGTTTAGTCGAAAACCGGTGTGTCAACGCCGAGCACTTTGTGCAGTTTCGGGCTGGTCGTCGTGTACTGGAGATGGATCCTCTTGTCGGGGAACACGAACGGCGCTGCTCCGAAGGCGGCGAGGGCGCATTCGTGAAAACCGCTGAGGATCAGCTTCTTCTTGCCGGGGTAGACGTTGATGTCGCCTACCGCGAAGATGCCCGGCTCGCTGGTCGAGAACTTTTCGGTATCGACCTTGAGCTGCTTGCGCTCGATGTCCAGGCCCCATTCGGCAATCGGGCCGAGCTTGGGGCTCAGGCCGAAGAACACCAGCAATACGTCGAGCGGTACCACGCGGGTCACGGCGTCGCCACCGGTAACCTTCACGCCGGTCATGCGGCCGTCTTTTTCTTCGACGCCGGTGATCTGTCCGACGATGAATTGCATCTCGTAGGCCTCGCACAATTCGCGCATCTTGGCCACGCTGGCAGGCGCGGCCTTGAAGCCGTCGCGGCGGTGGATCAGGATCACGCTTTCGGCCTTGTTCGGGCCTTCCTGCGCAAAATTGAGCGCCCAGTCCAGTGCCGAATCGCCGCCGCCGACGACGACGAGGTTCTTGCCGGCAAAGTCCGCAGGGTTCTTGACCCGGTAATGCAATTGCGTGTCCTGGAACTTGTCCAGGCCCTCGACCTTGAGCAGGCGGGGCTGGAAGGCGCCCACGCCGGCAGCAATGAAGATGGTCTTGCTCAGCAGTTGCGTGCCCTTGGAAGTCTGCACATAGAAGCGACCATCGGGCTGTTTCTCGACCACGGTCACTTCCTGGCCGAAATGAAACACCGCACCAAACGGCTCGATCTGCTTGAGCAGGGAGTCGGTCAGTTCCTGGCCGGTGCACACCGGCACGGCGGGTATGTCGTAGATCGGCTTGTCCGGGTACAACTCGACGCACTGGCCGCCAGGGTAGGCGAGCGAGTCGATCACATGCGCCTTGATCTCGAGCAGGCCGAGTTCGAACACCTGGAACAGGCCGACCGGCCCTGCGCCGACGATGACGGCATCGGTTTCGATGGCGCCATCGGTATTGCGTACGGGCGTGCCGTCGTGGGCGAGGGCGGTGTTGATCACTTCTTGGTTCAGATGAGGTTCCATTTTCTTTCCATTGCGCGGCAGCCCTTGGTACTGCCTTTGTCTGCGCAACGAACCTGGGGGTCGTTTATCGGACCAGTTCGCTGAGCTTGTCGGTTTTGTCGGCCCATTCGTCTGCGTCTGGCAGTGGGTCCTTGCGTTTGGTGATGCTTTTCCAGGTCGGCAGTCGGGCCAGTTCGGCGTTGAGTGCCGTCATGTGCTGCTGGTCGGCCGGCACGTCTTCCTCGGCGTAGATCGCGTTGACCGGGCATTCGGGAATACACACGGCGCAGTCGATGCACTCATCGGGATCGATGGTGAGGAAGTTGGGGCCTTCACGGAAGCAGTCCACGGGACATACGTCGACGCAATCGGTGTATTTGCACTTGATGCAGGCTTCAGTGACGGTATGTGTCATTTTTCAGGTCGGAATGGACAAACGGGCGGGAGCCTTTGATTTTATGGGCTTTCATGGACCGGGTGCCGCGTGAGGCCTTGCCGGTGCCGGGGTTGTTTGCCATTGGTCAATGTAGCAAGGCAGCTCCGGCTGTCTTGTGGGACGCCGTGTCGACCAGCACCAGGGAACCCAGCGCCCGCGATTGCTGGTAGGGCAACTGGGCAATCGGGGCCTGCAAGGCCAGTTCCACTTCGCCAATCGCGTTTGACTCCAGGCTGGTGGCAGCCTCCCTGGCCAGCGTGTGCACGTCCAGTCGATGGGTGATGCGTGCGACCCGGGCCTTGACCCAGCGGTGGCCATGCACAGCCCAGTAGATGCGGCCTTCGACCAGCGGCTCGTCGTCGAGCCAGGCGATGGTGGCGCGCAGTGTTTGCGTGGCCTGGAAAAGCGGTTTGTCACCGTCGTGGGCCAGCAACCAGTCGCCACGCGAGATGTCCACCTCGCGATCGAGCACGATGCCGGCACTGCGCCCGGCAGGCACCGACGCCGGTTGCCGGGTATGGTCGAACACCTGTGCCACCGTGGCCACCTGGCCGCCGGGCAATACCGCGACTTGCTGGCCCGGCGCCAGTGCGCCGGTTGCCACCCGACCCCAGAACACGCGTCGCCCCTTGTCGGTATCGGCGGATGACGAGAATTTTTCGACCCACTGCACCGGAAACGACAGCGGTGCTCCGGTTTCGGCCGGCGTGGACGGCAAGCCCTCGAGGATCTGCAGCAGGCTGGGACCCCGGTAACCCACCCAGCCAGCGTCGGCGTCGACCACATTGTTGCCATGCAACGCCGACACCGGAACGATCGCCGTCACCGTGATACCGGCACTTTGTGCGAATTCACGCAGTGCACGCTGGATGTTGATGAAGGCCCTCGGGGCCTCTGCCACCGCGTCGAGCTTGTTGATCGCAAACACGATCGAAGGCACGCGCAGCAGCGTGACCAGCAGACTGTGGCGCCGGGTCTGTGGCAACAGCGCATGGCTTGCATTGGCCAGGATGTCGCCGTTCCAGCGCAGCTTGGTCGCGTCGACCAGCACCACGGCGGCGTCTGCGCTGCTGGCGGCCGTCACCATGTTGCGGGTGTATTGCTCGTGGCCGGGCGCATCGCCAATGATGAACTTGCGCCGCGCGGTCGAGAAATAGCGATATGCCACGTCGATCGTGATGCCTTGTTCACGTTCGGCCGACAGGCCATCGGTGAACTGGGCCAGGTCGACCGAGCCGCTGCGCGATACATTGGCCAGCTGGTCTTGCAGCACACTGCGGCTGTCCAGCAGCAGGCGGCCGATCAGCGTGCTCTTGCCGTCGTCGACCGAGCCGCAGGTGATGAAGCGCAGCGCAGGGTTGGTGTTGCCCTCGGCCGCCACGGCATCGTCCGGCGCGGCTGCACCTGGGGTTGGGTGGGTGGGCGCGGCATCTTGCTGCGGCGCGTCGAGCAGTTCCATCATCAGGTCCATCAGAAGTACCCCTCTTTTTTCCGGTTTTCCATCGACGAATCCGATGTGCGGTCGTCCATGCGGGTGGCGCCGCGCTCGCTCACGTCGGTGGCCAGCGTCTCGATCACCACCTCGGCGGCACTGGCTGCCAGGCTGGCCACCGGGCAGGTGCAGGTGACGTCGCCCACGGTACGAAAGCGCACGTCGCGCAGTTCAGCGGTCTCGCCGTCGCGCAGTGGCGTCAGCTGGCTTACCGGCACCAGCATGCCTTTGCGCTCGACCACCTCTCGCTGGTGGCTGTAATACAGCGAGGGCAGCGCCACGTGCTCGCGTTCGATGTATTGCCATACGTCGAGTTCGGTCCAGTTCGAGATCGGGAACACGCGGAAATGCTCGCCTGGCTTGAGACGGGTGTTGAACAGCGTCCACAGTTCGGGGCGCTGGTCCTTGGGTTGCCACTGGCCAAAGCTGTCGCGGTGCGAGAAGATGCGCTCCTTGGCGCGGGCCTTCTCTTCGTCGCGCCGGGCGCCGCCGATCAATGCGTCAAAGCGGAACTCCTCGATCGCTTCGAGCAAAGTCACCGACTGGTGCACATTGCGCGACTCACCCGGATGCGCCAGCCGCACCGTGCCGCGCGCCATCGAATCTTCGACGCTGCGCACGATCAGCTTGGCGCCCAGCTCCGCCGCCCGCTGGTCGCGGAAGTCGGTCACTTCGGAGAAATTGTGGCCGGTGTCGATCATCAGCAGCGGATACGGGATGCGCCCGACGCCGAACGCCTTCTCGGCGCACTTGAGCAACACCAGCGAGTCCTTGCCGCCGGAGAACAGCAGGGTCGGGCGCTCGAACGCGGCGGCTACTTCGCGCAGGATGAAGATGGTTTCTTCCTCCAGGGCATCGAGGTGCTGGTTGCTCAATTGGGCCAGCAGTGCTGGCTCGGTACGTGCGTTCATGCGCTGATTCCTTCGGTTTGTTCTTTCGCGGCCACATGCAGGCCGCATTCCTTGGCGGCTTCAATCTCCCACCACCAGCGGCCGGCGCGGAAGTCCTCGCCCAGGCTGATGGCGCGCGTACATGGCGCGCAGCCGATGCTGGGAAAGAACTGGTCGTGCAGCGGGTTGTAGGCCAGCTGGTGCAGCGCGATGTAGTGCCACACGTCGCCCCAGCTCCAGTCGGCCAGCGGGTTGAGCTTGGCGCGCACCGGATCGGACAGGTCGAGCAGCGGCACGTCGGCACGGGCGCCCGATTGTTCGCGGCGCAGCCCGGTGATCCAGGCCGTCTTGCCCTCCAATGCGCGGGCCAGTGGTTCCATCTTGCGGATGCCGCAGCAGGCCTTGCGCAGATCGACGCTCCTGAACATCGCGTCCTTGCCTTCGCGTGCGACGAACTGCAGCACTGCATCCAAGCGCGGCTCGTAGACTGTTACCGGCGCACGCGAAGTGGCCTTGAGTTGTTCGAGCAAGGCGAGCGTCTCGGCATGCAGCATGCCGGTCTGCAGCACGAAGATGCCGGCGTCCAGTTCCAGGCTGTTGATCAGGTGGCTGACGACCATGTCTTCGGCGCCCAGGCTCGAAGCCTGGACTACAGGAGCTGCCGCCGCTTCACTGGCGCGCGGATGGTCTTGCACCAGTTGTTGCAGGGCCGTGCGGGTGGCCGCCAGTCTGGCGTCGAAGTCCTTGCCGGCCCTGGCGTACAGATCGATCGCCGACATCAGGCCGCCCGCCGGAAGTGGGGTGCGGACTCGCGTTCATCACCCTGGTAGAACGCGGCGAAGCGGCTGAGCTGACGTTCGGCCACGCTGAAGTCCTGGTCGTCGCGCAACACCGCGCTGTCAAAGCCGCTGCGCTGCATCTGCACCAGCTGGTCCACCAGCACGTCGCCGGTGGCGCGGATGTCAGCCTTGAAGCCCAGGCGCCGGCGCAGCGTCACCGCCTGGCTGAAGGCGCGACCGTCGCTGAATTTCGGAAACTGAAGCTCGATGCGGGTAACGCCGTCGAGCGCCAGGCCCTGCAGCTCGGCGTCGTTGTTCAGTTGCAAGATGCTGCCGCTGGCAGCGTCTTGCAGATGGGATTGGGGTGTCAACAGTCGCATGATGAATTTCTTTCGGCAAGCGTGTGTTCGGTGGCTCAGGCAGCCTGTTTGTGGCTGTGGCGGGCGCCATTGGCAGAAGCCTTGAACGGATCGATGCCGACCCGGCGCAGCGTCGTGATGAAGGTCTCAAAACGCGCGCCGCTGTCGCTGTCGATCAGTTTGCGTTGCTCGCGGTAGGTGGCGATCAGCGCCTCGATCACATCGGGCACTTCGGCAGCCGAGAACGAAGGGCCGACCACCTTGCCCGGAATCGATGGACCGGACAGATGCGAGCCGTCGGCGCCGCCAAGCGTGACCTGGTACCACTCCTTGCCGTCCTTGTCGACGCCCAGGATGCCGATATGGCCGCTGTGGTGGTGACCGCAGGAGTTGATGCAGCCGCTGATGTGCAGGTCGATCTCGCCGATGTCGTGCAGTTCGTCCAGATCCTGGTAACGCTCGGTCACAGCCTCGGCAATCGGCAACGAGCGCGCATTGGCCAGCGAACAGAAGTCGCCGCCGGGGCAGGCGATCATGTCGGTCAGCAGGCCGATGTTGGCCTTGGCCAGGCCGACGGCGCGCGCGGCCTGCCACAGCGCCGGCAATTGCTCGACACGTACCCAGGGCAGCAGCAGGTTCTGCTCGTGGGTGACACGGACTTCGCCGGCCGAGAAGCAGTCCGCCAGGTCCGCTGCCTGTTCCAGCTGCACTGCCGTCGCATCGCCAGGGGCATAACCCAGGCGCTTGAACGACAGGTGTACGGCGCGCAGGTCGGGGTTCTGGTGCGGACGCACGTTCTGGTGCAGCCAGCGGGCGAATTCCGGCTCGTCGGAAGCAAAACGCAACACGTTGGCGGTGCGGGTTTCAGCGTCGGTCTGGTTCGCCTCGATCGTCGGCGCCACGAAGGCGGCGGCCACCCGGTCGTATTCTTCCTGCGTGATGGTGTGGGGCGCGCCATCGTGTTCGACGATCTGCTGGTACTCGGCCTCGACCTGGTCGATGTAGCGCTGGCCTTCGGCCTTGACCAGGATCTTGATGCGGGCCTTCCAGGAGTTGTCGCGCCGACCGTAGCGGTTGTAGACGCGGATCACCGCCTCCAGATAATTCATCAGCTGGTTCCACGGCAGGAACTCGCGCACCACGGTGCTGATGACCGGCGTGCGGCCCATGCCGCCGCCCACGTGGACACGAAAGCCCAGTTCGCCTGCATCGTTGCGCAGCAACTGCAGGCCCACGTCGTACCAGCCCAGTGCCACGCGGTCTTCACGGGCACCGTTGACCGAGATCTTGAACTTGCGCGGCAGGAACGCGAACTCGGGGTGCAGTGTGCTCCACTGGCGCAGGATCTCGCAGAACGGACGCGGGTCGGCGATCTCGTCTTCGGCAATGCCGGCCAGTGCGTCGCTGGTGATATTGCGGATGGTGTTGCCGCTGGTCTGGATGCCATGCAGCTGCACGTCGGCCAGCAGTTCCATCACGTCGGCGCTCTTGGTCAACGGGATCCAGTTGAACTGCACATTGGTGCGGGTCGTGAAGTGGCCGTAGCCGAACTTCAGCTTCGAGCCGATCATCTGGCCATTGGCCAGCGGGATCGGGCCCAGCCGGTCCTGCGTCGCCTGGGCGTCGGCCAGCAACTGGGCGTCAGGCTGGTCGTATTCGCGCGCCACCTTGGCCAGCACCCGCAACTGCTTGCTGGACAACTCGCCGTAGGGCACCGCCACACGCAACATCGGCGCATACCGCTGCACATACCAGCCGTTCTGCAGGCGCAGCGGCTTGAATTCCTCGTCACCCAGCGTACCGGCCAGGTTGCGCTCGAGCTGATCGCGGTACTGCTCGGCGCGGCTGCGGATGAACTGGCGGTCGAACTCGGTGTATTGGTACATGGTGGGTCCCTCGGGAAGTCGCTTGGGTTTGTCGGGGCGTGGGTGTCAGAGGGTGATCAGCTTGAAGCCGGCGTAAGCCAGCAGCATCGACAGCAGCGAGCGCACCACGCGTTCGGGGGTGTGCTGCATCAGCCGCGAGCCGAGCCAGATGCCGGGCAGCGAGCCGGCCAGCAACTTGACCAGCAGGGCCCAGTCGACCGATCCCAGCGAGGCATGGCCCAGGCCGGCGACCAGCGTCAGCGGCACGGCGTATGCGATGTCTGCCGCGACGATGCGGGGCAACGGCAGCAGCGGGTAGAGCAGCATCAGCACGGTGACGCCAATGGCACCGGCGCCGACCGAGGTCAACGTGACCAGGCTGCCGATCACGGCGCCAAACAACGGCGGCAAGCTCCAGTGCAGCGGTCGGGCGACTGTGCGCGGGTCGCGGCCGGCGTGGCGGCCGCTGGCGGAAACGCCCCGGATCGCCTTGTACAGCGTTGCCGCAGCGGTCAGCAACAATGCCACGCCCAGGCCGCCGGTCATGAAACCCTGGATTTCGGCGCTGGCCGGTCCCGCACGGTGCAGGATGAACAGCGTCAACAAGGCCGCAGGAATGCTGCCCGCCGACAGATGGGCTACCACGCGCCAGTCGACCAGCCGGGCACGGGTCAGCCGCACCGTGCCGCCCATCTTGGTGAAAGCGGCGAACAACAGATCGGTTCCGACCGCCAGATACGGCTTGACGCCGAACACGAAGATCAGGATCGGCGTCATCAGCGAACCGCCGCCGACACCGGTCAGGCCGATGACGGCACCGACCAGAAACCCCGCAACAATGAACGCCAGATCATGCATAGGCATGGACTCTAGGCGGACATCGTTATATTACAAACTACATTTATGTGATGTTGTTATATTGATTTGGGAATATGTCGCAATCCAGCGGGTCTGGCGCGAAATTCCCGCATTCCGCCGCCATTGGCTGACCAGCCGGTCAGCCGCCCAGCCAACTGCCCAGCATGGTTTCTTCGAACAATGCGATGGTGGCAGGCGCGTCGACCTGCATGCAGACCTGGGTGCGCGGCTTGTCCTTCTCCCAGCCCGGTTGCGGATACTGGATGAAGTCGCGCCGGTTCATGATGGTCTGGCCCTGGGCCAGGCCGTCGGTCGCGACCCGCACGCTCTTGGTCTCGAGCTCGAACAGATCAGGCCTGACCAGGTAGACGAAGGCCAGCAGATCGTGGGCGAAGCAGCCGGGCGTACGCGCAATATGCTTGTACAACCCGCTGTAGAAGCGGGCGTAGAAGTCGACCGCGGTGAACAAGGCGTCGGTGGCCGGATGCTGATGCTTGTCGGCAATGCGCCGGAACTGCTCCAGCGTCACGACCACGCGGTGCGTCACGTCCAGTCCGACCATGGTCAGCTTCCAGCCGGCGGTGAATACCCGGTCGGCGGCGTGCGGGTCGTTCCAGATGTTGGCCTCGGCCACTGGCGACACATTGCCCGGTTCGAACACCGTGCCGCCCATGATGATCACTTCTTGCAGCAGCACCGCAAGCTGCGGCTCCAGCATCAAGGCCAGGCTGAGGTTGCCCAGCGGCCCGACCGCGACCAGTGTGATCTCGCCCGGATGGGCGCGCGCCATGTCGACAATGTACTGGGCCGACGCACGCGGGTCGAGTTGCTGCGTGACCGGCTTGCGTGCGCCCAGGTTGCCCAGGCCATCGGCGCCGTGGATATGGGCCGGCGGCGCTTCGGGTGCCTTGCACCACGGAACCGCCACTCCCAGCGTCACCGGAATCGGGTGGCCGGCCAGTTCGGTCAGGTACAGCGCATTGGTGGCGGCCTGCGCCACGCTGACATTGCCAAAGGTGGTGGTGATGCCGACCAGATCGATGGCCGGATGGGCCAGCGCGAAATACAGGGCCATGGCGTCGTCGACACCTGGGTCGGTGTCGTAAATCACTTTGCGGCGGGTCGGGCTGGTCATCGGCGGTGGCTTTCCTGGGGTGTCATGCAAGTCGATAAGTGGCGTGTTGCGCCGGTGACATCCGGCAGCGCTGCGGGCTTGCCTGCCGACGGCCAGACGATCATGGTGGCAAGGCGCAGAAGCTGCGCAAGGCCTCGAGGGCCCCAATGTCACTGCGCGGTTGTTGTTGCAGCAGCGCCGCGACGGCGGTCGTGTCGGGAATACTCGATTGCGCACCGGCACGGGTGCAGGCCAGCGCCGATGCGGCACTGGCCTGGCGCAGCGCATGCGCCATGTCGGCACCCTGGTCCAGTGCTGCCACGAGCACGCCACAGAAGGTGTCGCCGGCGCCGGTGGTGTCGACCGGCTGCACTGCGAATGCGGGCTGTACCAGATAGTGTTCGCCGACCCGGGCGCAACAGCCGCGCTCGCCAAGGGTGACCACCACGACCGGTACCTTGAGGCGCTGCAAGCCCTCGGCGATGCTGGCGCTGTTGCCGCAGATGCTGGCCAGTTCACCCTGGTTGACGACCAGGATGTCGAGCAGATCCAGCAGGCCCGCATCCAGCTGTCGGGCCGGCGCCGCGTTGAGCACGACCTTGCTGCCGGCCGCACGTGCGGCGCGTGCGTATGCCGCCACCGTGGCCAAAGGCGTTTCGAGCTGCATCAGCAGGTGGCTGAACCCGCCCATCGCAGGCAGATGCCGGCCTTCGAGTGCATTGTTCGCGCCGGGGGCCACGGTGATCGCGTTTTCGGCGGCGTCCGACACGCAGATGAAGGCTGTTCCGGTGGCGAGGTCGGCACAGCGCACGATATGCAGCAACACGCCAGCGCCAGTCAGCGAGGCCTCGAGCGGTACCGCGAACGCGTCCTCGCCCAGCGCCAGCAGCATCTGCACGCTGGCACCACCTGCGCGTGCTGCGGCAACTGCCTGGTTGGCGCCTTTGCCACCCGGGAAAGTCGTAAAGGCGTGGCCGAGCACGGTTTCGCCCGGCGCAGGGATATGCGGGGCGCGCACCACAAAGTCGAGATTGGCAGAGCCGGCAACAAGAATCATGGTTAAATCAATTGGGTCGGACTGGCCGGTTTGGACCGCTTGTTTGAACAGGACCGGCAGATCGGGAAAGCAACAGAATTATGGGCTACAAACTGCGCTGCACGCGCCGCGATGGCTGGGTCGCAGGCGCTCGGCAGCGTCGCAGACTTCCCGCAGCCAGCGTAAAGGATTGATGACAGCCATGGGTAGTACGGTATTCGTCAAGGTTGTGGGTTTTCGTGACGTCGAGCGCCATGCGCTCAATACCTTGTTTCGGGTGGCGGCAGAGCAATCCACCTGTTATGCGCTGTGGACACCCGAGTCGCCGGTCATGCCGCATATTGCACTGGTCGACGCAGAGAGTTACGAAGCCGGCATGGCGCTGGCCTCGCCCGGCCTCAATCCCAATCTCAAGCTGATCTGTGTCGGCACCGGTGCGCCCGAGCGTGCCTGGCGGGTGTTTCCGCGTCCGATCAACTGGTCGGCGATTCTGCATTCGCTGGATCTGCTGTTCGCCCAGTCGGGCGTGGATATCAGTATCGATGCCGATGACGAAGCCGCGACGGTGATCCCGCCCGGTATGCGCCAGACGCTGCTGGTGGAGCCCGTGCGCGCCGACCGCCTTTACCTGCGGGCGCGCCTGTCGCTGGCCGGTCTGATCGATGTCGACGAGGTCGAGTCGAGTGCCCAGGCTCTGGAAAAACTGCGTGAGCGCCATTACGACGTCGTCATCGTCAACGTAGACACGCTCGACGACCCGTGGGCACTGGTGCAGCGCCTGGTGTCGTCGAACCCGCCGGTCGAAAGCGTCGTGGTCACCACATCCAACCGCTCATGGGCCATGCACGAGCGGGCAGAACAGGCCGGTTGCCGGGCCCTGCTCGACAAGCCCTTCGATCCGAGCCTGGTGTACCGCGTATTCCAGATGGTGTGAGTCCGACGGGCTGCTAACGCGCTCGGTCGGCGGCGATCAGGCGCGACAAGCGGGCTGGCAGCGGCATCGGTTCGCTGCACAGCTGCGCAGCAAGCACCTCGGCACACAACAGCGCAAGACTGAGGCCGCGCGAGCCCATCGCGGTGCTGGTCCAGATTCCGCTGTGTGCGTCCTGCAACAGTGCGCCTACCAGGGGCAGCCGGTCTGTGGTCGACCAGCGCGTGCCTTGCCAGATCTGCATCGGCGTGGCATCCAATGGGGTGTCGAGCGCGGCGCCAACCGCCGGAAGAAGCCGCCTGAGCTGCGCGCGGTTGTGGGCATGGGCCTGCGCCACATCGGTGACTGGCGCGCCAGCGCTTTCATAGGTGGCACCGGCGAACCAGGCCAGACCGCCCGCGTGTGGCACGTGGGCGATCACGCTGCCGGCGCCGTTGACCGGGAAGGACGGAAACTTGCGCTCCGCACCGGGCCCTTGCCGGTCCCACGACACCTGGCCGCGCAGCGCCGTCAGCGGCGCCAGGCGCCGGACATGCGCGTTGACCATGCTGGCGCCATTGGCCAGCCGCGGAGCGTCGCCCGCATTGGCCAGCACCAGTTGCGGCGCCTGCGCCAGCAGCTCGCCACCGGGTCCGCGCAATTGCCAGGCGCCGTCGGCGAATCCGATCTGCTGCACCAGGCTGTTGCCCTGAAAGCGGATGCCCGGCTGCGCCAGCAAGGCCTGTACCAGCCGCGCGGGTTTGACCCAGCAGCCACGTTGATGCCAGATGGCCTTGTCTTGTGCAGCGCCTGCGCGGTGCAACTGGGCGGCGATGTCGGGCGTGAGGACGTCGTCAGACCAGTGCCGGCCCTGGGCCGTCCAGTGGCCGGGCAGTCGGCGCTGGTGGTCGACGGCAAGTTCAAGCACGCCGCGCTCGCCATAGTCCAAGCCTTCGACCAGCAGGCGCTGCACGGCATGCAAGGTCAAGCGCATTCCGGCGCGCGACAACTGCGAGCGCGGACTGTCGTCGCGCGATACATGGGGCACCAGCAGGCCGACCGGCAAGGCCGAGGCGCCGCTGGCCGCTTGTGTAGCGGCGTCCAATACCGTCACCTGCCAGCCGCGCCGCGCCAAGGCATCGGCTGCCGCGGCACCGGCCAGTCCGGCGCCGACGACGATGCAATGGCTGGTTGGTGCCGGCGGCCGATGCCAGTGCTGGCGGCTGCGGCTCAGTGGCCAGTGGGGTTGGTAGGTACAGCGCCACACGGCTGGCCCGGCCGCGTCAGCCGATTGCCGCTGCGGCGCGTCGGACTCAGCAACGGGCGCTGGCGCGCTGAACCCGGCCTGCCGCAAGGATTCGGGTGTCGCAGCGCTGGATGGCAGGCCCTGCAATGCCAGTTGCGTGCCGAGCCGGCACAAACGTGCCAGCGCCTTGAGTCCGAAAGAGTCCCAACCTGCGGACGGGCCTGCGTCGACCGCCGGGGGCGCGTCAACCGGGTGGCCGATCAGCACGCTGTCGGCGCAGAACTGCAGTTCGCGCAGCGACTGCTGCGGCGGGCCGATACACAGCGTCAGTTGCAGTCGACCACCCTGCAGTGCCAGCCGATGAAAACCGGGCAGAAAACCAAACCACTGGCGCAGCGCCTGTTCGGCCCAGGATGCCAGTGCCGGGTACCTGTCAAATACCTGCCGCAGCGTTTCGCGCTCCGGCGCCTGGCTGGCCAGCGCCACGACATGCAGGGTGGAGGGTGCTGCCGGGTCTTGCGCCCATTGTTGCCACAGTGCCAGAAAACGATCGCCGCGGGCAAAGTCGGTCTCGAGCACGCACCAGCGAGGCTGGCCTTGCCAGGCCACGGGCAGGCCGCAGGCGCGCATCCAGGCCGGCACCAGCGAGGCGGCCATCTGGCGGTGGTGCTGCTGCTGCGTGAGGCCTTAGTTGGTGGGAGGAACGTAGCCCTGGGCAGCGTCGGCCCCACCGCCGAAGAAATGCGCTTCCATCTGCCGCGCAAGGTATTGGCGGGCCCGCGCATCGGCCAGGTTCAGGCGGTTCTCGTTGACCAGCATGGTCTGGTGCTTGAGCCAGCCGGCCCAGGCTTCCTTGCTTACTTCGGCCCAGAGCCGCTTGCCCAACTCGCCGGGGTATGGGGGAAAGTCCAGCCCTTCGGCTTCCTTGCCAAGTTTGACGCATTGAACCATCCGTGCCATGAAATACTCCATCTATCCGTGTTCACTGAAGTGTGAAATTGTCGCCGCTTTTGGAATCCCTCCAATCGGTGTTGCCGTATCGGGCCACGGCCCTCGTCATGGAGAAGAAATGTTGCATTTGTTGAGTGTGCGCCAGACCCTGTTGCTGATATGCGTGGGTTCGGCTGGATTGTTGGCCTACGGCCTGTACCTGCAGCACGTGGTGGGCCTGGTGCCCTGCCCGATGTGTATCGTCCAGCGGTATGCACTGGTGCTGGTGGCCTTGCTCGCCGGTCTGACGGCACTGGGCAAGAGCCGCGGCTCACATGTCTCGGGCATTGTGCTGATGATTCTGGCCGCCGGGTTCGGGGCTTTCGTGGCGGCGCGCCAGAGCTGGCTGCAGTGGTATCCGCCCGAAGTGGTGACCTGCGGGCGCGACTTCTACGGAATGATCGAGAACTTCCCGCTGCAGCGGGCAATCCCGATGATCTTCAGGGGTGGTGGCGATTGCATCAAGGTCGACTGGACCTTTCTGGGCGGCTCGATCGCGAACTGGTCTTTCCTGTGTTTTGTGGCCATCATCGTGGTCGCACTGGCGCAGTTGCTGCGCCCGAACATGCGCCGCTGAAGTCGCGTCATCATCCGGGTGGACGCCCGTTGACCCCCTTGCGGGACCGCCGTAGTATCTTTGCGCCAGATACCGGACAGGGAACTGCAACAAGCCTTTTTGAAGGGGCGACAGCATGGGGATGGCGGCGTCGGTTTTGGAAGCGTCACTGCAGTCCGCGGGCGCTGCTGCGTCGCATGCAGGTTCGCCAGGCGCGCGCCGGTCGAGGCCGCACGACCAGATCGATGCCCATGCGTTGCCGGCCTTGTGCGCGCTGGCACGACTGCACCAGGTCGCCGCCGATCCGGCCAGCTTGCTGCACCGCCTCGGCCTTGCGCCCAGCGACCCCCTGGGCATCGATGACCTTTTGCGCGCCGCCCAGCTGCTGGGCCTCAAGGCACGCAGGGTTCGCACCCGTCGCGAGCGCCTGGCGCTGACCCCCTTGCCGGCCCTGGCGCTGCTGCATCGGGCAGAAGACGGGTTGGCGGCGGGGTCCGGCATCCGGGTCTGTCTGCTGGCTCAGTGCGACGGCAACCGGGTACTGGTGATGCATCCGCAGCCGGTTCAGACCGGGGAGGGTGGGGGC
>JAGPBF010000098.1 GCA_018063505.1 Rhodoferax sp.
ACATGTCGCCGGCAATTGCATCGAGCGCGCCACGCAGCGCCGGGATGCGCTCGTAGTAGCCCATCGGGTGGTAGCCGCGCTGGCGCAGCGCGGCGACCTCGCTGGCGCCCAGGCCGAAGATGAAGATATTGTCGTCACCGACGTTCTGGCGGATCTCGATGTTGGCGCCGTCGTCGGTGCCGATCGTCAACGCTCCGTTCAGTGCCAGCTTCATGTTGCCAGTGCCCGAAGCCTCGGTGCCGGCGGTCGAGATCTGCTCGGACAGATCAGCGCCGGGCATGATGATCTCGGCCAGCGAGACACTGTAGTTCGGAATGAACACCAGCTTGAGCCGGTCCTTGATGCGCGGGTCGGTGTTGACCACCGCCGCCACGTCATGGATCAGCCGGATGATGGTCTTGGCCATGTGGTACGAGGACGCAGCCTTGCCGGCAAAGATGACGGTGCGCGGCACCCAATGGGCATCGGGCTGGGCCAGGATGGCCAGGTAACGCGTCACGACATGCAGCAGGTTGAGCAGTTGGCGCTTGTATTCGTGGATGCGCTTGACCTGCACGTCGAACAGGCTGTCGGCACTGACGACGATGCCGGTGGTGGCTTCGATGGTGCGCGCCAGGCGCTCCTTGTTGCCGCGTTTGACGGCGGCGAACTTCTGCTGGAACGACGCATCGTGTGCATGCGCGCGCAAACCCTTGAGCCGGTCGAGGTCGAGCCGCCACTCCTTGCCCAGGGTTTCGTCGAGCAGCGCCGACAGACCCGGGTTGGCTTGCGCCAGCCAGCGCCGTGGCGTGACACCATTGGTCATGTTGGTGAAGCGCTCGGGCCACAGGCTGGCGAAGTCGGCAAAAATGGTCTGCACCAGCAGGTCCGAATGCAGCCTGGACACACCGTTGACCTTGTGGCTGCCGACGATCGACAGATGCGCCATGCGCACCCGGCGTTCGCCGTGTTCGTCGATCAGCGAGAGCCGGGCCAGGAAGCCGTCGTCGCCCGGCCGATGGCGTGCGGCCTGTTCGAGAAACGCCTTGTTGATCAGGAAGATGATCTCCAGGTGGCGCGGCAGCACATGCTGCATCAGCGCCACCGTCCAGGTTTCCAGCGCCTCCGGCATCAGCGTGTGGTTGGTGTATGAAAACGTGTTGCGGCAGATGTCCCAGGCCTTGTCCCATGCCATGCCGTTCTCGTCGCACAACACCCGCATCAGTTCTGCCACACCGATCGCCGGATGGGTGTCGTTGAGGTGGATCGCCAGCTTGTCGGCCAGGTTGTCCAGCGTGGGGTGCTCCTGCAAATGGCGGGCCAGCATGTCCTGGATCGACGCGGCAACAAAAAAGTACTCCTGCTTGAGCCGCAGTTCGCGGCCGGCCGGCGTGCTGTCATTCGGATACAGCACCCAGGAGATGTTTTCATATTCGTTCTTGGCAGCGGCGGCGCGGGCATAGTCGCCGGTGTTGAAGGCGCCAAGGTCGATATGCGCCGGTGTGGCAGCCTTCCACAGGCGCAGCGTGCTGACCTTGCGATTGCCGTGGCCGGGTATCACCATGTCGTAGGCCTTGGCAACCACCTCGGCAGCGTGGCGCCAGTGCACCTTGTCGCCTGCGTGCTCGACCCAGCCACCGAACCGAACCGGATGGGCAATGTCCATGCGCGGGAATTCCCAGGGTGTGCCGTCTGTCAGCCAGGGGTCGGGGTATTCCATCTGCTGGCCGTGCTGGATTTCCTGGGCAAACATGCCGTATTCATAGCGGATGCCATAACCGAACGATGGCAGGCCCAGCGTTGCCATCGAATCCAGGAAGCAGGCGGCAAGGCGCCCGAGTCCGCCATTGCCCAGCGCTGCATCGGGCTCCTGGTCCGCCACATCCTCGAGCGCGCGCGCATACTCCTGCAGTCCCTTGCTGGCAGCCTCGCCCAGGTCGAGTGCCGCCAGCGCATTGGACAGGCTGCGCCCGATCAGGAACTCCATCGACAGGTAGCAGACCCGGCGCGCCTTGCTGGCACGCTCGCGCACCGAATTTTCGACCCAGCGTTGTGACAGCTGTGCACGTGCGACCTGCGACAGCGCCTGCGTCAACTCATGGGTCGAAGCCTGGCGGGCATCGACGGCGACGTTGCGCAGCAACTGTTCGTTGATGGCCGTGCCCAGACTGGCCGGCGGAACGGGAACACGCTGATTCACGGCTCAATCCTTCCTGGGTGGCTGTGCTGACGCACCGCGTTCGCCAATTGCGGTGCCCGTGGGCGCCGTCGACACAGAGTTGCCAACGGCTGCAAATCATTCTCGCATGTGCCGGCACAGCAACGCCGGGCATGGCCGGTGCCAGATGCCGGCGACAACCGCATTAAGATGCCCATGTGCAGGCCTTGCGCCCGCGCTACTGGAGACACCATGAAAGCCCAAGATCTGGCCCAGAACCTGGACCTGCCCAAGCGTGCGATCGCGCTGGTACTCGCCGGTGGACGCGGCAGCCGCCTGATGGCGCTGACCGATCGCCGCGCCAAGCCGGCCGTGTATTTCGGTGGCAAATTCCGCATCATCGACTTCGCCTTGTCGAACTGCCTCAATTCGGGCATCCGGCGCATCGGCGTGATCACGCAATATGCCTCGCACAGCCTGATCCGGCATATGCAGCACGGATGGGCCTTCCTCAAGACGGAAATGAACGAGTTCGTCGACCTGATGCCGGCCCAGCAGCGCCAGGACGACGGCAGCTGGTACCGCGGCACCGCCGATGCGGTCTACCAGAACCAGGACATCCTGGAGAGTTACGGCCCCGACTACATCGTTGTGCTGGCAGGTGACCATGTCTACAAGATGAACTACGCGCTGATGCTGGCCGACCATGTGGCCAAGGGGCGGCCCTGCACGGTGGCCTGCATCGCGGTACCGCGCGAGGAAGCCAGGGCCTTTGGTGTCATGCAGGTCGACGAGAACAGCAGGATCACCGGTTTCATGGAAAAACCGGCCGATCCACCGGCCATGCCCGGCCATCCGGACATGGCGCTGGCCAGCATGGGGGTCTATATCTTCGACGCCAAGTACCTGTATGCCGAACTCGAACGCGACATGGCCGACCCCGCGTCGGACCATGACTTCGGCAAGAACATCATTCCGCACGCCGTGCACAATGGACAAGCCTCTGCGCATCCGTTCGACCTTTCCTGTGTGCCCAACGGGTCGGACGGCGAAGCCTACTGGCGCGACGTGGGAACGATCGACGCGTACTGGGATGCCAACATCGACCTGACAGCCACCGAACCCAAGCTCAACATGTACGACCAGCGCTGGCCGATCTGGACCTACCAGCCGCAATTGCCGCCGGCCAAGTTCGTCCACAACCAGGACGACCGGCGTGGCCTGGCGATCGAATCGCTGGTCTCCGGTGGCTGCATCGTCTCGGGAGCGGTGTTCCGTACGGTGCTGTTCTCCAGCGTGCGTGTGCATTCGCATTCCAGCGTCAACTGGTCGGTGCTGTTGCCCAATGTGCAGGTCGGCCGTGGCGCGCGTCTGACGCGCACGGTGATCGACCGCGGCTGCCTGATTCCAGACGGCCTGGTGATCGGCGAAGACGCCGAACTCGATGCGCTGCGGTTTCACCGCAGCGCCAATGGCATCTGCCTGGTCACGCGCGACATGCTGGACAGGATCACCGCAGCATGATGGGACCGAGCACTGGTTCGGACCGGCTCAGCGAGTCGCTTGCACAGGGCCTGGGGGCGGCCCGGCGCTTTCGTGTGCTGCATGCCGGAGCGGAAGTGTTTCCGCTCGTCAAGACCGGGGGCCTGGCAGATGTGATGGGTGCCTTGCCCCAGGCGCTGGTGGCGCAGGGCGCAGATGTGCGTCTGGTACTGCCCGGTCTGCCGGCGATCATGCAAGGTGTCGAGCAGCAGCAACCGGTGTGCGAGATCGGTCCGATGTTTGGTGTGGCGCGCATCAGCCTGCGCCTGGGTGTGGTGCGTTGGAGCGGCGTGCCGGCCTATGTCATCGATGCACCCCAGCTGTACCGGCGCGAGGGCAACCCGTATCTTGACGCCAGCGGCGCCGATTGGAGCGACAACCTGCAGCGGTTCGGGCTGCTCGGATGGGTGGCGGCGCATCTGGCCAGCGGCGAACTCGACGCTGGCTGGGCGCCCGATCTGGTGCACGCGCACGACTGGCATGCGGCGCTGGCCTGCGCGTTTATGGCCGCCCATCCGGCCTCCCGTGCACGCGCGGTGTTCACCGTGCACAACCTGGCCTACCAGGGCCTGTTCGAGGCTCACGATTTCCACCTGCTCGGTCTGCCAGGGCGTTTCATGCTGCCAGGGGCGCTGGAATTTCATGGCCGCTTGTCGTTCATGAAGGCAGGCCTGGTCTATGCGCAACGGGTCACCACGGTCAGCCCGTCGTATGCGGCGGAGATTGCAACTGCGCAATTGGGCTGTGGTCTGGACGGCGTGGTCCGGGCCCGTGGTACTGCGGTCTCGGGCATTCTCAATGGCGTCGACCGCAAGGTCTGGGATCCGGTGTCCGACCCATTGATTGACACCTGTTACGGCGGTACCGACCTGCAAGGCAAGGCCCGTTGCAAGGCGGCGTTGCAGCAGGCGTTGGGTCTGGTATCCGATGCCCGGGCGCCGCTGCTGGCCGTCGTCAGCCGGCTGACCGCGCAGAAAGGACTGGACCTGTTGTTGCAGGCATTGCCGGATTTGCTGGCCCAGGGCGTGCAGCTGGCGGTGCAAGGGACCGGTGACGCTGCACTGGAGGCGGCGTTCCTGGCAGCCGCTCAGGCCCACGCCGGGCGCGTGGCGGTGCGCATCGCCTATGACGAATCGCTGGCGCACCGGATGGTGGCTGGCGCCGACATGATTCTGGTCCCGTCGCGTTTCGAGCCGTGCGGGCTGACGCAGCTCTATGGTTTGCGTTACGGCACGGTGCCGGTGGTGCGTCGGGTCGGTGGCCTGGCCGACACCGTGGTTGACGCTTGCGACGGCAGGCTGGCCGACGACCGTGCAACCGGGTTCGTGTTCGATGCGCCGACGGCAGGCGCCCTGTCGGACGCGGTGGTGCGGGCGGTGGCCGTTTTCGGTCGTGCCGCTGCATGGCGCGCACTGATGCAACGCGGCATGGCGCAGGATTTTTCCTGGGAACCGGCCGCCGCGCGTTATATGGCGCTTTACCGCGAATTGCTGGCCGCGGAGCCGGCACCGCGCTGATCGCGCATGGCAGGTACCGATACGGCGACACCGTGTGTCGCACCGATAGCGCCGCTTACAATTTCTGCGACCTTGTCGCTTGAGCTGATTCTTACTCCGGGAGCACCCAAAACATGAAAACCGATCCATCGATCTTCAAGGCCTACGACATCCGTGGCGTTGTTCCCAGTACGGTTACCGACGAGATCGCGGAAGGGATCGGACGCGCGTTCGGAACCGTTGCGATGGCCCAGGGGGAAACCACCGTTGCCGTCGGGCGTGACGGGCGTCTGAGCGGCCCCAGCCTGAGCGCGGCGCTGGTACGCGGCCTGGTGGCGGCAGGCATCGAGGTGATCGACGTGGGGATGGTCACCACGCCGATGCTGTATTTCGCGGCCAACACCGCCTGCAACAGTGGCATCCAGGTCACCGGCAGTCACAACCCGCGTGACTACAACGGTTTCAAGATGGTGATGGGTGGACGCGCCATCTATGGCGAGGACATCCAGGCCTTGCGCACGATGATGGAGACCGAGCGCTGGAAGCTGCAGGATGGTGGCACGATCCGCAATCTCAACGTGCTGGCACCCTATACCGACCGCATCGTGTCGGACATCAGGCTGGCGCGCCCGCTCAAGGTCGTCGTCGACAGCGGCAACGGCGTGGCAGGCGCTTCGGCCCCCGCAATCCTGCGCGCAATCGGCTGCGAAGTGATCGAGTTGTTCAGCGAGGTGGATGGCAATTTTCCCAATCACCATCCCGACCCCAGCAAACCCGAGAACCTGAAGGACCTGATCGCCGCGCTGGCCAGCAGTGACGCAGAACTCGGTCTGGCCTTTGACGGCGACGGAGACCGGCTGGGCATCGTCACCAAGCAGGGCAACAACATCTATCCCGACCGCCAGATCATCCTGTTCGCACGCGACGTGCTGTCGCGCGTGCCGGGCGGCACCATCATCTTCGACGTGAAATGCTCGCAGCAGGTGGCGCCGGCCATTACCGCTGCCGGCGGCAAGCCACTGATGTACAAGACCGGCCATTCGCTGATCAAGGCGCGCATGAAGGAGCTCGATGCGCCGTTTGGCGGCGAGATGAGTGGCCATATCTTCTTCAAGGAACGCTGGTATGGCTTTGACGACGGCACCTATGCCGCCTGCCGCCTGCTGGAGATCGTCAGCGGCGCGGCGGACGCCAACCAGATGCTCGACGCCTTGCCGACCAGTTTCTCCACGCCCGAACTCAACGTGGCCTGTGCCGAGGGCGAACCGCCGGCGCTGATGCGCAAGGCGGTGGCGCTGGCCGATTTCGGTGCCGATGCCGTGCTCACCACCATCGATGGCTTGCGCGTGGACTGGCCGGACGGGTTCGGACTGATGCGCGCGTCGAACACCACACCGGTGCTGGTGCTGCGTTTCGAAGGCCAGACCCAGGCGGCACTCGATCGCATCGAACATGCCATGCTGGCGCTGCTGCACAAGGTCAAGCCCGACGCGAAGATCGGTGCCAGCGCGCATTGATTGACGCGTATCTGAGGGCCGGGCGGATCTCGTTTCGGTGACTACTGGCGCCCGGGCTTGCCGCTGGAGATCGTGGTCGCGGCGATCAGCATTGCGCTGCTTTCGATCGTCTGGCCGTTGTAGCTGTGGCGGGGTCTGTGCCGGTGATCGATCACGTGATCCCCGTCAGGCGGACGCATCGCCAATAATGCACACATGTTCACGCACATGCGCCGATGGCGCCCACTTGCCGCATTCTGCCTTCTGTGCGGCATTGACCGATGACGCAGCCTGAGCGCGCCGACAGCGATGCCGCGCGCCCGCTGACCGACATCGCGCAGATGGTCCAGGCACTGGCCGAGGGCCGGAACAAGCGCGTGCGCAAGTTTCTGGCACGCATGCATCCGGCCAAGACCGCGGCGCTGCTGGAGATGCTCGATGCCGACCAGCGTGCCGCTTTGTGGCAACAGGTGGATCCGACGCTGGAAGCACGTATCCAGCCCCACCTGAACCTGTTGCTCAGTGGCGAGTTGTCCGGTGATTCGGGCGAAGACTCCGCGGCCGAACAGCTGGAACAGTCCGATCCACGGCGCAGCCTGCGCGCTGGCGAGGTGAACCATCTGGATGCGGTGCGCAAGGCGCTGACGGCCGGGCGCCTCAAACGTGTCGCCAAGACGCTGCGGCGCATGCACCCTGCCAAGGTCGCCGGTCTGCTGGAGGCGCTGCCGCCAGACGAACGCCGTTCCGTCTGGAGCATGGTCGATACCGAACGTGCGGGCAAGGTGCTGACCTACCTGCACGACGAGATCCGGACCGCTCTGGCGCAGGAACTCGACATGGAGGACCTGGTTGCATCGGCACAACATCTGGAACTCGACGACCTGGTCGACCTGATCCAGAGCCTGCCGGAGCAACTCGGTTCGCGGCTGATGCAGGCCACCAGCGGCAGCCGGCGCGAGCAACTCGAGTCGATGCTGTCGTACCCGCAGGACTCGGCCGGCGGCCTGATGAATGCCGATGCGATCGAGGTCCGGGCCGAGGTCAGGATCGGCACCGTGCTGCGCTACCTTCGGCTGCTCGAGAACCTGCCGCCGCAGACCGACATGCTGATGGTGGTCGATCGCCAGGGCAATTACCAGGGCAGCCTGCGCCTTGGCGCATTGGTCACTGCCGAGCCGACCCGCCGGGTGCTTGAAGTGATGCAGACCGACATCAGCGCCATTGCCGTCGATACCGACAGTGCCGAGGTGGCCCGGATGTTCCAGGATCTGGACCTGTTGTCGGCGCCGGTGGTCGACGGTCACAACCGGTTGATCGGTCGCATCACGATTGACGATGTCGTCGACCTGATCCGCGAGAACTCCGATCGGACCATGATGCAGATGGCCGGACTGGACGACGAGGCAGACATATTCGCGCCGGTGCTGGTGAGTTCGCGCCGGCGTGCGGTTTGGCTGGGCATCAATCTGCTGACCGCCTTTCTGGCCTCCTGGGTGATCGGCCAATTCCAGGCCACCTTGTCGCAACTGGTCGCGCTGGCGGTGCTGATGCCGATTGTGGCCAGCATGGGCGGCATTGCCGGCAGCCAGACCCTGACGCTGGTGATTCGCGGACTGGCGCTGCGCCAGGTGCAGCAGGGCAACATCCGGCTTCTGCTCAACCGCGAAGTCGGCGTGTCCATCATCAACGGGGCCTTGTGGGCGGTGGTGATTGCGCTGCTGGCCGTGGCCTGGTTCGGCGACTGGGGTATTGGCGGTGTGCTGGGCGCCGCGATCCTGATCAACCTGCTGTGCGCGGCGTTGGCCGGACTGGCTATTCCGCTGGTGCTCGATCGGCTGGGCATCGATCCGGCGCTTGCCGGCAGCGTGATCCTGACCACCGTGACCGATGTGATCGGATTCTTCGCCTTTCTGGGTCTGGCTACGGTATTGTTGCTGTAGCGCAGCGGTCCAGCCGCCAGGTACAGGCGGTTTGCGGTCGACTGCGTCGCGAACCTGACGGTCAGTGGTGGTCGAGCTTCTTGTCGGTGAACAACCAGTCGCGCAGTTCATGGTCGAACTTCGGATCGCGCCGACGAATCCATTCGAGCACCATGGCAGCATGCTCCTTTTCTTCGTCACGGTTGTGCTGCAGGATGGCCTTGAGCTCCGGGTCCTTGCAGACGTCTGCGCGCTGGTTGTACCAGTCGACGGCTTCGAGTTCCTCCATCAGCGAGACGATGGCGCGGTGCATGTCGCGTGTCTCGGCACTGAGTTCGGCGATCGGTTCGTGGTAACCCTCATTGGACATATATTCCTCCAGTCAGTGGATGTCGTCCGGATCGCCGCCAGTCAAGGTCTGGCGACCGTGATGTCTAGCGGACATGCAACAGGCGTTGCTCCAGGTCCGAACCATCATAACCGTCCATGAAAGGCTGCCAATCGGCGTCGCTCCAATACAGGGCGGTGTCCAGTCGCAACTCCTTGCGCAGCGAGCGCAGCAGCCGCGCCAGGTTGCCGGATTTCCAGTCCTCGCCAGCGCGAAATCCGCATTTGTCGAAATCGACGATCCAGGCCTTGCCGTTGGCGTCGAGCATCAGGTTGTGGCAGTTCAGGTCGGAATGAAACACCTGCTCGTCGTGCAAGGCGCGCACCGCCGCACCCAGGGCCTGCCACTCTTCTGGCGTGACGGTGCGCACCTCGTGCAGCAGCCGCGCGACGTCGGTCGCCTCGGGGATCAGCGCCACCAGAATATCGGCGCGGTAGAACAGGCCATGCCGCACGCGGCGCGCCGCGCAGGCCTGCGGCACCGGCAACTGGCGTGCCCGCAGCCGAGCCAGCAGGCTGAATTCGGCCATTGCGCGGGTGCTGGCCAATGGCCGGGTCAGAAACAGGTCTCGGCTCACGCGCGCCATCAGGCCGCCGCGGTAGTAGTGGCGCAGCAGGTACTGGCCGCGCTGGTCTTGCACCCGATGGATATGGCCGCGACCGGCGCCCAGTGCCTGGCTGCCTCCCTGTCTCTGCCACCATGCGGGGTCGAAAAGACAGGGCTCGGCGGCCTCGAAACAGGCGCGGTCGACCCACAGCGTCTGGGTGTCGTGGCGCGATTGCAGCGGTTCGGGGATCGCAGCTTGCCAGGTCGCAAAAATCTCGAGTTCGGCCATGGTGCGCGCCACCGCGCCGGTCATGGACTGGTAGAGGGTCTGGCCGCGCGCCGCCTGCTGCACGCCCCGCCCGGGTTGCTCTACCAGCTGCGTGAATCCGGCGAACACCGCAGCTGCCGTGTCCACCCGCAGCAAGGCGCCGGCTGTATCCAGCGCGTCGTAAAGCTGCGCGAAATTGTGGGTATGCGGGCCGGCGATCAGCGGCTTGTCGAGGACCAGGACTTCCAGCGGATTGTGACCGCCGCGCGGTATCAGGCTGCCACCGACAAAACAGGTATCGGCCACGCCGTACCAGTGCATCAATTCACCCATCGTGTCACCGAGCAGGACCTGGGTGTCGGCCTGTGGTGTGGCGCCCTGGCTGTGGCGAAGGTAGCGCAGCCCCGATTGCTGCAGCAGCCGGGCCACGGTGTCAAAGCGCTCGGGGTGGCGTGGCACCAGAATCATCAGGTCTTCGGGCCGCGTCGCCAGATGCGCGGCAAACGCATCGATCAAGGCCTCGTCCTCACCGGCATGCGTGCTGCCGGCCGTCAGAACAGCGCGCGAGCCCAGCATCCGCCGGGTGCTTGCGATCCTGTCAGACAGGGCGCCGGGCAGGTGCTGGTCCGACTTGATGTTGCCGGTCACCCGGATTCTGCGCCGGGGCAATCCCAGTGCGGCAAAGCGGTCTGCCGTGGTCTGGTCCTCACAGCAGACCAGGCGCAGGCCGGTCAAGGCGGGTCGCATGAGGGCGTGCCAGCGCGCATAGGTTGCAGCTGACGACTCCGACAGACGGGCATTGGCCACGATGACCGGCACGCCACTGGCCTGTGCAAGGTGCAGAAAGTTGGGCCACAACTCGCGTTCCAGCAGGATCACCAGCCGCGGCCGCAGGCTGTCCAGAAAGTGCCGTGTGGCACCCGGCAGGTCGATCGGGAAGTACACATGGTCGACCCGCTCGCCGAATTCATGGCGGATCTGGCGCGAGCCGGTGGGTGTGGTGCAGGTCAGCAGAGGTCGGCCCCAGCGCGGGTCGGCCAGCAGGCGTTCGATCAGAGGCCGGGCCGCCAGCACCTCGCCGACCGAGCCACAATGCACCAGCACGGCGCCGGTGGCCGGGCGGGGTTTCCCGACATGGCCGAAGCGTTCAGACCAGCGCAACCGGTAGTGCGGATCGGCGCGTCCGCGCCACCACAGGTAAACCAGCAGCAGTGGCAATGCGCAGTAGCCGGCCAGGCTGTAGAGGCGTCGCACCATGGACCGTGCCGGATTCGCTCAGGCAGGGCTCATCGCCAATGCTTTGCCACCCATGGCGTCGGCGGAACCCGCCGGTACCACTTGCCGCTGATGCCGACGATGGCATCGGGCGGATTGGGTTTGCCGTGAAAGGCGATGATTTTTGCGCCCGCCGGAATCGTCGGGGGCCGGAACCAGCTCATCAGGCCGCGCGGCACGCAATGGCGCTTGAAGCTGACGCACCAGCCTTCGGGCCAATATGCCACCTTGCCCTGGCGCCCGAGGTACTGGGTGATGTATTCCTGTTCGTTGCGCACATCGGCGATGGATTGCGGGTAGCCGCTTTTCAGGTGTGCCAGCGCATCGGCATGGGCGCCGATCGTGTAACGGTAGACCGAGGTATTGCCGGTGCCGTCTTTCTTGTCCCATTCGCGGATCACGCAGAAGTCGCCCGGATGGTCGAAGAAGCAGTCGATGCTGTCGACGATGACGATATCGAGGTCCAGAAACAGGGTCGGACCCTGCAGGTCGTACAGCGGATCGGCAAAGCTGGTCAGCTTGAGCCAGCCATGGCCGAAGCTCCAGGGTTCGCGCGTGTCAAACGGTGCGAAGCCGACCGGGGGAATCGGCCGCACCTCGATACCGGCTTCGATGCCTTCGCTGTCGTCGCACAGGCAGACGAACCGAAAGGGCCGAGTCAGGTGGCGAGTGACCATCGAATGCAGCCGGTTGACGTATTCCGGCCCGTATTTGCGGCCCCATTTGATACACAACACGTTGACGGTTTGCATGGCGTGTGATTTCTCCATCGGTGTTGAACCCGATGCGGTAACGGGTCGCTGCTGCGATAACCGGGCTGGCCTCGCGGTCCGGGGCCGCCGGGCGTGTGCGAAACCGACTACCGTGTCAGTACCGCTTCGATGCCCTGCAGATCGCTGGCCGACAGGGACCCGTTGGCCTGGCGCAATCTCAGGCCGCCCACCAGTACATCGTAACGGGCCTTGGCCAGATCGCGCTTGGTCTGGTACAGCTGGCTCTGGGCATTGAGCACGTCGATATTGATGCGCACCCCGACCTGGTAACCGAGCTTGTTGGCTTCCAGTGCGCTCTGGCTCGAGGCTTCGGCGGCCTCCAGGGCCTTGGCCTGGCCCTGGCCGGAAACCACGCCGAAGTAGGCGGCCCGGGTGGCCTGGGACACGGTGCGGCGCGCTGCCTCCAGGTCGCTGCGGGCCTTGTCTTCGAGTGCCAGGGTTTCCTTGATGCGGTTCTGGATCGCATAACCCGAGAACAGCGGCAGGTTGAACGCCAGTGCAATCGACGCGACGTTGGTCCGGCTGTCCAATCTGGAGGAGGAACTGCCGTCGTTATGGGTCATCGCATAACTGCCGTTGAGGTCGAGCGTGGGTCGTTCGCCGGCCTTTGCCTTGCGGGTCTCCAGCTGGGCCACTTCCAGCGCCACACTGGCCTGTCGCAGCAGGGGATGCATGTCGATCGCCTGGTTGACCCAGGCATTGACATCGGTGGGGGCCAGCGCAGGCAATACCACGGGTGGTGCCAGCGGCTTGGGCGAAGTGCCGTCCTGGCCGACCAGGCGATCGAGCGCGATCTTCTTGACCAGCAGGTCGTTGGCGCTGGCGATTTCCTGGGCCAGCACCAGGTCGTAGCGCGCCTGCGCCTCACGTGTGTCGGTAATCGTGCTGGTGCCGACTTCGAAATTGCGCTTGGCGGCGGCCAGTTGCTCGGCCACTGCCGTTTTTTGCGCGGCTACGAAAGCCACGCCGTCCTGGGCTGCCAGCACGTCGAAATAGGCCTGGCTGACCCGCACAATCAGATCCTGCTCGGCAATCTCCAATTGGGCCTGGCCTGCGATCAGGGATTTCTGGCCCTGTTCGTAGGTCAGCTTGTTGGCCGGCCGGTACAGCGGCTGCGAGGCGCTGACGGTGGCACCCTGTGATCCGAATGCCGTATTCGCAATCGGGATATTGGCATCGATCGCCGTCCGTGACACGGACGCCGACAGGCCGACCGTGGGCAAGGTTCCGGCACGCGACTGCTCCGCACGGGCCACCGTCGCCTCGTACTGCAGCTTGGCCGACTGGAAGGCCGCGTCGTATACCCGCGCAGCCTCATACATCTGCACCAGACTCTGGGCCTGTGCCGGCATCAGCGCCGACAGGGCCAGGCCGATCATCGCCGCAAGCTGCTTCAATCGGGACTGGGCGTGGCGGCAATCAGGTGCGGTCGTGCGGTCTTGCATGGTGGTGATGTCCAGAGGTTGTCGGTCCAGGATTGGCGCGTCGCCAGCATCCGAGCGTCAATAGCGCGCAATGGTATTGTCGACCTCGTCTGCCCAGGCATGGATGCCGCCGGCAATGTTGGCAACGCGGCTGAAACCCTGGTTCTGCAGGAACTGGGCGACCTGCATGCTGCGGCCACCATGGTGGCACAGGCAGGCTATCGGGGTTTCGGGGTCGAGTTCGGACAGGCGGGGTGGCACACTGCCCATGGGAATGGTCAGCAGCTTGAAGTCGTCGCCCTGCCGGATACTGGCGGTGCGCCATTCGGCCGGCTCCCGGACGTCGAGCACGACAGCCTGGCCGGCTTCATGGTGGCGGGCAATCCAGCTGGACAATTCTTGGGGTCGGACTTGGTCGATCATGTCTGGAAGTTCGTTGGCAGGTGGTGGGCGCCGGCGTCGGTGGGCCGGGCTCAGAATTGAAACCGCGATGGCTCCGGGAAGTTCTCCAGCCGCGCTGCGACCGTGTCCCAGGGCTGGATCGTGCGGTAGTCGGACGCGCCGACACGTGTGACAAAGGTGGCACGCATCATCGGCTCGTCGCCGACGATGGCACCCAGGCGTCCACCGATCTTGAGGTGCGGCAGCAACTGCTGCGGCAGCAGCGCGGTGGAGCCGCTGAGCACGATCACGTCGAACGGGCCTTCGACCGGCACCACCCCGGCGCCGTCCTGGTGGCGTACCTGGGCATTCTGGATGCCGGCCAGTTGCAGGTTGGCACTGGCCAGGGCCACCAGCTCGGCCCGGATTTCCAGCGAGATGACGTGCCGGGCCCGGTGCGCCAGCAAGGCGGCCATGTAACCCGAACCGGCACCGATCTCGAGCACTCTTTCGTGCTGCTGTACGGCCAGGTCCTGCAGCATGCGGGCTTCGACACGGGGCGCGAGCATGGTCTGGCCATCGGGCAGCGGGATCTCCATGTCGGCAAATGCCAGTGCCTTGTGTGGCGCGGGGACGAAATCCTCGCGCTTGACGACCGACAGCAACTCCAGCACATGGGCGTCGAGCACCTCCCACGGGCGGATCTGCTGTTCGATCATGTTGAAGCGGGCTTGTTCGAGGTTCATGGCGCTGTACATGCGGGGGTTCTCGGAAAAATCAGGTCGGGCGGTCGATTTTAGGGGCTTGCGCGTCATGCGACTTGACGCCAAGCAAGCGCAGGGTCCATTGGGCCAGATCGTCCATGTAGCCATAGGCCACCGGCACGACGACGAGCGTCAACAGCGAAGAGGTGATCACGCCGCCGATGACCGCCTGGCCCATGGGCGCGCGCATCTCCGATCCTTCGGTCAGCGCGAACGCCAATGGCAGCATACCGAACACCATGGCCAGCGTGGTCATCAGGATCGGGCGCAGCCGGACCCGGGCGGCCATCAGCAAGGCCTCGTCACGCGAGAGTCCGGCAACCCGGCTACCGTCAGGCGCAACGCTGTCCTGGCGCGCCCGGATCGCAAAATCGACCAGCAGGATGGCATTCTTGGTGACCAGGCCCATCAGCATCACGATGCCGATGACCGAGAACATCGACAGCGCCGAGCCGAAGAACATCAGTGCCAGCACGACCCCGATCAGCGTCAACGGCAGCGCCGTCATCAGCGCCAGCGGCTGAACAAAGCTCTTGAACTGGCTGGCCAGGATCATGTAGATGAAGACGATGGCCAGCACCAGGGCCGAAATCGCGTAGCCGAATGCTTCGTTCATGTTCTTGGTCGAACCACCGAACGTGTAACTGTAGCCGGGCGGAATATTGATGGTATCCATCACCTTGCTGATGGCATCGGACACCTCACCCGTCGAGCGCCCGCTCACATTTGCCGACACGTTGACCACCCGTGTGAGCTCGCGCCGGTTGATCTGGTTCGGGCTGGTGGAGGTGCGCAGCTCGGCCACCTGGTTGAGCCGTACCACGCGCATGCTGCCGTCGGCATTGCTGCCTGCGGCCAAGGGCAGGCGTTCGAGGTCCTGGGCGGCGTTGCGCGCCGCGCCGTCGAGCTGGACGTTGACGTCGTAGGTCTGGTCATCGCCGGCGCGCCAGTTGCCGACCGTCTGCCCGGCGAGCATGGTGCGCAGCGCCGCGCCGATCTGGCCGATGTTCAGGCCAAGGTCGGAGGCGACATCGCGCCGTATTTGGACGTCCAGCGTGGGCTTGTTCGGCTTGACGCTGGAGTCCAGGTCGACCAGGCCGGGAATCGCGCGCAGCTTGTCCATCGCCAGCAGGGCAATGCGGTCGAGTTCGTCCTGGTCGGGCCCCTGGATCGAGAACTGCAGCTGCTTCTGCCCGCCGACCGAGTCGAGCAGGCCGACATGGGTGACGGTGATGCCGGCGACCTGGCGCAGGCGCTCGCGCAGCACCACCGACATGTCGTCCACGCTGCGTTTGCGGTCCTTGCGATCGACCAGCCGTATATAGCTGCTCGCGTAGATCTTGCCCTGGGCACTGCCGGTGTTGATGGTGGTGAGGGTGTAGCGAACCTCGGGCATGGCGCGCACGATGGCATCGACCTGGCGCGCCTTGGCCTCGGTCACTTCCAGCGAAGAACCCACCGGTGTATAGAAATCGAGGGTGGTCTCGGA
>JAGPBF010000099.1 GCA_018063505.1 Rhodoferax sp.
GGGTCGGCGCCTGGCGGTTGCGCCGCGGTCATGAGATCGGGCCCTGGCTGGCCCGGGTGCTGGTGTCGATGACGTTTGCCGGCTGGGTGGCGCTGATCGCCGGATGGTATGTGACAGAGATCGGTCGTCAGCCCTGGCTGGTCACCGGGGTCTTGACGTCGGCGGACGCGGCGTCGACGGTGCCGGCGGGCAACATAGCGCTGACGCTCAGCCTGTACCTGGTGCTGTACGTCGTGTTGCTGGCGTCGTACGTGCGGGTGGTGTTTTATCTGGCCGGCAAGGCGCGCGACAAATCCCGGCCACTCGAGACCTCGATGGCCGTGCCGACAGGTTTTTCCAAGGCAGGAGGTGTGTCGTGATGGACCTGATACCCGATCTGACCCAGCCTGCGGGCTGGTTGCCGCTGGCCTTTGCCGGCGTGATGGGGCTGGCGATGCTGGTTTACGTGGTGCTCGACGGTTTCGATCTGGGCGTGGGCGTGTTGCTGCGCCAGGCCGACGATTCGGCGCAGAAGGACACCATGATTGCCAGCATCGGTCCGTTCTGGGATGCCAATGAAACCTGGCTGGTGCTGGGCGCCGGCGTGTTGCTGGTGGCCTTCCCGCTGGCCAACGGCGTGATCATGGGGCACCTTTACCTGCCGGTGGCCTTGATGCTGATGGCCTTGATCGTGCGCGGCGTGGCGTTTGATTTCCGCGTCAAGGCACAGGTCAGTCACAAGCACCTGTGGGATCGCGCGTTCTTCGGCGGTTCTTTGCTGGCCGGATGGTCGCAGGGATTCATGCTCGGCGGCCTGGTCACCGGTTTCCAGAGCGACATCTGGAGCCAGTTGTTCAGCGCCATGATCGGCCTGTGCCTGGTGGCCGCCTACTGCCTGCTGGGTGCGGGCTGGCTGATCATGAAAACCGAAGGCGCTTTGCAGCTCAAGGCAGTGCGCTGGGCCCGGGGCAGCCTGTCGCTGACGGCGCTGGGCATCGGGGCCATATCGATCGTCACACCCTTGGTCAGCACGCGCATCTTCGACAAGTGGTTCAGTTTCCCGAATCTGGTGACCCTGTTGCCGATTCCGTTGATGACTCTCGTGCTGTTCGTGCTGATTGCGCGCAGCCTGCACCGCCTGCCGACCCGGCTGGCCCAGAACAACCAGTACGGCATCGCCGTACCCTTTGCCGGAACCATTGGTGTGATGCTGCTGGCGTTTTACGGTCTGGCCTACAGCCTGTTCCCGTGGCTGGTGATCGACCGGATCACGATCTGGCAATCGGCCAGTGCGCCAGAGGCGCTGATGGTGATCTTCTACGGTGTGGCGCTGGTGCTGCCGGTCATCATTGGCTACACGGTGTTCGCCTATCGGGTGTTCTGGGGCAAGTCGACAGCGCTGGTGTATTGAGCGCGGCTGCGCGCGGCGCCACCGTCGGCGGGCCACCAGCGCGCGGATCAGCACGACCTCGTGCAGGGGGGAAACTGCCGTTGAACGACCCTACGGTGATGTCGTTGACCGAGAACGCCAGTGCTGTGCCAAGCGCGCACATGATGCTAAGTGGGGACTTGTCGATGGCGGGACGGGACGGTGGGGCTGGCAGGTAACACGCTCGCCAGTGTGCCCGAACGCGCAAACGCGCCGTGCGGCGCTGCGTCAACGAAGCCTGCCGGGCAGCCGCATGGCAATGCTTGCGGGCAGCATGCTCAGGAGCGTGCCGTCTTTGAGGATCGCGTGGTGGTAGATCGCCGCCAGCGCGTGCGCGCCGGCAATCCACAGGATGGCATCCCCCAGCAAGGTATGCAGATCGGAAATACGTACGCCAAGGTCATGGGCGCTGGCCAGCGGCGATACAAACCGGATGCCTCCGAGCAAGGTGACACCATGGCCTTCGAGCCAGGCACCGAGCATGGCCGTGACAGGCACGGCGAACAGCAGCAGATACAACAGCACCTGCACCGAACGCGATGCCCGCTCCATCCAGCGTGGCATATCCGGTGGTACAGGGGGGTTATCAAACAGCTTCCACACAAGGCGCAATGCCGTCAGCAGCAACACGGCCATGCCCAGGGTTTCGTGCAGCTGGCGGTCGAAGTCGCGGCTGGGCAGGTAGACACGTTGCTCGGAGCCACCAAGCCCGTAGGCAAAAGCGACCACGACAAGCAGGGCAGTGGCCCAGTGAAGGAGTTGCGCCGTGGCGCTGTAGGCGGAAGCGGATTTCATGGTGGGCGTCAATGCTGGGAAAATCCGGCAGGCCCGCCGGTGCGTGCGCCATCAGGTCTTTGAATTGATACCCGGATTTTGCGGCGCCACGGCCGGCGCGTCTTGCGCAAGGTCAATGAAACGGCTTCACCAGCCAGCCGGCGCCGGCATGGTTTACATCCAGGACCAGATCGCCGCGAGGATGCGTCGCCCGGGCAACGCGTCTGCCATGCGCCACAACCGGTGCTGACCGACAGGCGGGTAGTAGGTGTGTTTCATCGGCATGATGCGTCCCCTGCAGCGGATACCGGAATGCCCTGGCTCAGCCATTCGACCACCGCGGCCTCGGGCTCGCATTGCTGCCAGCGCCGTTCCGACAAAAGGTCGCGGGCGACTTCGTCGCGTTGTTCGCGCGCCAGCCGGGGCCACTGGGCATGCAGGCGGGCAGAGCAGCGGGCGATCCATTCCATGTTGTCCATTGTTGATCTCCAGAAGTGGTTTGCTGTAGTTTCATACAGTATATGCAAACCACTGTGAAAATCAACAGGTATTCTGGCGAAGTGACGCTGAGCGCCAACAAGGCAACGGACGGAGAAGCCCTTGCTTCAGGCTGGCAAGCAGCCGCAGGTTGACTCAGGGTCTGGCTGAACTGTGGGCACAGGCTTCCCACGGCAACACGGCGCAACCGCAATGCGGCACGTTCATCGGCAGTTTGCTGCGCGCCGGCGTAGCGGACGCCGGGCGGGCTGCTTTCGCAGCGCCGCTGTTGGCCGCTGCGGGGCCTGCGGCGCCTTCTGACGCCACTTTCAGGTCGGGAATCCAGCGCGCGAACGGGCTCAGATCGGCGACGTCCTTGATGTACCAGACCTTCATGGCCGGGTCCCAGCGTGCGCCCAATGCCTTGACGGCATCCTTTTCGGCAAAAGGGGTGACGAGGTTGATTCTCATGGGCGGATTATCCCTGCCGGCGGAGCGCGGGCCGGGTGTTTCCTGTCCACGACCATGTCATTGGCGTTCAAAGGCGCCAGATGCGCGAAACGAGGGTTGGACCGAATCACCCGAGCGGCGTGGTTCAATCGCGAATATGCCCGAACTCTGTTGCGATACCTCCGATCCGCAGACTGCGCGTGTTTCCAGCAGCAGGCCTGGCACTGCATTGCCGTGTTCGCCCTCGCTCGTCTGGGACTGCGGACTGCGCCATGCCGCACGGCCTTGGTACCACCTGTGCTTGCTGGGTGTCGTGCTGCTGATCGACCTGCTGGTGATCGCCATAGCCCCGTTCATCCTGGCCAATACCGATGAGCCGGTGGCCACCTGGATCGCGCTCGGTCTGCTCGCGGTACTGACATTGAAACTGGCCGGTGAAGGATTGATGCGGCAGGCGGCCCGGCTGGAGCGCGTGGGCCTGGAGCCGGCCGGACTGCGGCTGGTCGGCGTGCGCCTGACGCTGGCGGGCACGGCTTATCGGGCGCTGGATCTGCTGGTCGACTGGGCCGATGTGGATGCATTGGATGTCGTTGACGCAGGCAGCGAGAACCACGTCAGCACGGTGGTGGACATACGGCTGTCTGTCGCGGGTCCGTTTGGTGCCGAGCTCCGCCTGGTGCAGTTGAACCGGGCACGTGCGCAGGCTTTTGCCGACAAGGCGCTGGAGCTGCAGGCCGCGGCGCACCCGTGCGCCACCTATCCTGGCGGGCGAACCGATCTGCGCTGATCAGGCCGCCACGTTGCATTCGCGGCGCAGCAGCGCCAGTGCGTCCTGGCTGGCATACCGCTGGTCGCTGCGCAGCAGCGGCTCGGCCTCCTCCAGAAAGGCATCCCACAAATGCAGGTAGTCGTCCTGCAGTGCCAGCGGCGCATGCTGGCGGATGAACTGGCGTGGCAGTTCACGGTCGATGCCGGACTTGTGCATCTTGCGGATCAGGCTGGTCGCGGCTGCCTTGGTCAGCAGGGTCGCATGGCTGCTGCCCGCGCCGATGCGCAGGAACAGGGTCAGCAGCGAACTGTCGTCGTGATGCCCGCCGGTGGCCTTGTCCCACACGGCAGAGTTCTGGCGTTCGAAATGTTCGACGTCGGCCAGCGCGTCCTCGTTCCAGAAGTAGCGCCCGACGAAGGCCGGTGTCTGGGTCAGCAAGCGGCGAATCGGCAGCGCAGGATCGAGCAGCCTGGGCAAGTCCGCGACGACCGACTGCCGGACGGATTCGACGGCCTGGAAAAATTCGCCAGGCAAGTCCCGCGGCAGGGTGACGGCAGTGTCCGATGGTGCGGGCACTTTCTTGCGCAGCGCCGCAATCCACTTCTCCAGCGTGGGCCAGTCCGGCATGGCGTTGCGTCTGGCCAGCCGCGCCAACAGCGCGGTGCGGATGACCGCCTCGGCATCGACACCGGCGTCAGCCAGTTCATCGGCGTCGAGTTCGAGCTGGGCGGCCATCCAGGTGGCGGCGTCGACCATCCGGGCGGTCAGTGTGCGGCGGGCCTTCTCGGCCCGGTAGTCGGCCAGGCTGCGCAGCGTCCATTTGGCCAGCACGGGGATGTGTTCGTCGCGAAAACCGGCACGCTCCTGCATGCCGAAGTGGCTGTTCTGCGGCATGGTGATCAAGGCCTTGAGCATGTCCGAGCCGCCTTTGGAGCGCGACAGCAGCGAGCTGTCACGCAAGGCCTGAGCGGCCAGCGCCAGGTCGCCCTGGCTGCTCTCTTCCAGGTACAGGCTGATCAGGTTGACCATGCGCGTGCGGGCCAGTTCGAGTTCGGGCCGCAGGAATTCGGTGCCGAAGTAACGGGCGATCTGCACCATGCCCTTGGGCGCCTCCTGGCGCATGCTGGCCAGGCGCTCGGCCGGGATGATGCCGTGTTGCACGCCGTGTTGCAGCGCTTTCTCGAAGAACGGGCGATCGTCGAACAGCGCAACGGTCTGGGGTGTGGATTCAGGCTGGCTCTGCATGGTGACAATGGAAGGCGGCAATGGGCTGCGGGCCGTATCGCCGCTCAGATGGCGGATTCCTCGTCGTCGTCGCGTGCTGCCGGGGTGGCGTGGCCACGGTCGGTGTCTCCGGTCTCGACCTTGCCGTCGTCTTCGGCCGCTTCTTCTTCCTGGTCCAGTCCCAGGTCATGGGCGCGCGCCTTGGCGCGCATTACCAGCATCATCTCGATGAACAGGTCAGGGCATTGGTAACGCAGCAGCCAGGCCAGCTGCATCCAGTCCTGGTCGGCAATCTCATCGAGTTCGAGCTTGGGTTTGGCATAGGCAGTGGCAAACAAGGCTTGCTCGGAGAGCATCTCGCCATCTTCTTCAGCGGTGTCGAAGGTGCCGGTGCGCGCAAAGGCTTCGATGCGGCTCCACTTGTCGGCGAAGTAGTTGGCCATGGCTTCGCTGCCGCCCTCGAGTAGCGCAATCGCCTCCAGGAACTCGACCGGATCGGCCTCGTCGCGAAAGACGACCGAATTGACCATGCCACGCAGGTGCGTGTGGGTGAGGTCCTTGTACTGTTTCTCGATCACCATCGCACGGGCGAACTGGCCAGGCGTCACCAGCAAATTGATGATCGATTCGCGCGACTGGTCGTACTCGCGGATCACCGCCAGGATGTCCTTGGGCGCGAGTTGTTCCAGCACCACCACCAGCGCGCCATCGCCGTCGGTATCGGCCAGTTCCGTCAGTGCGGCTTCGGCGCCGGTGATGTCACCGGCGGCTATCAGGCTGCGGGTCTGTTCGATCAGGGCAAGGTGGTTCATAGGTCAGTGTCCGGGCGCGTGTGTTGTGTCAGTCCTTGCGGTCGAAGCCTTGCTCGGCCATCCAGTCGGCGCCGGCGTCTTCGCGCGATCGTGTATCGCCGCCACGGGTGTCGTCGTCGGCCGACAGGTAAGACCCATCGTCACCGGCGTCTGCGCCGTCGGTGTCTTCGTGCTGATCGTCCGCAGCATCGTCGGCGCGTTTTGCGCCGGATGCGCCAGCCATGCCGAGCATGTATTCGCACGCGGACGCGACCGCCAGAAACCAGTCTCCGGCCGGCTCGGCACGCAGGGTTTGCACCATGGGCAGAGCCCACGGCGCCACCGACATCGTCTGGACCAGTTCCTCCCAAGCGGGCAGGTCTTCAGGCTCCTGGCCCAGCATCTGTTCGATAGCCATCGGCGCGTGGAAGACGAAGGCCTTGTGCAACACCACCGCGACCATTTCGGGGCTGAGTTCGAGCATATGCACCAGGAACTCCAGTTCCCCGCGCCGTTGGGCCAGCCGCTGCTGCAACACGAGGGCGCCGTCGGAGTCGTGGCTCATGTCCTCGAGTTCGGCCACATAGGCCGAGCGCAGGTTGTGAAAAAAGGGTGACAGATGCATGGAGGTGGGTCGTTTTAAGTCAGATCAGTCGGTTGAAATAGGCAGTCCAGATTTCGCTGGCGGTTTCCAGGGGGTTGTCCAGCAGGTTGCGCCTGCGGTTGTCGTCGTAGCTGGCGCGTCGGGTGTCGTCCGACAGGATCTCATAGGCCTCCTGCACGGCCCGGAATCGTGCGGCCGCGCCTTCGGCCGCATTGCGGTCCGGATGGTGCAGTGCAGCTTGCTGGCGAAACGCCTTCTTGATCTCAAGTAGCGTGGCTGCGCTGCTGACGCCCAATGCGGCGTAGTGGTCTTTCATGCAGTGCTTCCTGCAACCGCAAGCCCGTCAGTTCGCCACGAAGGCCGGGCGGGCGCTGTTGTACTGGCGGTTGCCAAGGGTTGTCGCAGCGCTGGATGGGCGGCGCTGCGTTTCGGGGATAACCTGCGATTGTATTCGCTGCCTGCAAACGGCCGCGCGTGCCGCGCGCGAGGCAATCCCAAACCATGCAGCAGATCAACGCTAACGCAAACATGGTTATGGATAACACCCACGGGCTATGTTACAACCGGCAGGCTGTGTGGCCGCTGGTTGATCCGCCAGTGCCTGCAGCGCCAATTCAAGACAACCGAGGTCCCATACCATGTCCATTCGCATCAACGACACCGCCCCCGATTTCACTGCCGATTCCACCGCCGGCAAAGTCAAGCTTCACGACTGGATCGGAAACGGTTATGCCATCCTGTTTTCACATCCGAAAGATTTCACGCCGGTGTGCACCACCGAATTCGGTGCTGTTGCAAGACTCGCGCCTGAGTGGGCCAAGCGCAACACCAAGGTGATGGGCGTATCGGTCGACAACGTCGAAGATCACAAGAAGTGGAAACGCGACATCGAGGCATTTGCCGGCGCGCCGGCCGATTTCCCGATCATCGACGACACCTCGCTGCAGGTTTCCAAGTTGTACGACATGTTGCCCGCCGATGCCTATCTGCCCGATGGGCGCACCCCTGCACATAGCGCCACCGTGCGCACCGTTTTCATCATCGGACCGGACAAGAAGGTTCGGCTGACGATGTCGTATCCGATGTCAGTGGGGCGCAACTTTGCAGAAATTCTGCGCGCGCTTGACGCCGTGCAGGCCACCGATGGCGTGCCGATTGCGACGCCCGCCAACTGGGTGCCCGGGCAGGACGTGATCGTGGCCTTGAGCCTGAACGATGAACAGGCAAAGGAGAAATTTGGCGCGCTCGACGTCAAGTTGCCGTATCTGCGCTTTGCGAAGGCGCCGAAGAAGTAGGCCACTGATGGACTGACCTGATTGGCGCGCTCTCGCGCCTTTGGAGGGGAACGAAAATGCGTGCCTGTCTGCGACAGGGTCCGGCGCCCGGATTACGGCAAGACCGACAAGCTGCCAGGTCTGTGGGTGTGTGCCGATAACGATCTCTTCTGGGGTGCCGATGCGCCACGGGGCTGGCACGCAGCGTATATCGGGGGCGGCGCGCCGGTCGAATTGGCGGTGATCGGGCCGCCGGTCTGGCGGCTTGACGCAGGCGCACTATGGAACAGTGCAGGGCATTCGGGCGATCCGTCGGGGCCGCGCCATGGTATTGGTTCTTTGGGAGTGAATTGGAATGTGGGGCCTTGGGCGACGCATGCTGGGCGCGAGCGCGGGCCAGTGGGTCGGGATCTTGTTGTCGTTGCTGCTGCTGTCCGCGTGCGCCAGCGGCGGGCCGAGCTTGGTCGACCATGCCTTTGGTTTCGATGCAGTGGCCGACAGTCCGGATGCGCAGGTGCTCGACTATCGTTATGGCCAGTCGCAGGCGCCAGGCGCCCGGATGCCTGAATGGGTCAAGACGGACGTCGGGGTGGCCGGCGGCACCCATACCAGTGGCCCGATGGCGGTTGCAGAGAGTCTGCATGTGCGCTGGCGGCTTCGCGGCACCGGCGAAGAGTTGCAGGAAACCGTCGACCTGCGTGGCCGCTTGCCTGCAGACATGACCGGGCACGAAATCTACTTCATCGTGCGCGGACGCCGGTTGCTTGTATATGTGGTCAGTCCCGCCAGCCTGGGGCCTGGCGAGGCGGTCGCCGGCATGGAGAAATTCCGGCAACACAAGGTGCGGCTCATCTATGCCGGCTGAGATGCCCCGTGGCCACACCGTTTTATTCGTGAACCTGGCCAGCGACGATGGGAGGCAACAGCATGCGGCAACACGAGGAAGCATTCGACGCGCGTATCGTCGCCGAACTCAGCGATGCGGAGATAGGGCTCGTGCGCAGCGCCTGCGACGAACTCGGCTACCCGGCGCCCCGATCCGTCATGGACGGACAGTTTGTCTTCTTCGCCGCATTCGACGGCACCAACAATGACCGATTGAATCTTTCGCTGTCGGGTACACCACAGCAGACCAATGCGGCGCAACTGTTCGATCAGGTGGACAGCCAGCGCGCTGTCGATAGCCGGCTCAGAACCGGCTATTTCGCCGGGGTGGGATGCGGTGGCGAACTTGGTTCGTTCGATGCCCGATCGAGCAACCCGACACCGTACATTGTGGCAACGGCCGAGCGGGCCTACCAGGTGTTCGCACGGGAGGCCAGTCGCTGGCTGGAGGAGGGGCCATCAACCCGTCTGCTCGACGGCGTTTGCGTTGCGATCACGGGTTTCAGCCGGGGTGCGGGAGCGGCCGTCCAGTTTGCCCGTCTGGTGAACGACCGAGGCTTGCAGTTCGCTGGCAAGACGCTGATGCCACCGTTGGCGGTCCGGGTCGCTGCCGCGTTGTTGCTCGATCCCGTTCTTACCAAGATTGAACTCGACCTGACGCTGCCACCCAACCTGACCGGCCATGCCGTAGCGGTGCGGGCGCGGCACGAATACCGGTACATGTTCCGGGCCGCCGACTACAGCGCAGACGCGCGTATCCGCACCATCGAAGTGCCTGGGAACCACGGCAATATTGGCGGCATGTACGACAACGGGATTGGCGCGCTGGTGTTGCAGGGCGCGACGGCCTTCTTTCGTGCTTGCGCAGTGCCGATCGCCGATGTTCCCCCATCGCGGCGGTTCGACATGGTCAGGCCCGTGCGGATCTACACCGAAGGCGTTGACCGCTACCAGAACCGGATCTGGTCGGAATCGGGCAGCCGAGGCGCGACAAGGTTGACCGGCCCGGTGAACAACATCCGCCCGGATTGAATGGCAACATCCGGCCTTTGAATCTCACCTGCAATCCCATGACAGCATTCGCCGAACTGATGGCTTTTACACGCGAAACCGAGGCCCTGGCGCAGGTTGCAGGCCGGCTGGGCTGGGACCAGGAGGTCATGATGCCGCGCGGGGCTGCCGAGCAGCGCAGTGAAGAAGCCGGGGTGGTCGAAGGCTTGCTGCACGCCCGCCGCACCGACCCGCGGATTGCCGACTGGCTGGCGCAGGCGCAAGCCAAAGATGCATCAGGGCAGCGGGCGCTGAACCTGATCGCGCGCACCTTCAAACGCGAGGCCTGCATTTCGGTGCAGCTTGCCAGCGAGATCGCCCGCGTGACCTCGATGGCGCAGGGCATCTGGGCCGACGCCCGTGCCAACGACGACGTGGCGCGTTTCCTGCCAACCCTTGAGCAGGTTCTGCGCCTCAAGCGCGAGGAGGGGCAGGCCTTGTCTGCTGGCGGGTTCGGCATCGACGCCTACGATGCCCTGCTCGACGGCCACGAGCCCGGTGCCACTGCAGCAGTCATGGGCGCCATGTTCGCGCGCATGCGTCCGCGCCTGGTGGCGCTGCGCGAGCGGGTGCTCGGTGGCCATGTGCGGCCTGCAGCATTGCAGGGGCAATATCCTGCGGCAGCACAACTCGCACTGGCCCGCGAAGTGGCTGGCGCATTGGGCTACGACTGGACCCGCGGCCGGCTTGACCTGGCCGTGCATCCGTTCTCGTCAGGTTCGGGCAACGACGTGCGCATCACGACACGCGTGGTCGAAAGCGACCCCTTCAACTGCCTCTATTCGACGATCCACGAAACCGGCCATGCCTGTTACGAACAGGGCATCGATCCGCAATACCGCTTCACACCAATGGGGCACGGTGTGTCGATGGGGGTGCACGAAAGCCAGAGCCGGATCTGCGAGAACCAGCTGGGACGTTCGCGCGCCTTCACGGCCTGGCTCTGGGGCCGCATGGACAAGCAGTTCGCCAACTTCGAGGTGCGTTCGCCGGACGACTTCTACGCCACCGTGAACCGCGTGCAGGCCGGCTTCATCCGGACCGAATCCGATGAGGTGCATTACAACCTGCACGTCATGCTGCGCTTTGATCTGGAACGTGCGCTGGTAGGTGGAACGCTGGCCGCGCGGGACCTGGAGCAAGCCTGGAACCAGCGCTTTGCCCATGACTTCGGCTTGCCGGTCGACAAGCCCTCGCACGGCATGCTGCAAGATGTGCACTGGTCCATCGGTCTGTTTGGTTACTTCCCGACCTATACCCTGGGCAATGTCTACGCCGGTTGCCTGCACCAGGCGCTGCGCAAGGCGCTGCCGACGCTGGACCAGAACCTCGCTACAGGGCAGGCGCAGCCGGCGACCGACTGGCTGCGGGAGAATGTGCACAGCAGTGGCGCGTTGTACCGCCCGGCCGAGGTGATCACGCGCGCCTGCGGATTCTCGCCGACCGAAGTGCCGCTGCTGGACTACCTGGACGCTAAATTCGGCGAGATCTACCGCCTCTGATTCGCTGCGGCATACCCCCAGACCGGCCGGGTGGCGCGGCGCAGGCTACCATGCGCGCTCACCGCGTTTTTCATTCCCCTTTTCAGGACTTTTCATGACCATCTCCATGTACCAGGCCAGCGCGCCGCGTTTCGTCAATATCCTCGGCAATCTGTCGAACATCCTGGACAAGACACAGGTCCATATCGATGCGAAGAAAATCAGCGATGCCGTGTTGCTGGAGTTGCGCCTGTTCCCCGACATGTTTGCGTTCGGCCGCCAGGTGCAGATCGCCTGCGACACGGCTGCGGGCGTGGTCGCGCGTCTGAGCGGGCAGGAGATTCCGGTCTTCGACAACAGCGAAAAGACCTTGACTGAACTCAAGCAGCGAATTGCCAAGACCATTGCCTTCATCGCCTCGGTGCCTGCGGCACAGATCGATGGCTCGGAAGACAAGGCCATCGTGACCCGGCGCGGCGACAAGGAGACGCATTACACGGGCATGCAGTTCCTGCTCGGACACGCGATTCCGAACTTCTACTTTCACGTCTCGGCCGCCTACAACATCCTGCGCCACAACGGCGTCGAAGTCGGCAAGCGCGATTTCCTCGGCAATCCCTGAACGTCGCCGCGCGCGCGACGGCTCGTCACGCGCAAGCTGATCAGGCGGTCGGCGTCAGGCCGGCCGCGCGAAACCCGACTCCACCCAGGCCAGCGCGTTGTGTTGGGTCAGCTTGAATGTCGGCGCGACACGCACACGCCCCTGCTCTTGGCCAAATTCATCCTCGGCGGTCAGTGTGGCCGTGGCGCCGTCTTCGTCGGGCACGATGGCCAGCGCGACCCGGATGCGGTTGCCCTGGCTCGTGACGGTGATATTGCGGTTGAGCTGCGCGTGCAGTTGCTGCTCGTGCCGACGCAAGACCTCGTTGGCGGTCTTGACCAGCGTATGGAAAGCCGACACATCCAGTGGCTTGGGGTTTTTCTTGTCGCGCCCCATGGTCCATGGCCCCACCAGTGCAGGCTCGGCTTCGCCATGCAGCATCATCGCCACCGCCCAGCCGTCGTCATCTTCGTTCTTGATGACGCGCGCGGTCCAGCGTTCGTCGCTCCAGATGCGGTCCTGGTGAATGGGTTCGGGGGCGTGGTCGGGCATAAGCATTGATCCGCTGTGGCCAGCACGGTGATGTCGGTCGTCGTTCAAAGGCCGGGGCAAGAGCCGCCGTGGGATGTCTGGCGGCATGGGCTGGCAGGTTACCACTCTGCGCCGGGTCCGGGCGCGGTCAGTGCGTCAGAACCGTGGCTGGAACCGGCGCTACGCCATCGGCGACACCCGGCGGTCGCCACAGGAAACGCAGGGTCCAGGTACTCTTGCGTTCGAAGAAGTCGATGGACAGCGGATACCAGCCGGGTTGGGTGACATCCATCGTGCCGAGGTCGGAGAACTGATCGTCGTGCACGCCGGGGTCCTCGACGATCTGCTTGCCGCCGATCTTCAGGCGCACGCCGTCGTTCGATTCGAATGCAAATCTGTAGGCGCCGACTTTTTCCAGGTGGATCAAGCCTGTGATCCTGGCCAGCACGCCGTCGTCCTGCTTGCTTGTCAGAACCGTGCTTGCGCCGCCATCGAAGTCCAGGTAGGCCAGTGGTGCGCCGGGCTCGCATGGGAGGGTCTTCGCCCATTCGGCGATCTCGTCCACATGCCGAATCATTTTGTACATGTAGCAGACCGCCAGGCCCGGCTTCTGGCCGGCGCTGGCCGCCGGCACCTGTGCCTGGCTGTCGGGTGCCCAGGCCAGAATCCCGGTCCCCGCCAACAGGGCACAAGCCCAGAACGCCTTCACACTTCGCATAACTTCCCCAGGATGGTTATTGGTTGCGCTGATTGTCAGCATGCTGCCGGAATCGGTCAACAAAAGTCTGATGTGCCAGGTGCACGCCTATTCAGGTCTGAGCTTCATGCTTCGCCTCTGGTTGACCTGACGACCGCCCGCCTGGGTTGGTCAACCCTCATCTCAGCGCCCCGGGCGGGGGGCCCCGAGCCGCTGCCGCCCGGCTTGTCAGCCGCCGGCGCTGCGCCTGACGCTTTGAAGCGCTGTTTGCACGATGCTTTGGGCGTCGACCTGAAAGAACGCCCTGAGCACTGCCCGGGTATCGCTGCGCCCGAATCCATCTGTGCCAAGCGTGTCAAACGTCCGGCCTGAGGGAATGAAGGCGCGTACGCTTTCCGGGACCGCGCGCACATAGTCTGTTGCGGCAATCACCGGGCCCTGGCAGGGCGCCAGGAGCTGGCCCAGGTATGCCTGCTCCCGGGCCGCGCCGTCGCGCGCCAGTTCGCTCCAGCTGGTGACGCTGATCACGTCGGCGCCAATGCCTTGTTCGGCCAGCAGCGCCGCAGCTTGAATCACCTCGGTGAGGATCGCACCCGAACCCATCAAGGTGACGCGATGATCGAGGTTTGTCCGCGCGTGCGACAAATGGTAGGCACCGCGCAGCACCCCTTCGGCAGCACCGTCGGGCAGGCTGGGCTGGGCGTAGCTCTCGTTCATCAGCGTGATGTAGTAGAAAACATCGCGCTGCTCGACCAGCATCTCTCGCATGCCGGCGTCCAGTATCACCGCCAGTTCGCCGGCGAAGGCCGGGTCCCAGGCCTTGCAGTTGGGAATCGTCGCGGCCACCAGATGGCTGCTCCCGTCCTGGTGTTGCAGGCCTTCGCCAGCCAGCGTGGTGCGCCCCGATGTGGCGCCAAGCAGAAAGCCGCGGGCCCGCTGGTCGGCGGCGGCCCAGATCGCATCACCGACGCGCTGAAAGCCGAACATCGAGTAGTAGATGTACAGCGGCAGCATCGCCAAGCCATGCACGCTGTAACTGGTGGCAGCGGCGGTCCAGCTGGCGATGGCGCCGGCCTCGCTGATCCCTTCTTCCAGAATCTGGCCGTCCGTCGCTTCGCGATAACTGAGCACCGAACCGATGTCCTCGGGCGCATAACGCTGGCCGACGCTGCTGTAGATGCCGACCTGCTTGAACAGATTGGCCATGCCGAAGGTGCGGGCCTCGTCGGCAACGATCGGTACGACCCGCGGCCCCAGCGCCTTGTCCTTGAGCAGGTTGCCCAGCATGCGCACGAAGGCCATCGTGGTGCTCATGGCCTTGCCGTCGGCTGCCAAAGCGAACGCGCCGTAACTCTGCAGCGGTGGCACGGGCACCACGTCGCAATGCGTCTCGCGCCGCGGCATGGAGCCGCCCAGCGTGGCCCGGTGCCGGTGCAGGTATTGCATCTCCGGGCTGTCATCGGCCGGTTTGACGAAGCTCAGATCGCGCGCCTGTTCGTCCGACAGCGGCAGGTTGAAGCGGTTGCGAAACTCGATCAAATCGGCCTCGTCGAGCTTTTTCTGGCTGTGTGTCGTCATCTTGCCCTGGCCGGCAGAGCCCATGCCATAACCTTTTTTTGTATGCGCCAGGATCACGGTCGGCTGGCCTTTGTGCGCGGCAGCGGCGGCATAGGCTGCATGGATCTTCACAAGGTCGTGGCCGCCGCGCTTGAGGCGGTCGATCTGCTCGTCGGTCAATCCCATCGCGAGCCGATTGAGCGCCGGGTTCTGGCCAAAGAAGTTGTCGCGGTTGTAGCGCCCGTCCTTGGCGGCGAAGGTCTGCATCTGGCCGTCCACGGTATCGGCCAGGGCCTTTGCCAATGCACCGTCGGTGTCGCGCGCGAACAGGCCGTCCCAGTCGCTGCCCCATACCAGCTTGACCACATTCCAGCCAGCGCCGGCAAACAGCCGTTCGAGTTCGTCGATGATGCGGCCGTTGCCACGCACCGGGCCGTCCAGCCGCTGCAGGTTGCAGTTGACGACCCAGACCAGGTTGTCGAGTTTCTCTCGCGCGGCCAGCGTCAGTGCACTCATGCTCTCGGGTTCGTCCATCTCGCCGTCGCCGAACACGCCCCACACCTTGCGGCCCTCGCAGCTGAGCAACTGCCGGTGCGTCAGGTACCGCATGAAACGGGCGTGGTAGATCGAACTGATCGGGCCGATGCCCATCGAGCCGGTCGGAAACTGCCAGAAGTCCGGCATCAGCCAGGGGTGTGGATAACTGCTCAGGCCACGCGCGCCCACCGTGGTGGCGGTGATTTCCTGGCGATAGTGCATCAGGTCCGATTCGTTCAGCCGTCCTTCGAGGAAGGCGCGTGCATAAACACCCGGTGCACTGTGCGGCTGGAAGAAAACCAGGTCGCCGCCGTGCTGCGCGCCGCGTGCATGGAAGAAATGGTTGAATCCGGTCTCGAACAGGTCGGCCGCGCTGGCGTAACTCGCGACATGGCCGCCGAGTTCGCCATAGGCCTGGTTGGCCCGCACCACCATCGCCAGCGCATTCCAGCGGATCAGGGAACCGAGCCGCTCCTCGACGGCCAGATCGCCCGGAAACACCGGCTGGTCCTGCACCGCCACCGTGTTGACATAGGGTGTATTCAGGTCAGGTTGCCAGGCGATGCCCTGGGTACGGGCCAGATTGACGAGTTCATCGAGAATCTGGCGCGCACGCGCGGGGCCGTCGGCGGCGAGCAGAGATAGAAAGGCATCACGCCATTCGGCGATTTCTTC
>JAGPBF010000100.1 GCA_018063505.1 Rhodoferax sp.
GAATCTGAACCAGATCCGTGTTCATGGTGCAAGCCTGGCGCGGTGTATCCCCGCCAACGGATACGCCGTGGCGGCGACGCGATCAATGAACATCGATGTCTCCTGTGCGCAATGCCAGGTCCGTCGAGGCGACTGGCCCTTGAAGCTGTTTCAACCCTGGTGCCTCGCTTGTTGTCATACAGTGAAGTTGAGTCTAATTGGGAAAGTAATGATGCTACCTAGGGTAAGCACCAGTCGCACCATCGTTGCTGTCACCTTGGCTACAACGCGTGGCTGGCGCACCGCTGTTTTTGTTGATGAGGCATGCGTGGGAATGTGAAACAGCTGCCCCGCCATGAACACGTTTGCCGACATCAGGCCAGCCGCTCGATCACCATCGCACTGGCCACGCCTGCCGCCCCACAGATGGATATGCAGCCAAAGCGACCGCCACGCCGATCGAGCTCGTCGAGCATGACGCCCACCAGCGCGGCACCGGTGCAACCCATGGCGTGGCCAATGGCGATCGCGCCACCGTTGACGTTGAGCCGATCCGGCGCGACGTCCATGTCCTGCATGAAATGCAGCGCCATGGCGGCAAAACCTTCGTTGATCTCGAACAGGTCGATATCCCGTGTCTGCAGTCCGGCGCGCTGGATGGCCAGCTGCGCGGCTGTCACGGTTCCGGTCAGCGCCAAGGTGCGATCCGAGCCGACATCGGCCATGCCGGCAATACGTGCACGTGGCCTCAAGCCCGCGCGTTCGAGTGCGCGGGCGGAGCCCACGAGCACGACCGCGGCGCCGTCGGCCAGGGCCGGCGAGTTGCCGGCATGGTGCACGTGATCGATGGCAGCCAGACCGTATTGGCGACACAGCTGCGCGTCCCAGCCTTGGTCGCCGCCCTTGGCGCCCCACGCCGCAAATGCGGCTGGCAGTTCGGCAAGTTTTTCCGCCGTCGTGCCCGGACGGACGTTTTCGTCCCGATCCAGCAACACCGCTGCGTCGGTATCGGTCACTGCGATCATCGAGGGTGCGGGACCGCGTGCCGACGCGGCGGCCGCACGTTGCTGGGACGAGACCGCAAATGCGTCGACCTGGGCGCGACTGTAGCCGCGTTGGGTGGCGATCGCGTCGGCCGCGATGCCGATAGGCACCAGGCGCGCCTGGACTTGCAGATCCCGGTCATGTGTCAACGGCCCCAGGTCGCTTCCCATCGGTACGCGCGACATCATCTCGATGCCGCCGCCGACCGCCAGCGTGTCGCCGTGCAAAGCCTGCAGCGCGGCAAAGTGGGTGGCCGAAAGGCCGGAGGCGCAATAGCGGTTGATCGTGACGGCACTCACGCCATCGCTCCACTGGGCCAACGGCAGCGCCATGGTGCCGACGCTGGTGCCCTGGTCGCCGGTTTGCGTCACACAACCGAAGATGGCGTCACTGACCCGCGCGGTGTCCAGTGAGGTTCGCAGGGCCAATGCGCGCAAGGTCTGTGCCAGCAACTCGGCCGGCTTGACGGACTTGAGGCTGCCCTTGTCGTTGCCGCGTCCGCGTGGGGTACGCACCGCGTCGGCAATATAGGCGTGGTTCATGGAGTGTCCTTTGCAAGGGTTGAGCGTTCGCCCAGGAATCGGGTGAACGAGTCGCTGGCGCTGGCGTGTCCTTGCCATGGCAGTGGCTGCAGATCGTGCACGGTGGCGCCAATGTCGGACTCGGACAACGGCCGCGCGTCGGTTTCGCCGACTCCGGCGCGCCGGACGAGCCCGCCGCCACACACCAGAACTTCGCCGCTGACATCGCAGCCGGCGCCGGCCAGCCAGCCCACCAGCGGTGCGACCCGGCTTGGGTCGAAGGTGGTGGCCATCTCGTTTGCCAGATACGGCGCGGTCATCTGGGAGTATCCGTACGGGGCGATCGCATTGATGCGCACACCGTGCCGGCGGCCTTCGATGGCCAGTGCGCGCACCATGCCGATCACCGCCGATTTGGCGGCCGAATACGCGGCCTGCCCGTAGTTGCCATATAGGCCTGCACTCGAAGTGGTCAGCACCGCGCGGCCGTATTTCTGGCCGATCAACACAGGCCAGGCGGCATGCACCAGGTGCAGATTGCCGAGAAAGCCGGTGTCGAAGATGGCGCGGAAATCCGCCATGGACTGTTTGGCGAAAACGCCGGCCTTGTCGATGCCGGCATTGGCGATGACGATATCGAGCCGACCGAAGCTGCTTCGCGCCTGCTCCACCATCGCGGTGCCGCTGTCCGGATCGGTGACGTCGCACCAGTTCGCGATGGCCATGCCACCCGCTGCCTCGATGGCGTCCACCGTTTGCTGTGCCGACGTGTCGCCATCGGCCTGGCCCGGATGGCGCCGGTTGTTGACCAGCACCTTGGCACCAAGGCGCGCCAGATGCAACGCATACGCACGTCCCAGCCCTTTGCCGGCGCCAGTGACGATGGCGGCGTGGCCACGGAGATCTTGCCGGGCATTCACGGTCGGGCCCACGGAAAAAAGCCCGGTACGCGGCGCATGTAGTCCGCATAGGCCGGTTTCGTTTTTTGCAGATAACGCTCCTGCATAGGCGCTGCCGAGCCGGCGCTCATGAACCAGGTCACGTACAGCGGACAGATCAGCGCCAGCCAGCCCCAGGGATGAACCAGGCCGAGCGCCGCGAAGCTCCACCAGACGACAGATTCACCAAAATAATTGGGATGGCGCGACCAGGCCCACAGCCCGGTGTCCAGCACCTGGCCTCGATCGGTGCGCCGGCGCTTGAACTGTTCGAGCTGCAGGTCGCCGATGGTCTGGAAGCCGAAACCAATGGCAAACAGCACCAGCGCCAACGCGTGTTGCCAGCCCAGCGGCTGGGGCCCGACGGCGACCGCGGCCAGCAGGCCGATCGACCACAACCAGACCATCACGCCCTGCATCGCGAAAACCTGAAAATAACTCCACCACCACCAGTGGCGTCCAAACCGTTTGCGCCAGGCCGCGTAGCGTGCATCTTCACCATGGCCGGCGTTGCGCAAGCCGATATGCAGCGACATGCGTGTCGACCACAGGCCCACCAGCAGCGCTGTCACCACCTCATGCGGCGACCAGCTTCCCCTGTGAAAAAGCAGCACCAGCACCGGAACGGCCGCTGCCATGGAATAGGCCACATCCATGATGCCGGCATCGCGCCGGGCCAGGCTGATCAGCCACACCAATGTGAGCAGCGTTCCGGTGACGACGGCAGCCTTCATGTACACCGACAGGAAGTAGCTGCCCGGCCAGTCCGTGCGGCTGAACCACCACCACAGGCCGATCAGCAGGGCCGCGATCGGCATCACGAACTCGCGGGGTGTTCCCACGCGCAGCGCCGGCTGGCGCCCAAACCCGCGCAGGGCCAGGACCCACACCAGCCACAACACGGCGGCCATGGCGACCAGCGCGGTCTTGATCACACCGATGTTGCGCTCAGCAGACCGTCGCGCAGGTCCGCGCCGTTGGCCCAGCAGGAATGCGTGCCGCTGCACAGTTTGTGCGGCAGCTCGATGCGGCACACCGGCCCATCCGAAAAGCGCTTGCAGTCGATCAGCAGGGCTTCGGACTTCTGGGTGTTTTCGTTGGTGATGAAGGTCACCAGGTAGCCGTCGTCCTCGTCAGTGGCATTGACGCGCGGCGCAAACGGCGCTTCGCTGGCGAACTGGCCCTCGGGCAGGCGTACCTCCCACGATTGGCCGGTTTGCAGGTCGTGCTTGACATATCCGTGGAACAGGAACCAGCCCGGCACCTGCACCGCGCTGTAGGCGTAGCGGTAGGGCAGGCCGGTAAAGCGCTGGTTGAACATGCCGAATTCCAGCGTACGCTCGTCCAGCCGTTGTTCGGTGGTCTTGCCGGTGGCAAGGTTGAAGCGCCAGCGGTGCAGCCTTGTCTTCATCTTGTACTGGTCCAGGTAGGACATCATGCGCTCGTAACCCTTGGGCGCGCCGTCGAAGTTCTTCGGTTCGGGCTCTTCCTCGAAGTAGCCGTCAAGGATGATCTCGTCGCCTTCTTCGTAGGCGTTGAGCCAGTGCAGCACAAAGGTGGGTGCAGCCTCGAACCAGCGGATGTCCTCTGGCTGGCCGCGGCGCGGGATGATGGCAAAACGTGACGGTTTATCGGCGTGGAACTTCACCACGTGTTTGCCCTGCTTGAGCAGTTCCTCGTCCCAGAACAGCGGAAAATCGTTCAGGATGGCGTAGTTCTTCGTGAACGCCATGTCGTGTGGCAGCCGCGGACCCGGCAGCGGAATCGGTACGTAGTGAACCAGTTTGTCGTGTCTGTCCACCACGCCGTAATGCATGTACGGCGCATGTTTGGAGTAGTTGAAGAACAGCATCTCGCCGTTGGCCTCGTCGACCTTCATGTGGGCGGAAATGCCGTCGAGCGGCGACCACGGCGGTATGCCCTGTTGTTCCAGCGTCAGCGGGTCCAGGCGGTAACCTTCGCCGCACTGGTAATAGGAGGTCAATGCCTTGCCGGCGTGCACGACGACATCGGTACTCGACGCATCCTTGATCGAACCATGCGCGCCCCAACCCGGACGGGTTGACAGCCGCGGGTCCTCCATCAGACCGGCCCACAGGCGGCGGTCGGCTTCGATCTCGGCCGACAGGCCTTTGGTCTGCACGAAGCGGTTGCGGTAGACGGCCTTGCCGTCGCGAAAGCTGATCATGTGGATCATGCCGTCGCCGTCAAACGGGTGATAACGCCCGATCGAGCGGTAGACCGGGTTCTGTGTGTTGCGCAAATAGACACCGTCGATGTCCGTGGGGATACTGCCTTGGAGCACCTTCATGTCGGTGGCGTTGACCTCCTCGTGCAGCGGCGTCCAGGCGCCTTTGAGATAGGGATGGTCCCCGGGTTCGATGTCGCTGTGCAACTTGCGGATCAGTTCGACGGACATAAAGTCTCCTTGGATTTGTTGCTTGAAGGGATCGGTGGATTCACGGGCGTGAATGCCACGTCCCACGGAAAAACGGATTTGGAACAACAACTGCACAGGACCTCGGGCACGAAGGCGTGGCCGCAGGACTTGTGCAGCGGCAGGATCGAACCGCTTTGGCGCAGGTAGTGGAGGTTGGCCCAGCTCGACATGCAGACCAGGTACGCAAACAGGTCTCGGCTGGCCGGTGTGAGCCGGTAGTGGCGCCGCCGGTTGTCATGCAGGTCGTCCTCGCACAACAGCAGACCCGATGCCGCCATGCCGGCCAGCCTGCGTGCCAGCACGCTGCTGGAAATGCCCAGCGCATGGAGCAGCTGGTCGAAATGATGGCAGCCCAGGATCACCGCGTTGACGATCAACAGCGACCAGCGATCCACGCGCAACCCCATGCCCGATTGGTCGACCCGTGCCACCCGGCCGTTTCGGCCCGATTGTGCGGCGCGCGCCAGCAACTCCGGATTGACCCTGAGCGTCAAAGTGAGGTCACGCATGCTGGCTTTTTCGTGGCATGCCGCACATGCCAGCACCGGCGTGAAACTGTGCCCGCAGCTGCGATGAACCAGCTCGGGCGGCAATGCGGAGCGCCGATGGCCCCAGCGTCGCTCCCAGACCCAGAACATCAGCACATGGTTGTAGAGCTTGAGGCCGGCCTGGGTCAGCCGGTAGCCCATGCGGGCGGGGCGCTCTCCGTAGCTGCGCCTGCGCATCAGGCCAAGCGCAATCAGTTTGTTGAGCCGGTTGGTCAAGGTGGCGCGCGGAATGCCGAGCCTCTCGATCCAGATATCGAACTGGTTGATACCGGTGAAGGCGCCCATCAACACTGCCGATGTCCAGTTGTCGCCCAGGGCCATCAGTGCATGGTTGAGCCCGCTGCTGGCCAGCGCATCACGCGTCAGGTCCAGGTCGGGCTTGTACCGCAGGGAAGGGTGGGGCGAGGGCGGTCGCATCGCGGTCACCTGACCCGCATTGGATTGTGGCCATGCTGCGGCGCCGCCGTGCCATTCCCACGGCTCCAGCAAGCGCAGTCCAGTTCAGGCATCGCTGGCGACGACGAAGCTCACGACGGTGGAGCAGGAGCCTCCGACGTTGAAAGTCTGGATCTTCCTGGCGCCTTCGATCTGCATGTCGCCGGCTTGTCCGGTGACCTGGCGTGCGGCATCGAGCAACATGCGCGATCCGGTGGCGCCGACCGGGTGGCCACAACCGATCAGCCCGCCGCTCATGTTGACCGGGCAGCGGCCGCCGGGCTCGATGCTTCCATCCTCGACGGCCTGCCAGCTCTGGCCCGGTGGCGTCAGACCCAGGTGGTCGATCGCCATGTATTCGGTGGTCGTGAAGCAGTCGTGCGTCTCGATGCCGTCCATCGCCTCGATGCCGCTCACGCCGGCACGGTTCCATGCCTCTTCAATGGCCTGGCGTGCATGCGGGAAGATGTAGGTTGCATTGGCGCTGCGCGCGATCTTGTCCTTCAGGCGCAAGCCAGCGTTGCGGTGGCCCCAGCCGGCGATGCGTGGCAGCTTGTCGAGCGAGGTGCCGGTGCGCTGCGCATGGGCGCGCGCGAACTCGGCCGATGCCAGTATCACGCCGGCGGCGCCGTCGGTGACCTGGCCGCAATCCTGCCGCCGCGAGCCTGGCTCGATCATCGGATTGGCCTGGTCGTCGTCGGTGAAGCTCAGTTCGTTGAACTGCCATTTGCGCGTCTGCGCCAGCGGATTGCGTTTGGCGTTGCCGTAATTGAGTTCGGCAATCCGGTTGAGGTATTTCCGATCCAGTCCATACCGTTTTTCGTATTCGGCCCCCAACAGGCCGAATGCCGCCGGCCACATGAATCTGCAATCGATGTCTTCGCGGCCTTGCCAGGCGGCAGAGTTCTGGTTGGCCGATGCCTGGTCACCCGGCAGGTTCTTGAATTCCTCGACGCCCAGTACCAGGATGCAGTCGTAGCGCCCGGCTTCGATCTCCGCCATTGCACTGAGGATGGCCAATGATGACGACGCACAGGCGCCTTCATGGCGCATCGCAGGCACACCCCACAACTCGGGCACCATCTGAGCGACCATCGAGCCCAGCTGCGCCTGCTGGCGCTGTAGCTCGCCGAAAGCGTTGCCGACGTGGATGCTCTGGATCTGCGCGGCGTCGACACGGCTGGCTTCGAGTGTGCCCAGCGTACCTTCACGGGTCATGTCGGAGATGTCCTGGCCGTTGCGCGACCAGGCCTTGGCAAAGTCTGTCTGGTAGCCGCCGAGAATGTAGGTGGAGGATGGCATGGTGGTTCCTTGCAATTGATTCAAAAACCCGCCCAATCAGAGCGTATCTCGCTGGCATCGGCCCAGCATGCGTGGGTGCCGCTGCTGATCTGGTGCGGCAGCATGATGCGCGCGACCGGGCCGGCTGCGATGTTTCTGGCATCGAGCACGACACATTCCGAGCAATGCGTGTTCATGTCGGTGACGAAACTCACGACGTAACCGTCGTCCTCTGCCGTGGCGCCGGAATTGGGCGCCATCGGGGACTCACTGCCGAAGCGACCTTCACCAAACAGGTAGGTCTGGGCGCCTGCGCTGACATGGTCGTAACGGGTAATGCCGTCGAACAGGAACGAGTTCGGATGCGCGACCATGTTGTACGAGTAGCGGTAGGGCTTGCCCCAGTACTGCGCATTGATCATGCCGAATTCCAGCGGCAGATCCGACAGCCGCTGCTCGCGCGTCTGGCCGGTACGCAGGTTGAACCGCCAGCAGTACAGCGACGGGCCGTAACGCTCCGGGCCCAGCGTGGTGCCGGTATTGTCGAAGCCGCCCTGGCCGTCCTTGCGTGTCGGCAGCGGCGTGCGCTGGTGGTAGCCGTGCAGCACGATCTCGTCGCCTTCTTCCCAGGCGTTGAGCCAGTGCAGCACATAGGTGGGGCTGGCGTCGAACCAGCGCACCTCACCGCCCCTGCGCGGCACGATGGCAAAGCGCGACGGCAGCTCGGGCCGGTAGACCACCTTGTGTTTGCCCAGCGCCAGCAGCTCCGGGTCCCAGAACAGCGGGAAGTCGTTCAGGATGGCGTAGTTCTTCGTGAACGCCATGTCATGCGGAAGCCGTGGGCCGGGCAGCGCGACCGGCACGTAGTGCACCAGCGTGTCGTTGGCATCGACCACACCAAAATGCATGTAGGGTGCCTTCTTGGAGTAGTTGAAGAACAGCAACTCGCCGGTTTGCGGATCGACCTTGGGATGGGCTGAAATGCCGTCCGGCATCACCTTGTCGACCCACGGCGCCGTGCCCTTGAACGCCAGCGTGCGCGCGTCCATGCGGTAGGGCTCGCCGCACTGGTAGAACGTGGCCAGCGCACTGCCGGCATGCACGATGACATCGGTGGCGGCGGTGTCGCGCAAGCCGCCACGCGCACCCCAGCCTGGCCGCTGGGCCAGCTTCGGGTTGTCGATCAGGCCGGCATACAGGGCGCCGCCAGCCTCCTGCTCCTGCATGAATCCCTTGGTGGGCACGAACCGGTTGCGGTATTCGCAACGGCCGTTGCTGAAACTCATCAGGTGCAACATGCCATCGCCGTCGAAGGCGTGGTATTTGCCCAGCGGCTGGTGCACCGGGTTCTGGGTGTTGCGCAGATAGACGCCGTTGAGCTTCTCGGGAATCTTGCCGATCACGGTCAGCTCGGCGGCATTGCACTCCACATGGTTGGGAGTGAACACACCCGTCATGAAGGGATGGCCGTCCGGCACCAGGGTTGACTTGACGGTGTTGACGACTTCAAGCTGCAAGGGATACCTCTTTCGAATGCGCGGCCGGCTGCGGCAGCCTGGCCAGACGTTGGCAGGCGCTGCGGTATTCCGCGCGCAGGCGCTCGACCACCACGGCGACAGGTTCGATGTTCTTGACCGCGCCCACGCCTTGCCCCGCCGCCCATACGTCTTTCCACTTCTTGGCGCCGATGGCCTGGTTGCTGTCGTAGTTGCGGCTCGGCGCGGCCGGCATGTTGTCCGGATCCAGGCCGTTGGCGCGCAGCGACGCCTTGAGCCAGCTGGCCGCGGTGCCTGTGATGCCGGCGCTGACGACGATGTCTTCCACGCTGCTGTCCACCAGCATCTGCTTGTAGGCGTCAGGCGCCATGCTCTCGACCGTCGGAATGAAGCGCGTACCCATGTAGACGAAATCGGCGCCAGCGGCGATGGCGCCGGCCACGCCCCAGCCATCGCTGATGCCGCCGCCCACGATGATGTAGCCGTCGAAGAACTCGCGCACTGCGCTGATAAAGGCAAACGGCGAAATCGTGCCGGTGTGTCCGCCGGCGCCGCTGGAGATGCAGGCCAGGCCGTCAGCGCCAGCGGCCACTGCCTTGCGCGCCAGCGCAATGCTGGTCACGTCGGCAAAGACCAGGCCACCGTATGCCTGCACGATCGGGATGGCCGGCTTGGGGCTGCCCAGGGCGGTGACGACGATTGGCGGCTTGTATCTGGCGATCAGTTCCAGATCTTCCGGCAGACGCGTATTCGACGAGTGCGTCACCAGATTCGCGCACCACGGGCCTACGGTGTCGGCGCCCTGCGTATCACGCGCTTGCGCCAGTCCTTCGGTGATCTGCTTCATCCAGCTCTCAAGCACGTCGATCGGACGCGCATTGGGCGTGGGAAAGGCGCCGATGATGCCCGCCTTGCAGGCCGCCAGTACCAGATCGGGACCGGAGATCAGAAACATCGGTGCGGCAAAAACCGGCAACTGCATGGGCAAGCCCGGGATAACTCTCTTCATGGTGTCAAATTCCTATTGCAAAAATTCACCGCCCGGCTGCGGCGACCAGGGTGCAGGCGATGATGGGCTGGTACCTGTGTTGGGCGCAGCTCAGCTGGTGGCCTTGAAGCCGGAGATCTTCACCGCTTCGGCCCAGCGTTTGGACTCTGCCTGGTAGAACGCCTTGAACTCCTGTGGCGTGGTCGGCAGGGGCTCGAATCCCACCGGATACCACTGGTCCTTGATCTGCTTGCTGCCCAGGGCCTTGGTGAACTCGGTGTTGAGCCGTGCAATCACTGCGTCTGGCGTGTTGGCCGGGGCGGCGATGCCTGCCCAGATGAAGATGTCCATGTCCGGGTAACCTTGCTCGCGGAATGTCGCCAGGGTGGGCATGTGCTCCGAGCGTTTCGGTGTGGTGATGGCCAGCACCTTGAGCTTGCCCGATTCCACGTGTTGCTTGACCGCCATCATGGGAACGAAGGCCGCGTTCACGGTGCCCGAGAGCAGAGCGGTGACCGCCGGAGGTGTGCCGTTGAACGGCACGTGCAGCATATCGATTCCGGCGCGCTGGTTCAGGATGATGCCGGCGAAGTGCGAGGAGTTGCCGGCCGTGAAGGATGCATACGACACCTTGCCCGGGTTGGCCTTGGCCCAGGTGACGAACTCGGCCACGTTCCTGGCTGGCACGCTGTCGTTGACCGCCATGACCATCGCCGCGCCCAGGAAGTTGGTCACCGGCTTGAAATTCTTGTCCGGATCGTAGGGCAAGCTCGAAAAGGTGTGCGGGTTGATCGTGAACATGCTGGTGTTGCACAGCAGCAGCGTATATCCGTCGGGCGCGGCATTCATCACGTTCTGGGCCGCGATGATGCCCGAGCCGCCCGGTTTGGCATCGACGATGAGCGGCTGGCCGGTGTTGGCCTTGAACACCTCCGCGACCTGGCGCAAGGCAGTGTCCAGGGTGTTTCCGGCGGCAAAAGGCACTACCACCCGAATCGGCTTGTCCGGGAAGGTCTGGCTGTGGGCGCTCGGCAGCGCCAGGGCGAGGGGGCCGGCACTGATGGCCTTGAGCAAGTCGCGTCTTTGCATGTTTGTCTCTCTCTCTTTCGGGTTGGAAAACGTTACAGAAATTTGCGGATCGCGTTGGCGACTTCGCGGGGTTGCTCCACCGGCGCCATGTGACCCGATTGCGCCAGCCACTCGAGTTGCGCGCCGGGGATCAGGTCGGCCAGCTCCTGCGACAACTCCGGTGGCGTCACCTTGTCTTCGCGGCCGCACAACACCCTGGTCGGAATCGCCAATGCCGCCAGTTGCGCGCGATGGTCGGCGCGGGCTGCAACGGCACGGGTCTGGCGCACCGCGGCCTGGGCACCGACCGGCAGCATGATGGCGCGCAGCGTGTCAAACAGCGCGGTGTCCTGGTGGTGGTCGGGATGGGTGGTGAACGCCAGCATGTTCTCGACCACCTTGGCGAAGTTGCGCTCGAACGCGGTGATGGTCTTGGCCCGCACAATTTCGCCATCAGGCGACTCGGGGCGTGGCGAGGTATCGAGCAGAACCAGGCCGGCAACGCTGCGTGGCGGCCGTGCGACCATGTCTATCGCCACATAACCGCCCATCGAAAAGCCACAGATCAGCACCGGCGCCGTTGGTGGCACGTCTGCCAGCAAGGCCCAGGCGTCGCGTGTCATCTCGGCGATGCTCGATTGGGTCAGCACGTCGGCGATACGCAACTCGGCCGCGTCCTGCAGCAGCGGCGCGACGCGGTCCCATATGGCCGCGGTGTTCAGCATGCCGGGAATCAGCAATACGACTGGCCTCATGCCGCGTCTCCTTGGGATGGCGCGTACCGGGCCCTGGCCTGTGCACGCAGTTCGGTTTTCAGAATCTTGCCCACCGGGTTGCGGGGCAAGCTCGGCATGGACAACAGGAATTCGGGCAACTTGTAGGCCGCCACATGTCTCTCGGCGCGAAGGTACTGGACGATGTCCTCCAGTGCCAGCGTATGGCCATCGTGGGGGGTCACGCAGGCACAGACCTTTTCTCCCATGAGCGCGTCGGGCACACCGACAACGGCCACCTCGCGCACGCCCGGGCAGGCCAGCAGCAGGCCTTCGATCTCCTCCGCCGAGATGTTCATGCCCCCGCGGATCACCAGGTCCTTGGAGCGTCCGACATAGCGGTAATACTGCATCCGGTCACCAGCGAGTTCGAACAGATCGCCGGTCTTGTAGTAGCCTCTTGCGTCGAACGCGCGTGCCGTGACTTCCGGTGCCCGGTAGTAACCGCTGAAGATGGTCGGGCCGATGAAGCGAAGTTCGCCAACCCGTCCCGCTTGCTCGATGTCTTCGCCGGTCTCCAGGTCGACCAGCCGGCTGCGCACCTTGCGCGTGGTGGAGATCGACCAGGTGAATCCCTCGGCGTCGGCCCGCGGGAAATATTTGGCGCGCATCGCCGGATCCGGCAGGTCGATGTGGTTGCCCGCCAACGCGGCGCCTTCGTTCGAGCCGAAGTAGTTGATGATCTGCACGCCGTATTGCTCGGCGAATCCGCGCACCATCCACTCGCTCAGAGGCGCCGAACCCGATCCGATGCGCGACAGCCGCTGGAAGTCGATGCCTTCGAGCAATTGCGTGTTTTGCAGCAGCATGTTGAGCACGGCCGGCGGCGCCACCGTGTAGTCGATGTGTTCGTCGCGCAGTTGTTGCAGGAATACCGGCAGCGTGAACGGATGGTGCTGCACCACGGTGGCGCCCTGTACCAACCAGCTGGCAATGGCGGTCGAAATGCCGGCCATGTTGACAAGCGGAAACGGATTGAGCAGTCGCGCGTGTTCGCGGATCTGCCCTGCTTCGATGATCGAAGGTGCCACCACCAGCCATTCGTTGTGGCTGCGCGGCACACCCTTGGGCTGCGCCTCGGTGCCGGAGGTCCAGCAGATCGTGAACACATCGTTGGCGGTGACGGCTGCAGCACGTTCGGCTTGTGCCAACTGTTCGCGCTGCGCGTTGGTCAGCGGCAAGGCGGTGCGTTGGCCGATGTCGATAAACGCCGGGGCGACATTGTCACCCCAGGCCAGGATATGGCGCAGGTGCGGATGGCGTGGCTGCATCTGCGCGAACATCTCGGCGCTGGCATGGCCACCTGTGGGTTTTCCGATGCGCGTAAACGTCACCACCGCTGTTGCGTCGGTGCTCTCCAGGATGTGGTCGAGTTCGTTCTCGCGGTACTGGGTCGGCACCGGCGTGACCATGATGCCCAGACGCGCGCAGCCCATGTAGACGACAAATTGTTCGACGCAGTTGGGCAACTGCATCAGCAACACGTCGTCACGGCGGATACCGGTCTCCAGCAGCAGATGGCTGAAGCGGTCAATCGCGTCACCCAGCTGCGCCCAGGTCAGGCGTTGTGGCGTGCCATGGGCGAAGTCGGCGCGATTGAACGCATCCACGACCGATTCTGCCTGCGGGCGCTGCTGCCGTTGCCGTTGGAACAAGTCCCACAAGGTGGTGGTTCCCCACCATCCCTTGCCGGTGTATTCCTCGATCTTGTCCTTGGAAACCAGAATCATGGGCTACTTCCAGCGTTGCAGCGTCTTGGCGCTGACGAAAGTGGCATGAAAGCCGTGTGGAATGCGCTGCGGCAACAGGATGCGGGCGATCGGACCTTCGGCCAGCCGGGCGCCTTTGCAGTCGAACACCTGGATCTCGGAACGCTTGTCGAGCGGATTCCACACCGGCATCACCAGGTAGCCGTCGTCCTCCGACTGGCTGTTGTCGCGCGGCGCAAAGCCGGGCTCGTTGTAGAAGTACTGCGGGCCGGCGCTATAAGCGACGTAGCCACCGGTCGTGATGTCGTATTTGACGAGCCCGGGGAAACGCGGCTCCTCGCGCCCGCCTTGCGGAAACAGCACGTTGTAGGTGAACTGGTTCTTGCGGCCCTGGTAGCTGGCGTTGATCACCGGGAACTCGGTGTTGAGCACGTCGTCGATGACACGCTCATGGGTCTTGCCGGTCTTGAGGTCCAGGCGCCATTCGTACAACATGAAGTCGCGCTGGCGCTGGTTGATGGTGCGTTCGAGCCGACGCGCATCGAGCTCGCCGTCGGGCGTTTCATGGACGCGGTAGGGCGTGCCGACCATGACGATTTCATCGCCTTCTTCCCACGCATTGACCACGTGCAACATATAGGTCGGCTTGGCCACGAACCACTGGATCTGGTCGGCCGTGCCATGGCGCGGCACGACTGCGAAGCGCGTCGGCTGGTCGGCGTGGAATTTCACCTTGTAGCGTCCCGCCTTCAGCGCTTGGGCATCAGGCCAGAGCGGGAAGTCGTGCAGGATGCTGTAGTTCTCGGTCACCGCCATGTCATGGGGCAGGCGCGGGCCTGGCAACGGGATCTCGATCTTGGTGCGCAGCTTGCGGTCTGGCCCGATCACGCCGTACTGCATGTAAGGTGCCGTGAGGCTGTAGTCGAAGAACATCAGTTCGCCGGTGTGCTCGTCGGGGCGGGAGTGGGCAGAAATTTTCTCGAACGCGTGGTCGTAGTCAGCCGTGCCCAGGGTTTCCAGCGTCACCGGGTCCAGCGCATAGGGCATGCCCGAGCGGTACCACATGGCGACGATCCGGCCGGCGTGGAACTTGACGTCGGTGTTGGCTGTGTTCTTGAGCGGCTGGTCCGGACGGTCCTGGCGCATCGGCTCCTTCAGGCCCTTCCACAGGCTGTGGCCGGCTTCGCGTTCTTCCTGCAGACCCTGGGTCTGCACCCAGCGGTTGCGGTAACTCACCTTGCCCTGGTCGAATTGCACTGCGTGGACCATGCCATCGCCATCGTAGGCGTGGTAACGCCAGTCGGGTTGGTAGTAGGCGTTGGGTCCGTTGCGGAAATAGATGCCGTTGAGGTCCTTGGGCACCTCGCCGATGACGGTCATGGTGTCGGAGAAACACTCCTTCGTGACCGGGGCGTTGTTGCCGTCAAGGGCCGGGATGTCGTGAACAGGTAGATCGTTGAGTTTCATGGCTGGTTTTCGTGAGGGATTTGCGGTGAGGCGGTGTCGTGCCCCGGATGGGTGGTCAGTCGAAAGGTGGCCGCAGGCTGGTGCTTGTCAATAGCCGCGGGCCAGCCGCTCGCCGCTGATCCAGGTGGAATGGAAACCATGCGGCACGCGCTGCGGCATCCGGAGCTTGCAGACCGGGCCGCGCGATATGTCGTGCGCGTCGAAAATCGTCAGATAGGACGACTGCTTCGCCTCATCCCACATGTAGCCGACGAGATATCCGTCGTCTTCACTTTTCCAGTTGTCCTTGGGTGCAAACGGCGCCTCGCTGAACCACTTGCCGATGCCGGCATGGTAGGTGGTGCAGCTGTCCTGCTCAAGGTCGTAACGCACCAGACCGCAGAAACGCGGATCTTCAGCGCGGTTCACGCGTGCCATCAGCACGTTCCAGGAGAAACGTGTCTTGTGGCCCTGCATCCACGCGTTGATCACCGGGAACTCCTGGTTGATGATGTCATCGATGATCCGCTCCCTGGTTTGCCCGGTGCGCAGGTTGAAGCGCCATTCCTTGAACAGGTAGTCCTCTTCCAGATTGGCCAGCATCTTGGGGAAACGCTCCACGTCCACCGTGCCATGGATGTCCGTCGGCACCCGAAACGGCGTGCCGGTCATGACAATCTCGACGCCGCCGTGCCCATCGTCCTCTTCCCAGGCGTTGGAGGTGTGGTACATGTAGGTCGGGTCGGCCTCGAACCAGCGGATCTGCGCTGCTGTGCCGTGGCGCGGAATCACTGCGAAGCGCGACGGCAGCGTGTGGTGGAACTTGAGCTTGTGGCGGCCGGCCGCAAAAGCATCCATGTCGTAGAACAACGGCAGATCCTGCAGGATGCTGTAGTTCGGCGTAATCGCCATGTCGTGCGGCAGGCGCGGACCGGGCAGTTGCACCGGCATGAAGGTGGTGAGCTTGCAATGGCGGTCCATCACGCCGTAGTGCATGTACGGCGATTCCTTGCCATAGGCAAAAAAC
>JAGPBF010000101.1 GCA_018063505.1 Rhodoferax sp.
GACCTTCGTCCACCACCACCGGCGCCGCAATCTCACGCGGTACATGGATGGCTTCGGGCTGGGCAGCGATCGCGTCCTGGGCGAGCCTGATCTTCTCCGCGTCGGAATTGACCCAGTTCAGACCGGACTGCTGTGCCATTTGCGCCAGCGCGTCGATCGGCAAGGCGAACGGTGCCACGCGTGGAAGCCCTGCCGATGGCGTTGTTGCCGCGGCAGCGACCGGAGCCGGAGCCCTGGCCTGGCTGGGTGCAGTTGCCACGGCAACGGCCTCTGCTGCCACTGGTGCAGCGACGGCCGATGCAGCGGCAAAACCTTCCAGTGTCGGTTGTACGGGTTGTTCCGACGATGAGGCCTGGCGCTCCGATGGGGCGCTTGCCTGGCGGTCCTCGTCCTGGCCGTTGCGCCCACTGCGCTCACCACGCCCGCGATCACGTCCATAACGATCACGTGAGCGCTTTTCACGCGGCTCGCCGTTGTTGTTGTCAGCGCCTGCCGAGGCCGCCAGATCGGCCCGCTTGTCCGACGCCTCTGGCTGGTCATCGGGCCGCGTGTTCGTTGGCGGGTTGTTGCCATTGCCCATCTGCGGCTCGCTGCCGCCGGCTTCGGTCTGCGCAGCATTTCGGTCCTGACGTGGGCGACGCTCGCGCTGGCGCTCGCCACGGCCCTCCCGCCCTTCGCGGTTGTCGCGGCCTTCGCCGCGACCTTCACGTGGCGCTTGCTGCACGCCCCCCGCGTCGTCAGCCTGAACGGGTTGCTGTGCCGCCTGGTCCATGCCGGCCTCGCCATTGGCGCGCTCTTCACCGTTGTTGCGCGCAGAGTCCCGATTGTGGCCGCCGCGACCGCCGCGCTCGCCACGATCGTTGCGCTCGGCACGTTCGCCACGATCATTGCGCTCGCCGCGTTCGCCGCGTTCGCCGCGTTCGCCACGATCATTGCGCTCGCCGCGTGGTGGACGCTCCGCACGGACTTCGTTGCGTCCGGTCTCGTCGGCACCACTGCTGCGCTGGCCGTCTTGTTGTGCCCCGGCGTCTGCAAGGCTGGTCTCGGTGCGATCACGCGGACCCTGGCCGGCGCGTTCGCCACGCTCACCACCACGGCCACCGCGACCACCGCGTCCGCCACGGGAGCGGCCATCGCCACGCCCTTCACCGCGACTTTCGCCGCGGGCGCCGCCGTCACGCCCTTCGGTGCGACGACCATCACGTCCGCCACGGCCCTCGCCGCGTGCGCTTTCCTTGGCAGCGGGTGCCGGAGCAGCAGCAGGGAGCATCGGTTCAGGGGCTGGTGCTGCGAACAGGCTCTTGATCCAGCCCAGGAATCCTCTTTCCGCCGGGGCAGCCACTGCGACGGGCACCGCAACCGGTGCCGGAACCACTGGCTGTACGACAGGTTCTGGCTTGGGTGGTGCCACTGGCGCCGGTGCGTCCGGCAACACGCCCTTGATGACCGGGGTCTGGCGGTTGGTCGGCTCCTGCGCGCGGCGCGTCACCGCGGTCGGATCTTCGACTTCGTCGGCCAGCTTGTAGGTGGCTTCGATGTTGTCCAGTCGCGGGTCGTCGTGCTTGAGTCGCGCGAGCTTGTAATTCGGTGTTTCCAGCGTCTTGTTGGGCACCATCAGCACATTGATGCGCTGCTTGAGTTCGATCTTGGTGATTTCGCCACGCTTTTCGTTGAGCAGGAACGAAGCCACGTCGACCGGCACCTGGCACAACACCGAGGCGGTGTTGTCCTTGAGCGACTCCTCCTGGATGATGCGCAGGATCTGCATTGCCGAGCTTTCCGTGTCGCGGATATGGCCGGAGCCGCCGCAGCGCGGGCAGGGGATGGATGCACCTTCGCTCAGGGCCGGGCGCAGGCGCTGGCGGCTCATCTCCATCAGGCCGAACTTGCTGATCGAGCCGAACTGCACGCGTGCGCGGTCCTGGCGCAAGGCATCGCGCAGGCGGTTCTCGACATCACGCCGATTGCGGCTCTCCTCCATGTCGATGAAGTCGATCACGATCAGTCCACCGAGGTCGCGCAGCCGCATCTGGCGCGCCACTTCGTCAGCGGCTTCCAGGTTGGTGCGGGTTGCGGTTTCCTCGATGTCGCCGCCACGGATGGCGCGTGCCGAGTTGACGTCGACCGAGACCAGCGCCTCGGTGTGGTCGATGACGATGGCGCCACCGCTGGGCAGCTGCACCATCCGGGCGTAGGCCGATTCGATCTGGTGTTCGATCTGGAACCGCGAGAACAGCGGGGCGTCGTCACGGTAGCGCTTGACCCGGGCCGCATGTTCGGGCATCACGTGTGCCATGAACTGCTGGGCCTGGTCATACACGTCATCGGTGTCGATCAGGATGTCGCCGATGTCATGGTTGAAGTAGTCTCGGATCGCACGGATCACCAGCGACGATTCCTGGTAGATCAGGAATGCGCCCTTGCCGCCCTTGGACGCGCCGTCGACGGCGTTCCACAGCTTGAGCAGGTAGTTCAGGTCCCACTGCAGCTCGGGTGCGCTGCGGCCGATGCCGGCGGTACGGGCAATGATGCTCATGCCGTTGGGGTATTCGAGCTGGTCGAGCGCTTCCTTCAGGTCGGCCCGGTCATCGCCTTCGATCCGGCGCGACACGCCACCACCGCGCGGGTTGTTGGGCATCAGCACGACGTAACGGCCGGCCAGCGAAATGAAGGTTGTCAGGGCCGCGCCCTTGTTGCCGCGTTCTTCCTTCTCGACCTGGACGATCAGTTCCTGGCCTTCGCGGATCGCGTCCTGGATACGGGCGCCGTTGGCCTGCACACCTTGCGCAAAATTCTGCCGCGAGATTTCCTTGAACGGCAAAAAGCCGTGGCGGTCTTCACCATAGTCGACAAAGCAGGCTTCAAGCGAAGGCTCGACCCGCGTCACGACCGCCTTGTAGATATTGCCCTTGCGCTGTTCGCGCCCTTCGATTTCGATTTCGTAGTCGAGGAGTTTTTGTCCATCGACGATGGCCAGCCGGCGTTCTTCTGCCTGGGTGGCGTTGATCAGCATCCGTTTCATGGGTAGCGTTCCTGTTTCCTGCATCGAACCCGCACTGCGCTGCCATCGTGCTGCGCCGCGGGTTCCTTCTGGTCTCTTGACCTCTTACATGCTCATGACGAGCAAACGATGCCTGACGAACGCTTCGAACCGATGGAAATTGCCTCGGGCCCGGACTCAGATGCTGTGTCGGGGCGTTGGCACGGGGATGGGCGCGAGGGGATGCGGTTGTGTGTACGGTGCCGGAGCGAGGAGGGCGTTGACGGCCCGCTGCTCAGACGTGGCGGACCGACCCACGCGCAAAGCCAGCACCATGGGGCGCGGCAAGCACATCAGGATCAATCCGATCAACACAATCATTTCGCTCAAATCCGGCCGCCAGAGTCTGTCTGGCGGCGCTGGTATTCCATGTCAGTGGTTCAAGGCGTCGGCTTCCCGCTCGCTGGCCAGACCACCACGGACTTGGGCCCGCGGTCTGTCATGCTGGCAACCTGGTGGCATCGACCTGCCAGCGACGCTGTTGGTGGGGTGTGGACTAAACTCCAGACAAATCAACCACTTGCAGTGCGTCGCTAGTGAAACTCATTATAGGGGGCAATCCGCCTCCGGCAGCAGATATTGCAAGCATGCTCCTTGTCGATGACGAGGATGCCGGCCAGCGGCTGGACAATTTCCTGATGCGCCATCTCAAAGGCGTTCCCAAGACCCATGTTTACCGCATCATCCGCAGCGGCGAGGTGCGGGTCAACAAGGGCCGGGCCAGCGCCGACCGCCGGATCGTGGCCGGCGACCAGATCCGGCTGCCGCCGGTGCGCACCTCGGAGCGCGCAAGTGCCAAGGCGCAGGTGATGGACGAGATGGCCGCGGGCACGGGCTTTGCGCCAGCACGCGAGTTTCCGGTGTTGTTCGAGGATGACGGCTTGCTGGTGATCGACAAGCCGGCCGGGGTGGCGGTTCATGGCGGTTCGGGTGTCAGTTTCGGCGTGATCGAGCAGCTGCGCATGGCGCGGCCGCAGGCCCGGTTGCTCGAACTGGTCCATCGGCTGGACCGGGAGACCAGCGGCATCCTGCTGGTGGCCAAGAAACGCAGTGTGCTCAAGAACCTGCAGGAGCAGTTTCGGGCCCGCGAGACCGGCAAGACCTACCTGGCGATGGTGTCCGGCTTGTGGCCGGCGCGACTCAAGGTGCTGGACAAGTCGCTGCACAAGTACCTGTTGCCGGACGGCGAGCGGCGCGTCAAGGTGGTGGCACACGACCATCCGCAGGCCATGCCCTCGCTCAGCCTGGTGAAGGTGGCGCGCCAGAACAGCGCCTACAGCCTGCTGGAGGTGACGATCAAGACCGGTCGCACGCACCAGATCCGCACCCACCTGGCGGCCGAGGGCATGGCGATCGTCGGCGATGACAAATATGGCGACTTCGCGCTGAACAAGTCCTTGCAACGCGCCGGCGCCGAAGTACCCCTGCGCCGCATGTTCCTGCACGCTTGGCGGTTACAGTTCCGTCATCCGACAACCGGCGAAACGATGAAACTGCAGGCCGAACTGCCGGTGGAGTTATCGCTTTTCCTCGCTCACGTGCTGCCCGATGTCCATTGACGTTCCTCATTTGTCTCCACGCCGCGCCGATCAGCGCCGCGCGTTCGACCTGATCGCATTCGATTGGGACGGAACCTTGTTTGACTCGACGGCGCTGATCACCCGGTCGATCCAGGCTGCTGTGCGTGATGTGGGCGGGACAGTGCCCAGCGACCTGGCGGCCTCGCATGTGATCGGCATGGGCTTTACGCAGGCGCTGGCCCATGCTGCGCCCGATGTTCCCAAGGAAAGATACCAGGAGCTCGGCGCCCGATACCGACACCACTACATGGCGCGGCAGCACGACATCAGCCTGTTCGACGGCGTGTTGCCGATGCTCCAGGCGCTGAGGCAACGCAGCCACTACCTGGCGGTGGCCACCGGCAAAAGCCGCACCGGTCTGGACGCCGCCTTGCGCGCCGTGCAGCTCCAGGGTCTGTTCGACGCATCGCGCACTGCCGATCAGACTGCAGGAAAACCGGATCCGCTGATGTTGCACGAACTGGCTCGGGAGTTCGATCTGCCGCCCGAACGGATATTGATGGTCGGTGATACGACGCACGATTTGCAGATGGCCCGCAATGCCGGATGTGCCAGTGTGGGCGTCAGTTACGGTGCCCACCCGCCGGATGGTTTTGCGGCCCTGCAACCCCTGTTTGTCGCCGACACCGTGCGCGATCTGCACCGCTGGCTGGTGTCGAACGCATGACGGCAGACAAGGCCACGGTCGACCTGTGCCGCTCAGCCGACCTGGTCGATAGCGGCCTGGCAGTGCCATTCGATGTGGTCTACCAGGGCCAGAGCTGCCGGGGTTTCGCGATTCGTTACCAGGGCCGGGTTCATGCCTACCTGAACCGCTGCAGCCATGTGCCGATGGAGATGGATTACCAGCCCGACCGGTTCTTTGATCTGACCGGGCACTGGCTTATTTGTGCTACGCATGGTGCCATGTACCGACCCGACACCGGGGCTTGCGGTGGTGGACCCTGTCGCTCCGGCCTGATCCCGATTGGCCTGGATGAGTCCAATGGTGTTGTGCGCTGGCATACTGCCCATAACCTGAAACCCGTTGAGTTTTGATATGACCGACCAGATTGATGCCGATTCGCCGAACCGCACCCCACCCTCCGGGTTTTCCGAGGGTTCCCGCGGCGGCGGGGCCGCAGCCCCGAATTGGGAGCGCGCCACGCTGGAGAAGCTCGCATTTGCCGCGCTGGCCGAACAACGTACGGCCAGGCGCTGGAAGACTTTCATCCGGCTGTCATGGCTGGTTTTCCTGATTGCGCTGGTCTGGCTGGCGATGGATCGCGAGACCGCCACCGCCCAGAAGTCGACGCCGCATACGGCCCTGGTCGAGATCAAGGGCGAGATCGCCTCGGGTGGCGAGGCCAGCGCCGACGTGGTCATCACCGCGGCGCGTGCCGCATTCGAGGACGAAGGTGCCAAGGCGGTGGTGCTGCTGATCAATTCGCCCGGCGGGAGCCCCGTGCAGGCGGGCATCATCAATGACGAGTTGCGCCGGCTCAAGGCCAAACACGGAAAGCCCATGTACGCAGTGGTCGAGGAGACCTGTGCATCGGCCGCATACTACGTGGCGGTATCCGCTGACAAGATATTTGTCGACAAGGCCAGTATCGTGGGCAGCATCGGTGTGTTGATGGACGGATTTGGTTTCACCGGGCTGATGGACAAGCTCGGTGTCGAGCGCCGCCTGATGACCGCCGGTGAAAACAAGGGTTTTCTCGACCCCTTCAGTCCGCAGACCGAACGCCAGCGCCAATTCACCCAGGAGATGCTCAATCGCATTCATCTGCAGTTCATCGCCGCTGTCAAGGCAGGACGCGGCGAGCGCCTGAAGGAAACACCCGAGACGTTCAGCGGGCTGTTCTGGATCGGCCAGCAAGCCATTGAACTCGGCCTGGCCGATCAGCTCGGCAGCCTGGACTATGTGGCCCGCGAGGTGGTGAAGTCCGAGGACATCGTCGACTACACCCGGCGCGAGAACATAGCCGAGCGCCTGGCCAAGCGCTTCGGCGCCTCGATCGGCGATGGCGCGGTTCGAGCCGTGCGTTCGCTTCCGGCATTGCACTGAGCGCCACGCAAACGGACAGCCGGCCTTTTGGATCGGGCGGGGCAGGCGATTCGTTCAGCGCCCGATCGCGAATACGGCTGGCGTGGCGTTGTCCGGGGGCGCCCCTTTCAGGCGCCAGTCTTTGGCAGACATACATGAAACCTGCGCGTGTGGCAGGGTCAATGCGCTGCCGATCGCCAGCCGTGTCGAAGCTGCCAGTGTTTGCAGCAGCGTCTGCACCATCGCCGCATTGCGATAGGGCGTTTCGATGAACATCTGGGTCTGACCGCTGGAGACAGCGGTCGCTTCGAGTGCCCGCACGCGTTTGGCGCGGCCGTCCGGGTCTTGCGGCAGATAACCGACAAACGCAAAGTTCTGTCCGTTCAGGCCGCTGGCCGCCAGTGTCAGCAATAGCGATACCGGCCCTACCATGGGCACGACGGTTATGCCCAGTTCATGGGCCGCCCGCACCACCGAGGAGCCGGGATCGGCGATCGCCGGCATGCCCGCCTCGCTGACCAGGCCCACGTCGTGGCCGGCCAGCGCCGGGGCCAGCAGATGGCGGGCATCGAAACCACCCAGGTGATCGCCTTTTTTGTGCACCTCGCGGGGCAGTTCCTGCATTTGCAGCGATTGCATCGGCATCGACAACGGGCTGATCGCGTCGACGCGCTTGAGAAAGGCGCGCGTGGTCCTGGCGTTTTCGCAGATCCAGTGTTGCAGGCCAGCAGCACCCACGATCGTGGCCTGCGGCAATACGGTTTGCAATGGCGACTGCTCGGTGCAGCCGAAATCGAGCGGTGTCGGAACCAGCAGCAACCGCCCCTTGGCCGTACCGGCATGCGCGCTCGTGGAGGTGGCCGTCATCAGGTTTCCTTCGCCCTTTGGGCTGCGGTGCGAGCTTGCTTGGGATCGGCCCGGCGCGGCGCTCATCAGGCAACCTACGCCCTGCGGGCTGCGGTGCGAGCTTGCTTGGGAACGGCCCGGCGCGGCGCTCATGTGATGGGCAGAAGTTGCACGCCGGCGGCGCGCAACATCTGGCAAGTCCGGATCAGGGGCAGGCCGATGAGGGCGGTTGGGTCGTCGTTGTCGATCGAATCGAGCAGGCTGATGCCCAGGCCTTCGCTTTTGGCACTGCCGGCGCAGTCATACGGTTGCTCCGCGCGCAGGTAGGCTTCGATTTCATCGTCGCGCAAAGCGCGAAAGCGCACGCGGATCTGCGCCAGATCCATCTGGGCGAACTTGTCTGCGGCGCAGACCACCGCCACGGCGGTCTGGAACACCACCAGCTGCCCCTGCATGTTTTGCAACTGCTGTACCGCGACATCGTGGACCAGCGGCTTGCCCAGGGCTTGTCCGTTCAGCTCGGCCACCTGATCGGAACCGATCACGACAGCCTGCGGATACCGCGCGGCGACGACGCGCGCCTTTTCCATGGCCAGGCGGCAGGCCAGTTGTTGCGGTCGCTCGCCGGGAAACGGTGTTTCGTCGACCCCGGGCGCAACCACGTCGAACGGCAGGCGCAGGCGCGCCAGCAACTCCCGGCGGTACGGTGAGGTCGAGGCAAGAATCAGGCGCGGGCTCGGGTGGGCAAGTGTCATGCACGGATTCTCTTACACTGCAGTCGTGGAACATGTATTGCCAACCCGCCATCTGGACGTTCGCGCGTTTGCCCGCTCTGCCGGCGACGTGCGTGGAAATGCGACCCTGTCCGATTTCCCGCGCGTCGCGCACGATTGTGTCGATGGTGGCGCTGGCAAGGCAGTCTCATGGTCGGCGTCCGGCGAGCTGCGAAGCAGCGCCGATGATGCGCCGCAAGTCCTGTTGCACCTGATGGTCGATGCGGTCCTGCCGCTGACCTGCCAGCGCTGCCTGGAGCTGGTCGCCACCACGGTTGCAGTGGACCGCTGGTTCCGGTTTGTGCCCGATGAAGATACGGCCGACGCGCAGGATGATGACTCTGACGAAGACCTGCTGGTCGAGTCGGCCCAGTTCGATCTGCGTGAACTGGTCGAAGACGAACTGGTGCTGGCGATGCCGCTGATTCCCAGCCATGAGGTGTGCCCTGCAGCGCCCCGGCTTTCGGCCAGCGATCCGGGTTTTGACGAAGCGCCGCAGGCCAAGCCCAACGCTTTTGCCGTACTGGGCCAACTCAAAACGGGCAAGCATGGAAAGTGAGTCTCATTGGGTTATACTCGTGGGCTTCGCGCTGAAGGTGGCGCACATATTTCCAACCAATACGGCATGGTGCCTTGTGCCATGCCAACGCCAAGGAGCGGATCATGGCCGTCCAGCAGAACAAAAAATCTCCGTCCAAACGCGGCATGCACCGCTCGCACAACGCACTCGATACGCCCGGTATTGCAGTGGAGCCTACCACCGGCGAAACGCACCTGCGTCACCACATCAGCCCAACCGGCTTCTATCGCGGACGCAAGGTCATAAAGACCAAGTCCGAAGCCTGAGAGCCTCTACAACAACAAGACCCGATGCTATTTTTGCAATAGCATCGGGTTTTCGTTTTGACAGGTCGCCTTCGGCGCCCATGATCCCTGGCCGAATCTGATTGACGCGATGACGACCATTGCTGTCGACTGCATGGGTGGCGACCACGGTGCCTCCGTCACCTTGCCTGCCTGCCGGCAGTTTCTGGCCTCGCACCCCCAGGCCAATCTGATTCTGGTTGGATTGCCCGATGCCATTGCCGGCATGGCGGGAGACCGGATCACGACCGTGTCGGCCAGCGAAGTCGTCGGCATGGACGACCCGATCGAGATTGCCTTGCGGCGCAAGAAGGATTCGTCGATGCGTGTTGCCGTGCAGCAAGTGCGCGACGGCGCCGCGCAGGCGGCGGTTTCGGCCGGCAATACCGGGGCGCTGATGGCGATCTCGCGTTACTTGCTCAAGACCCTCGACGGCATAGACCGTCCGGCCATTGCGACACAGTTGCCCAACGCCAGCGGCGGGGCCACCACGGTACTGGATCTCGGCGCCAATGTCGATTGCACGGCGGAACACCTGTTGCAGTTTGCGGTAATGGGTTCGGCGCTGGTGTCAGCGCTGAGCGGGCGCGATAACCCCAGTGTCGGCCTGCTCAATATCGGCGAAGAGGTGATCAAGGGCAACGAAACCATCAAGAAGGCGGGCGAATTGCTGCGCGCGGCAGCGGCAGCCGGCGAGATCCGGTTTGTTGGCAATGTCGAGGGCAACGACATTTTCAAGGGCCAGGTCGACATCGTCGTGTGCGATGGTTTCGTTGGCAACGTCGCCCTCAAAGCCACCGAAGGAGTGGCCTCGATGATTGGCGCTTACCTGCGCGCCGAATTTTCGCGCAACCTGTTCACGCGGCTGGCTGCATTGGTGGCCTACCCGGTGCTCAAATCCTTCAAGCAGCGGGTTGATCATCGGCGTTACAACGGTGCTGCGCTGCTCGGTCTGCGCGGCCTGGTCTTCAAGAGCCACGGCTCGGCGGATGTGCTTGCGTTCGAACATGCGCTGGCGCGCGCGTATGATGCAGCGGGTAACAATCTGCTCGAACGCGTTCAGGGTCGAATTGCCCGCGCTGCGCCCCTGCTGGGTGGCGCCGGGACAGGCCCGACATCACGCCAGGACCCTTGAATTGAGATGAGACGCTATTCCCGAATTACCGGTACCGGCAGTTATCTGCCCCCGCGCCGCCTGCGCAACAGTGACCTGGTGCAGGAGCTCGCCGCCAGGGGCGTAGAGACCAGCGACGAATGGATCGTCGAGCGCACCGGCATCCAGGCGCGCCATTTCGCCGCGCCCGATGTCTGCAGCAGCGACCTGGCATTGGTGGCTTCGCAGCAGGCAATGGAAGCCGCCGGCGTCACTGCCGAGCAACTCGACCTGATCATCGTCGCCACATCGACACCGGACATGGTGTTTCCGTCGACTGCCTGCATCCTGCAGCACAAACTCGGCGCCCATGGCGGGGCGGCATTTGATGTGCAGGCGGTCTGCAGCGGTTTTGTCTACGCACTGAGCGTGGCCGACGCGATGATCCAGACCGGTGCGGCCAGCCGTGCGCTGGTGGTCGGCGCAGAGGTTTTTTCGCGCATCCTCGATTTCAACGACCGCACGACCTGCGTCCTGTTTGGCGACGGTGCCGGCGCGGTGGTGCTCGAGGCCTCGGAAACCCCGGGCATCCTGGCCAGCGACCTGCACGCGGACGGTAAACACGTGGGCATCCTGTGTGTGCCGGGCCATGTGTCCGGAGGCAAGGTGCTGGGTGATCCGTTGCTGAAGATGGATGGCCAGGCGGTGTTCAAGCTGGCCGTCGGAGTGCTGGAGCAATCCGCGCGGGCCACCCTGGCCAAGGCCGGCAAGACCGCCGAGGATCTGGACTGGCTGATCCCGCACCAGGCCAATATCCGCATCATGCAAAGTACCGCCAAACGGCTCAAGCTGGGTATGGACAAGGTGATCGTGACGGTGGACCAGCATGGCAATACCTCGGCGGCGTCGATTCCGCTGGCCCTTGACAGTGGCGTGCGCTCGGGCAAGGTCCGCCCAGGCCAGTTGTTGCTGCTCGAGGGTGTCGGCGGTGGCTTTACCTGGGGCTCGGTGCTGCTGAGTCTTTAGCCGACGATCGTTTTTCCTGCTGGCACCGTGCTTGCGGGACCAAGTTGAGGATGAACCGATGAAGCCATTCGCTTTTGTATTTCCGGGCCAGGGCTCGCAGGCCGTGGGCATGCTGGACGCCTGGGGCGACCATCCCGTCGTAGCCCAGACCTTGCGCGAGGCTTCCGATGCGCTGTCGCAGGATATTGGCCAATTGATCCACAGTGGCCCCAAGGAGGCGCTGGCCCTGACCACCAATACCCAGCCGGTCATGCTGGTGGCCGGCGTTGCGGCCTACCGGGTCTGGATGGAACGTACCGGTGTGGCGCCGAACGTGGTGGCCGGGCATTCGCTGGGTGAATACGCTGCGCTGGTTGCCGCGGGCGTGATGACACTGCACCAGGCGGCCCCACTGGTGCGTCTGCGTGCCCAGGCGATGCAGGACGCCGTACCGGTGGGCACCGGATCGATGGCGGCGGTGCTCGGTCTCGATCCGGCCAGGGTGGTTGCCATATGTGCGCAGGTCCAGGCGGAGTTGGCCGGGGACAGCACGGCAGTCGTGGAGGCGGCAAATTTCAATGATCCGGGCCAGACCGTGATTTCTGGCAGCAAGGCGGCGGTGGAGCGCGCCTGCGAAATGCTCAAGGCCGGTGGCGCGCGGCGCGCGATGTTGTTGCCGGTGTCGGCGCCGTTTCATTGCCGCCTGATGTTGCCGGCGGCCGAGAAGTTGCGGACGGCGCTGGAATCGGTCGCATTGCAGGCGCCGGCGATGGCCTTGATCAACAACGTCGATGTCGCGGTCGAGGTCGATGCCGACCGGATCCGGGACGCCTTGTACCGGCAGGCATTCGGGGCAGTGCGCTGGGTCGAATGTGTTCGGGCACTCAAGGCGCGCGGCATCAGCCATGTTGTCGAATGCGGCCCGGGCAAGGTACTGGCCGGCATGGCGGCGCGCATCGATCCGGAGTTGACCGGTCTGCCACTGTTCGATCCTGCGACACTGGACGCGGTCGAAGCGGCCCTGGCCTGAGGGAACACCACGATGAACGAAACAAGGAACGAAAAGCAGGTCGCGTTGGTGACGGGTGCCTCGCGTGGTATCGGGCGCGCGATTGCGCTGGCGTTGGCAGGCAATGGGTACGCGGTAGTGGGCACTGCCACCACTGCGGTCGGCGCACAAGGCATAACCGAGAGCCTGGCGGCATTTGGCGGCTGCGCCGGCGAAGTGCTCGATGTCAACGACACCGCGGCGGCTGAAGCCCTGATCGGGCGCATGGTGCAGCAGCACGGCGGTCTGCACGTGCTGGTCAACAACGCGGGCATCACCCGCGACATGCTGGCCATGCGGCTCAAGGACGAGGACTGGGATGCGGTGCTCGACACCAACCTGAAGTCGGTGTTCAAGATGAGCCGTGCCGTGATGCGACCGATGATGAAGCAACGTTACGGCCGCATCATCAACATCACGTCGGTGGTCGGTGCCTCGGGCAATCCCGGGCAAAGCAACTATGCGGCGGCCAAGGCCGGTGTGGCCGGCATGTCGCGCGCGCTGGCGCGTGAACTGGGATCCCGCAACATCACGGTCAACTGCGTGGCGCCGGGGTTTATCGCAACCGACATGACGGCGGCCTTGTCTGCCGAGCAGCAAAAGGCGTTGCTGGGCCAGATCCCGGTGGGCCGGCTCGGGCAACCCGACGAAATAGCCCATGCCGTTGTCTACCTGGCTTCGGCTCAGGCGGCCTACATCACGGGCCAGGAATTGCACGTCAACGGCGGAATGTACATGTAAACGCCCCGGCGTTTTCTTGTAACTCTGCCGTGTCTCATCAAGCCGGGTGATCTGTTCGGCTGCTGCCTTCAGGCGTATCCTTCAAGGCGGCTAAAATCACAGATTCCTTTACAACCCTCCGAGGGACTCCATGAGCGATATTGAAGCGCGCGTCAAGAAAATCATTGCAGAACAACTGGGTGTCGAAGAGGCGCAGGTCACCAGCGAGAAGGCCTTTGTTGCTGATCTGGGTGCGGATTCGCTGGACACGGTTGAGCTGGTGATGGCTCTCGAAGACGAGTTCGGCATCGAGATCCCCGATGAAGATGCGGAGAAGATCACGACCGTTCAAAACGCGATCGACTACGCCAATACCCACCAAAAGGCCTGACCCGCCGCGTCACGGGGTCGGCAACCTGGTTGCCACCCCGCGACATTCGTGCCGGTTCCCGGCCAGACCGGGGCCTTGCTGCAGGGGTTGCCCTGCTGGCGGCGGCGCACCAACCTGAAAAGTAGGCGTTCAATCTCATGTCCCGTCGTCGAGTCGTCGTCACCGGTTTGGGCTGTATCAGCCCGGTCGGAAACACCGTTGCCGAATCCTGGACCAATCTGCTGGCCGGCAAGTCGGGCATTGCTGCGATTACCCGTTTCGATGCATCCGCGTTCGCCTGCAAGTTTGCCGGTGAAGTCAAGGGATTCGATCTGGAGTCGTATATCCGGGCCAAGGAGGCTCGTACGATGGACTCCTTCATCCACTACGGCGTCGCTGCCGCCATGCAGGCGGTGCAGGATGCCGGTTTGCCCGTGGGTGATGCCCTCGACGATGAACTCGCAACCCGCATCGGTTGCGTGATCGGCTCGGGCATCGGTGGCTTGCCAATGATCGAGGCGACCCACGAAGAACTCACCAACCGTGGCCCGCGTCGGATCTCCCCATTTTTCGTGCCGGCGTCGATCATCAACATGATCGCCGGCCATGTGTCGATTCGATTCGGCTTCAAGGGCCCCAATATCGCCATCGTCACGGCCTGCACCACCGGCCTGCATTGCATCGGCGAGGCTGGGCGCATGATCGAATACGGTGACGCGGACGTTATGGTGGCTGGCGGGTCGGAGGCCACGGTTTCGCCGCTGGGCATTGGTGGCTTCGCGGCGATGCGGGCCCTGTCGACGCGCAATGACGATCCGGCCACCGCGTCGCGCCCGTTCGACCGCGACCGCGACGGTTTCGTGCTGGGCGAAGGCGCCGGGGTGCTGGTACTCGAGGAACTCGACCATGCACGGGCACGGGGTGCCAAGATCTACGCCGAACTGGCCGGCTTTGGCATGAGCGCCGACGCAGGCCATATGACGGCTCCGAACATGGATGGCCCGCGTCGGGCGATGCTCAGCGCATTGCGCAACGGCGGTATCAATCCTGACCAGGTGGACTATCTCAATGCCCACGGGACTTCGACCCCGCTGGGGGATATCAACGAGACCAACGCCATCAAGGCGGCCCTGGGCGACAGCGCGCGCAAGGTCGTCGTCAATTCGACGAAGTCGATGACCGGGCATCTGCTCGGTGGTGCCGGAGGGATCGAGTCGGTGTTCACCGTACTGGCTCTGCACCACCAGAAGAGCCCGCCGACGATCAATATCTTCAACCAGGATCCGGAGTGCGACCTGGACTACTGCGCCAACACTGCGCGTGACATGAAGATCGACGTGGCCTTGAAGAACAATTTCGGCTTTGGCGGCACCAACGGGACGTTGGCATTCCGTCGCGTCTAGTTGCGCCTGCGTCCGACCTGCGTTGGAACCACAGGCACCATGCAGCAAGCCCCACCGGTCGAATATCCGTTGGGTGACAACAGTCGCCTGCGCAGGCTGGTCCTGTCGGCCTGGCTGCTGGTTGCGATGACCGGCCTGACCTGGCTGGCCATGGCCGACCTCCGGGGCTGGCGTGTGTGGTTGGGTCTGGCGTTGATGCTGCTGACCGGCGCGCTTGCGTTCCGGTGTCGGCCCAGTGCCTGTACCGGAACGTTGAACTGGGACGGTGGCAACTGGTGCAGGCGCGACGGCGCGCATGCGTCTGGCGGGCAGGCGACAGTCCATCTGGATCTGCAGTCGGCATTGCTGGTGTACTGGAGGCCTGAACTTGGCCCCGGATCCTGGTGCTGGCTCGATTCGACGGCCAATCCGTCCCGCTGGCTGGCGGTCCGACGAGCCTTGTATGCCCATGCTCTCGTGGATGCTGTTCCGGGTACCGGAGTTCGCGCCCCCGATACGTCCGGACAGGCATGACGGACGACAGGATTCCGGATGAGGCGGTGCTTGCCCCGCAGGCACCTGACAGCGACCGGATGCTGGTGGCGCGCACCGTGGCCGGTGACCAGCATGCATTTGAACTATTGGTGCTCAAGTACCAGCGCAGAATCCAGCGCCTGATCGGGCGCATGGTGCGCGATGTCGACCTGGTCGAAGACATCGCCCAGGAAACCTTTATCCGGGCCTATCGCGCACTGCACCAGTTTCGGGGTGATGCCCAGTTCTACACCTGGCTTTACCGGATCGCCGTCAATACTGCCAAAAAGGCTTTGATGGACCTCAAGCGGGATCCGACGGTCTCAGAAGCGGCTTTTCGTTCATCCGATG
>JAGPBF010000278.1:0-3016 GCA_018063505.1 Rhodoferax sp.
CATCTCCCTGACGACCACAGCCTACCTGGGCATCACCTACCTGGACTTGTCCTGGCAGGTTGCGGCCTTGCTGGCGCTGGCCCTGTTGACACCGTCCACCGGCTTCATACTGGACACGCTGTCGCGTCTGGGTCTGAACGAGGATGAACGCTACTGGGTCACGGTCAAGGCCGTGGGCGGCGAGTTGCTGGCACTGCTGGTGCTGTTCGTCGTACTGCAGTCCGGGTCAATCGAGCGCCTGGCCCTTGCAACCACCGCGCTGGCGGCGATGATCATCGTGCTGCCCCTGCTGTTCATGGGCCTGGGTCGCCTGGTGCTGCCCCATGCGCCCGGCTCGGAATTCTCGTTGCTTGTAATGGTCGGCCTGATTGCAGCCTATGTGACCTACCAGCTGGGCGTCTATTACCTGGTGGGCGCGTTCCTGGCCGGCTTCATCGCCCGCCTGCTGCGCCAACGCATGCCGATGCTGGCATCGGACGAAAATCTGCGCGCCATCCAGATGTTTGCCTCGTTCTTCGTGCCGTTCTATTTCTTCTACATGGGCATGCGGGTGCCCTCCGGCGCACTGAACTGGGACGCCTTGTTGTGGGGCATCGGCCTGACCATCGTCGTCCTGCCACTGCGCATCGGCTCGATCTGGCTGCATCGGCGCATGACCGGTGGCGAGACCGCCATGGGCAGCCTGCGCGTGGCAACTGCGCTGGCACCGACCTTGATCTTCACGCTGGTGCTGGCAACAATCCTGCGCGAACGATTCCAGGTGTCCGACACCTGGTACGGCGCGTTGCTGATCTACGCCGCCCTGACCACCTGGTTCCCGTCGCTGGTGCTGGCCAAACCGGTGGACTTCAACGTGCTGGTCAGCCCCTTGCCGGAACCGCTCCAAGCCAGGCAGGCGGCCGCAGCCAGCAAAAAACAGACAGCAGCAACCGATGCCGCAACGAATCAGGCCGATCGGTTGGCGCGCCCGGAGCCGGCAGCATCGGTGGACACCGCACCTCCTTCGCCCGGCAACTGAGTGCCAGTTGCGGCTGATCCAGGCGCCTGGTGCAAGGTCATCCGCGGGAACGGGATCTCGATGCCGTGAAGGTCAAAGGCGTACTTGAGCCGGCGCAGGTATTCGCGGCGTACCGCCCATTGCTGTGATGCGACGACCTGAAAACGGCCCCTGATCATGATCGCGGAATCCCCCCAATCCTGCACACCGGCGATATCCAGGTCCTGCAGGATCCGGTTTGAAAATGCCGGGTCCTGGCGCAGCTCGGCGGCCACGGCGCGCATGACATCCATGACCTGATCGAGGTCGGCGCGGTATCCGACGCCGATGTCGATCACTGCGTAGGCAAATCCGCGGGTCATGTTGATGACGGTCGAGATGGTTCCGTTGGGAACGAAATACACGTTGCCGTTGTAGTCGCGCAGGCGCACATAACGCAAGGTGACCTCCTCGACCGTACCGCTGAATTCGGCGAGCTGCACCACGTCGCCCTGGCGAATCTGGTTCTCGATCAGCAACAGCAGGCCGGTCACGTAGTCCTTGACCAGGCTTTGCGCTCCGAACCCCACGGCCAGACCGACAACGCCGGCCGCACCCAGTATCGGCGCCACCGAAACGCCGACTTCGGCCAGTACAGCCACAAAGGCCATCAGGCTGATGACAACCGTGACGATATGGCGAAACACGCGGTTCAGGGTTTCGGCACGTTTGACCGCCTCACCATCGTCCAGACGGCTGGCAATCCGGGTGCGCACCACGCCCAGGGCCCGCCGCGACACCAGGATGATCAGCCAGGCCAGCAGCACGATGATCACGATGCGCCCGCCCGATATTGCCAGGCTGCCCAACTCGTGCCAAACACGCACGGCCATGTCGACAAAACCCTCCTTCATGGTGTTCACGCAGCGGCGTTCATCGCTGGCGCAAGCGGATGGAGCAGCCCATGCCGTGAGTGGATGCCGGGTACGGTGGACCCAAGCGCGACGATATGCGGTCTGGATAGGAACATCTGTGCAAAGATACTACAGCCCTGCGCTGGCCTGGACAGGGCGGGCCATCACCGAGAGAAACAGGGTGCTGGTGGCCCATTGGTCGAGCCAGCGCCGCAGATCGGTCAGCGGCGCCTGCGTGAACCAGGCCGGCTCCACCATGGAGAACTGGCGCACGAAAGGAAACAGCGCCAAGTCGGCCCAGCATGGCTTGTCGCCCTGGACAAAGGCATGGCCACGCAGCGCCGCATCAAGCGGCAAGACAAACCCGTCCAGCGCCCTCTGGCGATGTTCCGCCCGGCTGAACTGCGGGTGGCGCGTCGCATATTTGTAGTGGTCGAGCAGTGGCTTGAATACCGCATCGTTGCGCTGTACCCACTGCCGCGCCTGAACCTCGTCGGCACATGCCAGCCACGCCTGTGGATCGTGCTGGTGCAAGGCCCACATCATGATGTCGATGCTTTGGTCGAGCACTTTGCCGCTCGGCAACTGCAACACCGGCACGGTTGCCTTGGGAGAAATCGCCAGCAACTCGGCAGGTTTGTCGCGCAGCGCAACCTCGCGCAGCTGCACGGCAACGCCGGCCTGCGCCAGCGCCATCCGTGCACGAATTGCATACGGACAACGCCGGAATGAGTACAGGACCGGTGTCACGCCCGCCGCGCCCGTCCTGGCACAAGCTGCGGCCATGGCGCTCGCCAGACCACATTGCCGAAGGCAACCACCCGCTTCATCGAGATCCGTTCTTGATCGCAATCTGGTCGTTCAGCGTCCAGTAGTCGTACAGATAGCCGATTCCTGCCAGACCCAGCGTCAACAGGTACAGGATGCCGGTGAACCATTTGCCCATGTACATGCGATGAATCCCGAACAAGCCGAGAAAGGTGAGCAGCAGCCACGCCACCGAATAGTTGATCGGCCCGGCACGAAAACGCAGATCGGCCTGCCGATCCATCGACGGGATCAGGAACAGGTCGATCAGCCAACCGATGCCGAGCAAACCCAGTGTGAAGAACCAGAGGGTGCCAGT
>JAGPBF010000278.1:3116-4453 GCA_018063505.1 Rhodoferax sp.
AAAGGGCTGCGCCGCGCACCTGCACCTGCCGCACCGGGTGCATCCCGCGTCGAGGCCATTGCTGCCGGCGCGACGGGCTCTGCCAGCACCAGCCGCGCCAATGCGCTTTCGGCTGCAGCCTGCGTACCGACGCGACCCTCTGCACGGACAGGCTGCTCCAGCCGCACCACCGCAGCGGGCAACTGGCCCGCGTGATCCCACAGGTCCAGCAATGCGTCCTGCGCTGACGCCGGAAGCTTCAAGGCCAGACGCACGATTGCGCATTCGACCGCGTGCAAGCGATTGCCGCGGCCAAGGATGACTTCAGTCATGGTGATATCTCTCTGCCCCAACCAGACATTTGAAAAACGTCTTGGCAGTGTTGGGGAGAAAACTGCCCGGCGTTTTAGCAGAATTTGCAGCCCTGCAATATCCATAAATCGGCTGGTCGGTGTTGCCCTCGACGGTGGCGATTCTAGCACCGGGAACCCACCTGTCTCTGTCTAAACCTTGTCGGGCTGCTGGAACACGATGCGTGCGGCGTGGATGTGTGAAAGGGTTACAAACGCGCTGCATTCGTAATTGCGGCAGGCGCGTGACGTATGTCACACGGGGTTTCAGGCAAAACCCAATAGCATTGGCGCCAAGCCCTGACGTGGCTCACCAATCAGCACATGATCTGTGTGATGCACGGCCAACAGTTGAAGGTGCCATCGCCAAATCCTCTGGTGAGCGTGCAATCCCGCAGATCGAAACATGGCGATGTTGTTGATGCCCGAATTGACTCCCTTTGTATTGAGCCCCAAGCATGGTGACGCGCACCGGGAACCGGCATCGACGCTCGCCAGGTCATCGTTGCCGCGATCGGCCGGGCTTGGAGCGCCGCCGACCAACGACAGGCGCGAGGCTGAAGAGTTGATCGACACCGTCAAGAGCAGTCTTTGGGGGCTGCTGGAAACACCGGCCTGCAGCGGCCCCGGCGATCTCGCACCGCTTGACCAGGACCGTGGCCGCTCGACCGTTATCCAGGGTGCAGCCGCACTCGAACGCCTGCAGAACAATCTGGCCCAGGCGTTCGAAGCGCGTGAACGGCTCGAGCAGGACATTGAGGAGGCTCGCCACGCACTGGAGTCGATGCGGGCCGAACTCGCCGGCACCCGGGCCGGCGAGCGACAGGCACGCCACCTGGCCGCCCATGACCAGTTGACGGGCCTTGCCAATCGCGGGCACTTTCAGGAGCGACTGTGCCATGCACTGGCCATGCATGCCCTATCCGGCCAAAGCCTTGCTGTCATGTACATCGATCGGGACGGCTTCAAGCCCATCAATGACACCTACGGACACGCGGATGGCGACAC
>JAGPBF010000279.1 GCA_018063505.1 Rhodoferax sp.
GCCTCGGAGATGGCGATGCCGAGCGAACCCTGATTCCCGGGATCACGTTCCAGGATCGCACGCCCGGTCTGGGTCATGGCCGACGGACTGGCGAACACTTCGGCGCCCCAGGTCTGCATCATCGAGCGGCGGAAGGGCTTCTGATCGTAGCTGATCTTGACCATGTAGACGCGCACCTCAAGGCCGAACATCTGGCCGGCGAAGGCCATCGAACACCCCCATTGCCCGGCGCCAGTTTCGGTGGTGATGCGCTTGATACCAGCCTGCTGGTTGTAGAAAGCCTGTGGTACGGCGGTATTGGGCTTGTGCGAACCGGCCGGGGAAACGCCTTCGTACTTGTAGTAGATTCTGGCCGGTGTGCCGAGCGCTTCCTCCAGCCTGCGGGCACGAATCAAGGGAGAGGGTCGCCACAGCCGGTAGACCTGGCGCACCGCATCGGGGATCGGAATCCAGCGTTCGGCCGACATTTCCTGCTCGAGGATCGCCATCGGAAAGATCATCCCCATCTGCTCCGGGGACACCGGTTTGCCATCCGGCCCGAGCGGTGGCAGTGGCGGATTGGGCATGTCGGCGACGACGTTGTACCAATGCGTGGGGATCTCGGACTGTTCGAGCGTGATGCGGAGCGATTCCACGAAGCCTCCCTGTGTTTCTTGTTGGACAGAAGCGGGAAGTATACCCCTTGATCCTGCGCCTAATCACTTTCGCCGGTGGGGTCGATCGGCCCGGCCAGTTCCGGCAATCCGCGTACCAGTTCGCGTCGCAGCACGCGCGCGGGCGCAAAGGCGCTGATCAAACGCCGGCAGGCGTCGCGGGCAGCGCTGCTGTTGTCCTGGCTGAAGTTGCAGACGTAGAGGTCGAGGGATACGGACTTCGTTTCCGGCCAGGTATGCACGGCCAGATGCGACTCGGCCAGCACCACCGCTCCCGTCGCACCAGCGGGTTCCAGCGCGTTGCCGAACTGATGAAAGACCAGACCGACAGGCGTCAAGCCGTCGGCGGAACAGGTTGCCAGACAGAGCCCCCGCAGCGCTGCGGCATCGGCCAGCAGTTGCGGGTCGCAGCGGCAGTCATAGAGCTCGTCGATCAGATGCAGGCCATGCATGATAAATCCCCTGTGCCCGGGCAGCCGGTAAATGAGTATTCCGGTTCGGGGCGGGTGCGCGTACGCCATGAAACAAGGGCCAGCCTCAGCCCTTGGCAACGAAGTGGGTGCTCGTTCTGGTCACCACCCCGGCGGTGTCGAAGTGTACGTTGAAGAACCAGGTCATGCCCGGTTCCACCCTGGTCTTCCAGTCCCACACCGTCTCCTGTTGCAGGGAGAAGCGTTGCTGGTGCGCTGGCCGGCCGAGCAGTCGATAGACTTCGTCCTGGCTCATGCCCGCCTTGACGCGGGCAAAATTGTCTTCGGTCAGCACCTGCCGCACTTCGCGCAGGACTTCATCGGGGCCGATGACCAGCATGTAGTTGACGATACCCTCGGGGGTGCGCGGATACTCCCAGATACGCGTACCATCAGCGTCTTTCCACTCGAAGTTTGGCTGGCCCATGATCTTCCGTACTTCTTCGCCAGTACTGACACCCGGCTTGAACTGGTTGAGGCGATCAACGTCGCAGGCTGGCAGCAGCGCGGCGATTGAAGCAGCCAGAAACAGGCTTGCGAAGCGTTTTCTGAACATGTCTTGCGTGCTCCATGGGGACAGTGGTAATCGTTGCCTGCAAGCCACGAGTATAGACCAGAGCGGATGCGCAGCCTGGCGTATCCGGAACCCACCGCGTTGTGATCCCCGCCCCGCGTCCGTGCTGATCAACTGGCATCGATGCGCGTGCCGAACCGGGCGCCATTGCCACCGTGGCGGGGGTGCAGAACAGTCGCGGCGAAAGCCGGGCCGGTGAACGAGCGCAGCTATCCACCGGCCGCGGTGGCCTGGAGCATCTGGGGACTGGGGGCACTGCTCTATCTGATTGGTTTCTACCAGCGTATCGCACCGGCGGTGATGACCGACCGGCTGATGGAAGAATTCGCCATCGGCGCCACCGGCCTCGGGAATCTCTCGGCCTTCTATTTCTACTCGTATGTGTTGATGCAGATCCCGACCGGGATTCTGGCGGATCGCTGGGGGCCACGCCGCCTGCTCACCGCGGGTGCCGCCGTGGCTGCCGCTGGCAGCGTGCTTTTTGCCTGCGCCGGCGACCTGTGGTGGGCCAGCGCCGGGCGCCTGTTGATCGGCGCTTCGGTGGCCGTGGCCTTCGTTTCGATGCTGAAACTGGCGACCCGGTGGTTCGCGCCACGCCAGTTTGCCCTCGCCTCGGGCCTGGCCCTGCTCTTCGGCGTGGTTGGCGGAGTGATTGCCGGAGTACCCCTGCGCCTGCTGATCGAAGCCTGGGGCTGGCGTCCGGTGATGGGGGTTTCGGCTGCGGTTACCGCCATGCTGGCGGTGGCCATCTGGCTGCGCGTTCGCGACGATCCCACTGAGCGCGGCTATCGCAGCCATGCGACGACGAACCATCCGGGGGGAGCGCATGCTTCGATCCTGCGCGGCATGGCCGAGGTGCTCTCATTCCGGAACACCTGGATCCTGCTGATCACCCCGATCGGCATTGCCGGCGCGGTGCTCACCTTCGCCGGCCTGTGGGGGGTACCCTACCTGCAGCAGGTGCATGGCCTGGAGACCAAGACCGCTGCGGCCATCACTTCGCTGCTGCTCATCGCCTGGGCCGTTGGCGGGCCGGTCCTCGGTTCCCTGTCCGAACGCCTGGGCCGCCGCCGGCCGCTGTACGTCGCCACCACCGCTGCGGCGTTGGCCGGCTGGGCGCTGATCATCTTCCTGCCATTGCCCGTGTGGCTGTTGATCGCCACCCTGTTGTTTACCGGTTTTGTCTCGGGAAACCTGATCATCGGTTTTGCCTTTGCCAAGGAGTCGGTGCCGGCGCGGCTGATGGGCACGGCCTCGGGGATCTGCAACATGGGTCCGCTGTTGGGCGGCATGCTGCTGCAACCGGGCGTGGGCTGGGTGCTCGACCGTTACTGGCTGGGTGCCACGGCAGGCGGCGCCCGCCTTTACGATGCCGCGGCCTATCAGGCCGGCTTCAGCCTGCTGGTGGCGTGCATCTTCGTGTCCTTGTGCCTGATCCCGTTTGCCCGCGAGACCCATGCCCGGCAGATGCGGTGACCCTCAGGCCGCACTTCGCCGGCGCTGGATCAAGGTGGCGCCGGCGCCCAGCAGCAACAGACCGCCCATGCCCAGCGCCAGCCTGGTCAGCAAGCCCCAGAGCGCCAGGGCAATCACTGCCGCAGCGAAGGCGTTGCCGCCGGATTGCAGGAAAGTCTGGCAGGACGCGGCCAGGCCACGTTGTTCGGGGAACAGGTCAAGCGCCTGCAGGGTCAGGGTCGGCATGGCCAGAGACATGCCGAGGGTGAATCCGAAGAGCGGCAGCACGCTCCACGGCAGCGCCGGCGGCAGCGCCAGGTTGAGGCCGATGTTGAGTACCGCCGCCGTGCCCATCAGCAGGTAGCCGGCGGCAATCGTGCGCGCCGCCGACCACTTGCCGGCGAGCCTGCCGGACAGCCACGCCCCGATCATCAGACCGCTCATGGCCGGGCCGAACAGCCACAGGAATCCGGTGGCCGAAACGCCCAGATGACGCATCAGGAAGACTGGTGCCGACAACACATAGATGAAGAAGGCCGCGAAGTTCAGCGCCAGCGCGCCGCAAGTCAACAGGAACGCGGATGAAGTCAGCACTTTCCAGTAGGCTCGCGCCAGATAACGGGCGTGCAGGGAGTGGCGCTGGTCGCGAGGCAAGGTTTCCGGAAGCAGGTACCAGCACGCCAGCCAGAGCGCGAAACCGAGCAGCACCAGAAAGGCAAACACCGAGCGCCAGCCGAACCAGGATTGCAGCCAGCCGCCGAGCACCGGCGCGATCGCCGGCGCGAGGGCGAAAACCATGGTGATGTGTGCGATCAGTCGCTGTGCCGGCGCCCCATCGTAGAGATCGCGGACGATCGCCCGGGCGACGACCATGCCGGCGCCGGCGGTAATGCCCTGCAGTGCGCGCATCAGCCACAGGTGTTCGATCCGGGTCGCAAACATGCAGCCGGCCGAGGCAAGGGCAAAGAGGGCCACCGATACCAGAATCACCCGACGGCGACCGAGCGCATCCGAGAGCGCACCATGCCACAGTGTCATCAGCGCGTAGGGCAGCAGGTAGGCGGTCAGGGTCTGCTGGACTTCGAGCGGTGTGGCGAGCAGGGAAGCACCGATGTCGTTGAATGATGGCAGGTAGGTGTCGATCGAGAAGGGACCGAGTGAGGCCAGAGCGCCCAGGACCACGGTAATGCCGCGTGTCGCCGGTGGAATGGTCCTGTTCGGCAAATCAGTCCTTCGCGAAACGGCGGAACTGCACGGCTTCCGCCACATGCGCGGCCGCGATG
>JAGPBF010000102.1 GCA_018063505.1 Rhodoferax sp.
TCCACCGGGTCCAGGAAGTGCGGGCCATGTGTGTCAAGCGGCAAACGCGCACCTGGATGCAGCAGATCGGCCATGCGCTCGGTCTCGCGGGTCATCATGACCAGACTGGCCTCGAGCCGGCGCCAGCTCCACAACGGATAGGCCAGCAACAGGGTCAGCACAACAGCGGCATGGGGCCACCACCAGCCAGCACGGATCATCACGGCCCACGCCAGCAGCGGCAGGCCCAGCGCCAGCACGGCCGTCAGCACCAGCGCCCGGCGCGGCGACAACAACAGCAGGCACAGCAGGTACAACAGCACGATGGTGGCGCCGACACCCATCTGCATCGGCACCGAGGCCGTCCGCCGGACCAGGCCCTGGCGTTCGGCAGCCAGCACATTGGCCACGAACTCGACCCCTGGCATCGCCCCGTTGATGCCGGCCAGCGGTGTCACCACGGTATCGCCCAACCCGCTCGCCGTGGCGCCCAGCAACACGGTGGCGCCACGCAGTCGCGCCGGATCGACGCGGCCATCTCGCACATCGGCGATCGGGATGCGCGTGAAATGTCCCGCCGGCCCGGCGAACGGCACCAGTCGCTCGCCGGCAGCATCGGTGCTGCCACCGAGCGCTGCCGACGTGCCGGTGGCGAGCAGGGCCAACGCCAGGTGGTCGTACCGCCTGCCCTCGCCCTGCTCCTGGGCCAGGTAACGGCGGGTGACACCATCCTTGTCGACCAGCGCCTGTGCATGGCCGAGCCGGGCAGACGCGGCAAACTGCGGCAGTGGCCGCACCGTGGCCGCGCCGCTGCCCGGCATGAATACCGGCAAAACCACCTGTCCATGGGCAGAAATCGCCTGAGCCAGATGCGCGTCGGCCGTCGGATCACCCCGCTGCGGTTCGGCCAGGATCACGTCGAGCAGCAACGGCCCGGCGCCAGCCAGCGTCAACTGCTCGACCACGGTGGCAAGTTCATGGCGCGACCAGGGCCAGCGCCCGATCCGCGCCAGGCTGGTCTCGTCGATGGCCAGGATCAGGATGTCCGCCGGCGCCGGACGGCCGTCCCACGCCACCCGGACGTCATACAGGCCGTTGTCCAGCCGCTCGAACCATTGCCCCCGTTGCGCCAGCAGCAGGAACACCAGCAGCAGCAACGTCAACAGACGCCATTCCCGCAGATGGTGACCTGCCGCACGGTTCATGCGTCTCACAGCAAAGGCAGCAACAGGATCAGTAGCAGGTACCACGGATGGGAGGGTGGCTCCGGTGCCGGTGCGACCTCGAAACGTTGCGCGTCAGACCACGGCCCTTGCGACGCGTCGGGCAATACCAGCCGCGTGCGCACATGGTAGGTACCCGGTTGCGGCTGGGGCAGGCTCAGACTGGTGCCCGCCACGACCTGGTCAAACCCGGGCTGCGCAAAGTCTGCGCTGCGTGACACCTGCACCTGGTGCCGGAAACCCGCCGGCCCTGACCAGGCCAGTTGCAGGCCGGCCGCGCCCAGCTGGGGCGGCGCCATCGCCGAGGGCTCGAGCACCGTGAAACCGGCCGGGTCGCCCCAGGGGCCTTGGCTGCCATCCGGGCGTTCGGTCGCCAGTCGCCAGTGATAAGCGCCCGGAGCCAGCGCTGGCTCTATCGACTGGCGCGCCGCCCGAATCCCACGCTGGTCGAACACCAGGTCCCTGAACTGCGCATCACGGGCCACCTGCAGGCGGTAGGTCGGCGCACCACTGCGGTCGGTCCACACCAGTGCTGTGCCGGCAATGACGCTGGCGCCCTCGGGCGGACCCAGGTGCAATGGCGGTTCGGGCCGCGCCTGCAACACGAAAGCCGTCTGTGCATCCACGCCTTCGAGCATCTGTGCGTCCGCCGCACGGACCCGCAACTGGTAACTGCCGTCGGGCAAATCGGTCAGCAGCCATGAAGGTTCGACCGTGCGTGCCTCCTGCACGCGTTGCACAAAGTCCCCGTCGCGCGCCACCTGCCAGCGCCAGCCACTGGCGCCCATCATGGCGGGAATCTGCAGCACTTGCGCTATCCGCTCGATCCGGGCCGGAATCGCCGACAGGTCGGGCGGCGGCAACAGCCGGACCACTTCACCCAGGCGGTCAGCCTGCGCCCGCAGACCCGTGCCCTGTGTTATTTCCACCGCCGCCGGGCCTGCGCCCTGGGCCGTCACGCGACCTTCGAGCACCTCGTGCCGGCTGGCCTGATCGTCCTGCGCAACACGAAACCGGGTACCGCGCACAGCGGTCACGACACGCGGCGTGCGAACGTCGAATCGCGATGCCGGCGACCGCAGCGGTGTGACCGCGGTCTCGACCGCACCTTTTTCGAGGTCGATGCGGGTGGCGCCCACACCACCAAACGGCGTTTCGCGCGAAAGCCCAAGCGTGGCGCGCGTGCCTGGCGCAAACGCTGCCAGAGCGCCATCGGCAAAGCGCAGGGTCAGCGTGCCCTGATGGCCGGTATCGAAACTGTCACCTTGTTGCATGGCCATGCCGGCGGCCAGCGGCCCCCGGTTGCCGACCACCGGCCCCTGGACGAACACCACCTGCACTGGCAATGTCGACCAGCGCACCCAGTCCAGCGGAATCTGCAGCAGCGTTTCGGGCCGCAGGCGGTGCGGATCGGGAATCCGGTTGAAAATTTGCAATGCACGCCAGTCATGGGGCGGCGCCAGGTAACGCCCGGCGATGGCGATCAAGGTGTCGCCTGAACGCAGGCGCAGTGCCAGCGTCGTGTTTGCCGGCTCCACCGCCATCACAGGTACCGTGCTGGCCAGCGCCAGCAACATCACAGCGCCAGCGCGGCGCAGTGCCTCAGCCCATCGGTTCGAGGCGATAACCATGGGCATAGACCGAATGAATCCGCCAGCCGTTGTCGACCAGCGCAAGCTGATTGCGCAATTGGCTGACATGGATGTCCAGCGTACGGGTCTGCACCGTGTCGTTCAGGCCCCATACCGCCTCGAGCAGATACTGGCGCGACAGCAGTCGGCCGCTATTGCGGAACAGCACCAGCGCCAGGTCGAACTGGCGCTGCGTCAGTTCGACGATCTGCCCATGCAGGCGTGCGACCGACAGCGCGCTGTCGAACTCATAAGGCCCAATCTTCAAGGAGGTGGCGCCGCCAGCACCGTCGGCGCGGCGCTTGAGCGCCTGCAGGCGCGCCAGCAGCTCGCCCTGCCGCGGCGGCTTGACCAGGTAGTCGTCTGCGCCATGGGCCAGCGCCTGCACGATGTCCTCCTCGGTATCACGGCTGGTCAGGAACAACACCGGCGTATGGTTTTCGAGCTGGCGCAACCAGTCCAGCACCTCCAGGCCGCTGATGTCGGGCATCATCCAGTCGAGGATCAACACGTCGAAGGTCTCGCGCACCATCGCCTGCTGGAATCTGGCGCCATTCGAATAGACCACATAGCTGTGGCCGCCGTTGTCCAGTGCGCGGGTCACCAGTGCCGCGTGGTCGGGTTCGTCTTCCAGCAGTGCCACTCTCACTTGGGCTCCTTGTATGTGCCATCGCACCCATTTGCCGAGGCCACCGCGCGAACGGGTGGTGCCCCGGCCTGAGCACCAACCCGGCGGTCGATACCACGCGCCCGATATGGCGCACATGAAGTCTAAGCCAAGTTCTGGCCCATTTCGCAAGCGCCGGACAGGTCCGCGGACCGACCGGCGGCAAGCCACACGCGGCGCCTGTGCGTCGTACACTGGCAGCCTGCCATAGGAGACCATCGCCATGAATGCACCTGCCACGAAAAGCCACCTGTTGCCCGAAATCAACCTGCGCGAGATCCCCGCCGCACTGATCGACGCGCTCAAGGCCAGATTCGGCACACGTTGCTCCACCGCGCTGGTGGTACGCGAGCAGCATGGACGCGACGAATCCTCGTTCGACGCGCCGCCGCCTGCGGCCGTCGTGTTCGCCGAGAGTACGGCCGAAGTGGCAGAAGTGGTCAGGCTGGCCGGCCAGCACAAGGTACCCGTCATCCCGTTCGGCGTTGGCTCTTCGCTCGAAGGGCATCTGCTCGCCGTGCAGGGCGGCATCAGCATCGACATGGGCCGCATGAACAAGGTGCTGGCGATCAACGCCGAGGACCTGACCGTGACGGTGCAGGCCGGCGTCACCCGCAAGCAGCTCAATGAAGACATCAAGAGCACCGGATTGTTTTTTCCGATCGACCCGGGCGCCGACGCCACCATCGGCGGCATGAGCGCCACCCGCGCCAGCGGCACCAACGCGGTGCGGTACGGCACCATGCGCGAGAACGTGCTGGGTCTGGAGGTCGTCACGGCCAGTGGCGACGTGATCCGCACCGGCACGCGGGCCAAGAAATCGTCGGCCGGTTACGACCTGACCCGGCTGATGGTGGGCAGCGAAGGCACGCTGGGCGTGATCACCGAGATCACGCTGCGCATCTACCCCTTGCCCGAGGCGGTCTCGGCGGCGATCTGCTCGTTCCCCAGCATCGAGGCGGCGGTGCGAACAACGATCCAGGTGATCCAGATGGGCATTCCGATCGCCCGCGTCGAACTGATCGACAGCAACACCGTGCGCATGGTCAATACGTATGCCAAGCTGGGCCTGCGCGAGGAACCGATGCTGCTGATGGAGTTCCACGGTTCGCCCACCGGCGTCAAGGAACAGGCCGAGACGGTGCAGGCGATCGCCAGCGAGATGGGTGGCAACGCGTTCGAATGGGCCAGCACTCCGGAAGAACGCACCCGGCTCTGGACCGCACGGCACAACGCCTATTTCGCCGCGGTGCAGTCCAGGCCCGGCTGCAAGGTCATCTCTACCGACACCTGTGTGCCGATCTCGCGCCTGGCCGACTGCCTGCTGGACTCGGTGGCCGAAGCCGATGCTTCGGGTATTCCATATTTCCTGGTTGGCCATGTCGGCGACGGCAACTTCCATTTCGGTTACCTGCTCGATCCGGCCAGGCCCGAGGAGCGGGTCACGGCCGAGCAACTCAACCACCAGCTGGTGACGCGGGCACTGGCACTCGAAGGCACCTGCACCGGCGAACACGGTGTAGGCCTGCACAAGATGGACTTCCTGGTCACCGAAGCGGGCGCCGGTGCGGTGGACATGATGCGCACCATCAAGCGCGCGCTGGACCCGGACAACATCATGAACCCGGGCAAGATTTTCGCGCTGTAGGCAAGGCCCACCGGAATTCATGCGGGCCGCCAAGAGCAGGGCCGGCGCAGTTCACCTGACTGCCAGCGACCTGGCCGCCATGGCGCATGGTCCGGGCCGGCGTCTGCGGATGCATCTGGCGTGGCTGTTGTTGCCGGTGCTGCTGGCTGCCGGCCTGGGCAGCATGCCGGCACTGGCCGAAAACTCCGCCAGCAGCTGCAGCGACGCGGTTCCGATTACGCAGGCGCGAAGGATTGCCATGCGCGGCCCGCAAATCCTCTCCGATGCCACGGTCTCGCTGCCGGACGACATTCCCCCTGCATGGCGCAATCAGCAGGTCGCTTTGACCTACGAGATCGACGTGTCGGTCTGCGCCGGAACACGCAATACCGCAATCTCGCTGTACCGGGTCGGTGCACCGTATGTGCTCCGTGTCAACAACCAGCGTCCGGCGTCGTTGATGGCACACCGCTGGTTCGGCCAAGCCGCGGCGATGCACGACGTCACCACCAGCGCCATCTACAACGGCCGTATTCCCGCACTGCTGGCCCTGCCTCTGGGGGCCGAAAAGGCAGTGGTGTCGCTGCTGACGCTGCCCTATATCCCGTCGGGCCTGATGCAGGTGAAGATCGGCCCGACCAATGCGTTGATGCCCATCGCCGTGGCCCATGTGGATACCGTGGTCGGCTTCACCGATGCGGCCGCCGGCGTGATGCTGGTGCTGGCCTTGATGGCCGCTCTGCTGTGGTTGCAGCGGCGCCACGACCTGGGTTTTCTGTGGATGACGCTGGCCTGCCTGTTCTGGAGCGTGCGGGCACTGGCCTACTACGACCAGACGATTTTTCTGCCACCGATGTGGTTCGAGCAGTTCAATCCGTACAACATTCTCTTGACGGCCATCACCTTGTGCGCCGCCACCCTGGGCAATGAATTGCAGCAGCGCAGGCCGGCAAATGCGCCATTGGCACCCGCAGACTGGCGGCGCCGGCCACGGCAGGCGCTGCTGTTCGCCTTTGTCAGCGCCACATTGGCAGTGACGTTCAGTGTGCTCACCGGCCATGGCGCCATGCTGGCGCGCGCCTACGCACAGGCCTGGGCGGCAGGCCTGTCGCTGGCCACGATCTGGTGGGTCTGGACCGGCAAGGTCAGGTTGGCCCGGCGGCATCGCCTTGCCACCATTCTGGCCTACGTCGGCCTGATCGGCTGCGCGGTGCACGACATGGCCCTGGTCACCGGCCATATCGATCCGGGCGGGCCGAGTTACCTGTTCTGGGGTTTCACGCTGGTACTGGTGGTGTACGCGTTGATCTCGGGCGACTACATCATCCGCACGCTGAACCGGGCGGAAAACATCAACACGGAACTGGAGCAGCGCATCACACGCAAGTCGACCGAGCTGGAGAACAGCTACCGGCAGCTGCGCAAGACCGAGATGGCTGGCGCCTTGTCGTCGGCCCGGCTGCAGGAGCGCGAACGCCTGTTGCGGGACATGCACGACGGGCTGGGCGCCCACTTGATGACGGCCTTGCGCGGCGTCGAGCGGTCGGCGCTGAGCCCCGCTCAAATCGCCCAGTCGCTGCAGGATGGCATCGACGAGCTGCGCATGATGATGGACAGCGCCGACATGGGCGCCGACCTTTCAGCCGCACTGGCTGCGTGGCGCAACCGCTGGGACACCCGGCTGGGCGCCGTCGATGTGCAGTTGCACTGGCATCTGGACGACGCGCTCGACAACATCGCGCTGGACAGCGATGCCTTGCTGCAGATCATGCGGATCCTGCAGGAGGCCGCCACCAACGTCGTCAAGCATTCGGGTGCGCGCAATCTGTATCTGACGGCCGAGCACCGGGTGCAGCCGGGGCAGACCAGTCTGGTCATCGTCGCCAGGGACGATGGGCGCGGCCTGCCGACGGCCGATACCCAGCCCCACCAGCGTGGTCTGAGAAACATGGTGCACCGGGCGACGCAGATTGGCGCCACGCTGACCATCAGCAACAGCATCGACGGCAACGGCAAGGGATGCCAGCTTGAATTCACGCTGCCGATCGACCCGCCACCCCAGCGGCCGGAGCGGCGCAAGTTTGCCCGCACCGATATCGGCGCTTCCTCGGGCGCTAGCTGACCAGGCCTCTGCGCGCCGCCTCGACCGCCGCTTCGGCGCGCGAGGAGATGTCGAGCTTGCGGTAGATGTCGCGCACATAACTGGTCACGGTATGGGCGCTGATTCCCAGCAGGGTCGCGGCCTCCGGTACCTTGTAGCCTTTGCCGATCAGGCGCAGTACATCGACCTCGCGCTCGGTCAGCTGGCGCTGCGGACGGTCCGTCTCGCGCGCAGGGTCGGCCATCAAGGGCATGCTGCCGGACGTGCGGTTCAGGTATTCGTCGGGCAGGTCACGGAAGTGCTGCAGCATGCGCAGCGCGATCGACGGCGACAAGGCCGGCTCGCCCAGCCGGATCCGCTGCAACTGCGAAACCACGACCGAACTGGGTTGCGATTTGAGGATGTAACCGGTCGCACCGGCGCGCAGCGCCGGAAAGACATGGGTGTCGTTGTCGTGGATCGTCGCAACAATCACTGCTGCACCGGGCCTGGCGGTCACCAGTTCACTGATCAGCTCCTCGCTGGTGCCGTCGGGCAGGCCCCAGTCGACCAGCGCCAGACCATAGGCATGGCTGGCCATGCGTTCACGTGCCTGGGCCAGAGTGGCAGCGCTGTCGACCTGCTTGACCTCGGGCAGGGCCCGAGGCAACAATTCGGCCAGCCACTGCCGCGGTTCGTCGAGGTCCTCGACCACCAGGGCACGATCGAACAGGTTGGCTGGCGGCAATTGGCGTTGCATGGTCTGTGCCTGTTGTAGGTCCCGCCACACATCTGGCGGAACGGTTTACTTCTGGATGTCTGCCATCTTGCAACCCTTGGACAGGAACATGCCGGTCAGGTGTTCCTTGCGGCCTTGTGCCTGCTGTGCGAGCAGCCCGTTCTGTTGCGCCTGCTGCGCGGCGACCTGCTGATTGGCCATCTGCTGCTGCGCATTGTTGGTGGCCGCCTGTTGCGCGACGCCGCCGAGCAGGCCACCGAGCAGTGAGCCGCCGCCGAAGTTGCCGAAGCCGCCAAAACCACTGCGGGCAGCGCTGTTCACGACCGCGGCCTGCGCCACCGCTCCGGCGACCTGGGCCGTGGCATTGGCATTCGGGTCAACGGCCGCCACCGGCTGCACCGGCTGCGCAGCGCGCGCGACCACCGCATCCATCTGCAGCGACTCGGTGTAGATCTGCTGGCAGCTCAGATCGTTGTCGGTCATGCGGACCCGTTCGATGGTCTGGGCCTGCACCCCGGCACCGACCAGCGCCGCTGCAAATGCGATGGATACCAATGGCCGGCGGCCGGAAATCTTGGATACGTACATGGTCAGACCCTTTGGAGATTGGAACAACGATGCATGCGGGCGCACGTTGGCTCGGGTGCGCCAGGCACCAGTGACGGGAACATACCACCATGCAGGCGCTGCGTCATCCCCCCGCGCAGCGGGGTGTCGCGGCAACCAAACGCAAGCGGGCACGACCGACGCGTTCAGGGACTCTCGGCAATGGCCTGGGCCATGTATTCGATTTTCTTCTGCAAGTCGTGTTCGGTGTCGGCGTGTTGCTGTGCAATATCCTTGAACGCATGCTGGATCTCGATGAAGGCGTCGACCATGTCGGGCGCAAACTGGCTGCCGCGCTCCTGGAATATCAACTGCACGGCCTTGGCGTGCGGCATACCGGCGCGATAGACGCGGTCGCTGGTCAGCGCGTCATACGCATCGGCAATGGCCATCAGCCGGGCCGCGGCCGGGTTGGTGTCGCCCTCCAGCCCCTGGGGATAACCCTTGCCGTCCCAACGCTCATGGTGGCCGTAGGCGATCTGCCGCGCAAACTCGATGAACGCCACATCCTCGCCCGCAGCACGGCGGATCTGGTCGATGATGTCACGGCCGATCGCCGGATGGGTACGGACAACGGCAACCTCGTCGGCAGTCAGGGTGCCGGGTTTGAGCAAGATCCGATCGGGCACCGCCGAGTTGCCGATATCGTGCAAGGCGGCGCCGCGCATCATGGTGGCGATGACTTCGTCGGTCCAGCCCTTGGCGTAAGCCGCCGACGCGCGCAGTTGTGTTGCCAGCGCCTGCACATACAACTGGATGCGCCGGATGTGGTGGCCTGCCTCGCCAGGCTCGGCCATTCCAGCCATGGCCAGCACCATGGAATCGAGCAGCTTGCCTGGTATTTGCCCAGCGGCCGCCACAGGCAGCGTGCTGGCAGGGGTCGCAACGGTTGGGGAATCGGCAAGGCTCAAGACAAGTCTCCGCTTGGATAAGGCCACCCGATATTACGCCTGTCGCGACGCGGGTCGGGTCTGCGCAAACGGCAAACGGTAGGCCCACAGGGATCGGCCATCCGCCAGAGGCAATTCGACGTCGGCCAGCTGCGCGGTAACCGGAAACTCCAGGCTGACCAGCCAGGCGCCGTCGACCATCTCCGCGCCGGCCTTCGCCGCTGCACGCGCCATGCTTTCGGGCCGCTGGAACAGGTAGACCATGGCGTAAGGTTTCCAGTCAGCCTGCCAGATATCACCCTGGCGCACACGCGCCCAGCGGCAACGCAGTGCACACAACGCGCGCAGGGGCCAGCTCCACTCCAGGCCATGCAGTTGCACCTGGGGATAAGCCGCACGCAAGGCGCGCAGGCCATCGCCCAGGCCACAGCCGGCGTCGAGTACCCACACGTGCGCGGGCAAGCAGACCTGCGCCGGTAATCCGTCCAGCGCGCCGGCAGGGGTCGGGAACAAGGGTGCGTCGCGCCACGCCTTGAACGGGTACAGCAGCAGAAACACGGCCAGCATCAGCAGCCATGCCAGGTTGGGAATCACGGCGGCACCACTGGCCAGCAGCGACACCGGGAAGCCGGCAGCCATGATGAGGCGGCGCCAGCCGCTGGCACCGGCCAGGCTCAGCAGCACGCCGGCCAGCAAGGCGCAAATCAGTGCGGCTGCAGGTGCGAGTCCCAGCCACGCGCCACCCAGGTAGATCAGCCAGGCAAGGCCCCAGACCAGGACGGCCGGCAACGGCCATGGAAGGCGCCAGGCCATCGCGCCAATCTACCGTGCCGCTTGCTGGCTGATCTTGTCGATCAGGCCATTGAGTTCCTCGAGTGAGCCGAACTGGATGGCCACCTCGCCGAGTTCCATCATGCGTCCACCGCGCTTGACGCGTTTCTTGATGCGCACCTCGACGTCGGCCGCCAGCAGATCGGACAACTCCTCCTCCAGCCGCTTGAGATCGCGCGACTTCTCCTTCTTGGGCTTGGTCGAGGTCAGCGCAAACTCGGCACTGAGCTTCTTGACCAGTGCCTCGGCCTCGCGAACCGACATCTTGCGCGAGGCGATCTGGTTGGCCGCCGTGATCTGGGTCGACTTCTCGAGCGCCAGCAAGGCGCGCGCGTGGCCCATTTCCAGATCGCCGGCCATCAGCATGGTCTGCACCGGTTCGGCCAGTTGCAGCAGGCGCAGCAGGTTGCTGGCCGCACTGCGCGAACGCCCGACAGACTGCGCCGCCTGCTCGTGGGTGAGTCCAAACTCCTTGACCAGGCGTTGCAGGCCTTGGGCTTCCTCAAGCGGGTTGAGGTCCTCGCGCTGCATGTTCTCGATCAGCGCCATGGCCGCGGCGGCTTCGTTGCCGACGTCACGTACCAGCACGGGCACGCTGTCGAGACCGGCCAGGCGGGCCGCGCGGAAACGCCGCTCGCCGGCGATGATCTCGTATACCGGTCGATCGCCGCGGGTCAGCGCCTGGTCTGCAGCGTCGCCCTGCCCCTGCATGGCGCGCAGGCGCTGCAACCCATCCGTGGCTTCGAGCCGCCGAACCAGAATCGGCTGCATGATGCCTTGCGCCTTGATCGACTCGGCCAGTTCGTACAAGGCGCCTTCATCCATGCGGGTGCGCGGCTGGTACTGGCCCGGCACCAGGTCGGTCAGCAGCAGTGCGGCCGGTGCACCCGGAACTGCTTCGCCACTGCCATCGCCGTCGCCACCCTGGGCGACCGGTCCGAGCAAAGCCTCCAGGCCCCGGCCGAGGCCCTTGAATTTTTTGGTGGCCATGTTCAGCCCTCCTTTTCGTGTGCTGTGGATGGTGCGGGTGACGCGCCGGCCAGTTGCATCAGCATGGCATGTCCCTGCGGCCAGTCGCCCAGGCCCGAGTCGGCGTTGATGTGGCCGCAGCGACCGTAGTCGATGAACTGCGAACCCCAGTTGCGGGCGAATTCCTGTGCCCGTTCGAAACTGCAATACGGATCATCGTGACTGCCCAACAAAAGTGTCGGAAACGGCAAGCGCGTATCCGGGGTCTGAAACCAGCTGGGCAACGCGGCCGCCACTTCCTCGCGTTGCGGATCCCCTGGCGCCACCAGCAGCGCGCCGCGCACATGGCGCGCCAGCGGGTTGTTGGCAGCCCAGGCTGCCACCAGCATGCAGCCCAGGCTGTGGGCTGCCAGCACGATATCTGCCGGCGTGCCCGGCGCCTGTTGCGCGACATGGCCGAGCACGACATCCTGCAAACGGGCGATCCAGTCGCCACGCAGCGGCCGCATCCAGTCGTGTTGCTGGACCCGCTCATACGCATGCGTGCGCTCCCACCGGCTCTGCCAGTGTTCGGGACCGGAATTCTGCCAACCCGGCAGCAGCAGGACCTTGGTTCGCGTCATACGCTACAAAATTGGAAGCAACAGATGTATAAGCGGCAATGGCCCTTGGCAATGTCGCATGCGATGTCAAAGTTTGGCAATACGCGCCACCATCTCTTGGGCGAAGGCCACATACGCCAGCGCGCCTTTGGATGCCGGATCGAAAACCACGCCGGGCACACCGTAACTGGGCGCTTCGGCGAGCCGGACATTGCGTGGAATCACGGTATCGAAAACCTTTTCGGCAAAGTGGGCCTTGAGCTGGTCGCTGACCTGTTGCTGCAAGGTGATGCGCGGGTCGAACATCACGCGCAGCAAGCCGATCACCGCCAGATCCTTGTTCATGTTGGCGCGCACCTGGCGGATCGTATTGACCAGATCCGTCAGGCCTTCGAGCGCAAAATATTCGCACTGCATTGGCACGATCACACCGTGGGCGCAACTCAGGCCGTTGAGCGTGAGCATCGACAGGGATGGCGGGCAGTCGATCAGCACGAAGTCGTAGTCGGCGGACACTTCGGCCAGCGCATCCTTGAGTCGGCGTTCGCGGCGCTCGACACCGACCAGTTCGACCTCGGCACCAGCGAGGTCGCGATTGGCGCCGAGCACTGCGTACCCGCAACCGGCGGCTTCGAGCTTGTCGCTGCGTGTTATGGCCTGCGCCACGGTTGCGGACCCCAGCAACACGTCGTAGACGCTGGCGGCGAGCTGGCGCTTGTCGACGCCCGAACCCATCGTCGCATTGCCCTGCGGATCCAGATCCACCATCAACACCCGTTGACCCACCTTGGCCAGGCCTGCGGCCAGATTGACCGTGGTGGTTGTCTTGCCAACACCACCCTTCTGGTTTGCGATACAGAAAATCCGGGGCATGCGTGTCTATTCCTGCAGTTCGTGGGTTCGTGGCTCAGCGCGGGGCCGGCCATTGACGGGGTTCACGACGCAGCGCGCCAGAGTGACAGGCCAGGCGCGTCGCTTGCGGGATCTCACATGGATTCAAGCGATCGCCTCTCACCCGTTCAGCTGCCGACAGCGAGCTTGACGCCGAAACCAATCAGGAACAGACCGGCCAGCTTGTTCAGGATGCGCGAGACAAGCGGGTTGGCGCGCATACGCTCGGCCAGGAAATAGGTCAACAGAACCACGATCAGGCCATAAGCGAAAGTCAGCGAGGCAATGGTCAAGGCCATCACGGCAAAGGTCCGCATGCCCTGGTGGCGGGCCGGGTCGACAAACAGCGGGAAAAAAGCCATGTAGAAGACGATGGCCTTCGGATTGAGCAAGGTGATTGTCAGCGCCTGCCGCAGATAGTGGCTGGGCCGGATGTGCAGAACCGGCTTGTCACCTGGCCGCGCCAGCAACATGCGCAGGCCCAACCAGGCCAGGTAGCCAGCGCCGAGCCACTGCACGGCGTGAAATGCCGTCGGATAGGCCGTCAGCATGGCGGCCACGCCGGCCACCGCCAGCCACATCAGAACCTGATCGCCGCAGATCACGCCCAGCGTGGCAGCGAGTCCGCCGCGAATACCGCCCTTGCTGGTGGATGTGATCAGGGCGAGGTTGCCGGGCCCGGGAATCATCAGGAATACGACGATTGCGACGACGAACGCGCCGTAGTCAGCTATGCCAAACATGGGGGATTCCTTGAAGGTGAACCGGGAGTTTACTTCCTCCACCGGTGTTGCGACCAGTCGCAAGGCCAGCCAGGCTCGGCGTGCGTTCGCCTGGCGCTATGCGCAGACGGCAGGGGCGATCCAGACGATGCAACGCTGGGCGTCCAAGCCGGGCACCTGCAGTTGTTCCACGTGAAACACTTTTGCCTCGGGTGGCAAGGCAGCCACCTCGTCGGCCGGGTACTGCCCCTTCATGGCCAGCCAGCAAGCGCCAGGCGCCAGCAGCTGGCGCGTACCACGGACAAAATCCGCCAGGCTGGCGAAGGCGCGGGAACAAACGACGTCATAGGTACCGCAGAGGGATTCCACCCGTGCATGGAGGGCCTGCAGATTGGCAAGGCCCAATGTCGCCTGAACCTGGCGGACGAATGCCACTTTTTTGGCTACGGCGTCGACACAGGTCACCCGGAGCTGCGGACAACAGATGGCAAGTACAACGCCGGGCAGTCCGGCGCCGGCGCCCACATCGAGCAGTTGTGCGGCCGGCCCGCCATGGTGGCGCGCCTGCAGCTGGTGCTGCAAGGGAGCGACGACCGCCAGGCTGTCGAGCAGGTGGTGGGTCAGCATGTCCTTCGGATCGCGCACAGCGGTCAGGTTGTAGACCCGGTTCCATTTCAGCAACAAGTCCTGGTAGTCGAGCAATTGCTTGACCTGCGCGTCTGCCAGCGACAAGCCCAGCGTCGCCAGGCCCCGCCGCAGCGGCTCTTCAAACCCATGGGAACTCAAACCGGCACCTGATCGGCGGTCTCGGCCATACCGCTGGCCGCGGTCTTCAAACCCGGCAAGGCCGCCCGACTCTTCTTCAAATGCACCAGCAACAGGGATACCGCGGCCGGCGTAATGCCCGAGATACGGGACGCCAGGCCCAGCGTCTGTGGCCGAAGCCGGGCCAGGATCTGGCGCGCCTCGACGCTCAGGGCAGTAACCTGCATATAGTCCAGTCCCTCCGGCAGGATCAGATTTTCATAATGCTCGGCGCGTTCGACCTCAACCTTCTGACGGTCGATGTAGCCGCTGTAACGTGCAGCAATCTCCACCTGGTCGATCACGGCACGCGCGAAGAGCCGCTCGGCTTGCTGGCTCTCCTCGGCTGCGGGAGTCGCTTCGTCCCAGGCCAGATCGGCCGGCGCGTACCTGCCTTCGGCCATGGTCATCAGCGTCCGGTAGGAAACGTCCGGGCGCCGCAACAACTCCGCCAGGTTGTACTCATGATCGATCTCCTTGCCCAACACCCGGACAGCCTCGCCAGACTCCAGGTTTCTCGGATTGATCCAGATCCCACGCAGTCGCTCTGTTTCACGTGAAACAGCATCCCGTTTGCGGCAAAAGGCATCCCAGCGGGCGTCGTCCACCAGGCCCATGCGACGGCCAGCCTCGGTCAGCCGCAGATCGGCATTGTCTTCCCGCAGCTGCAAGCGGAACTCAGCGCGGCTGGTGAACATGCGGTAGGGCTCGGTCACGCCCTTGGTGATCAAGTCGTCGACCAGCACGCCCAGGTAAGCTTCATCGCGTCGTGGCAGCCACGCGTCATCGCCCCGACAGGCCAATGCCGCATTGATACCGGCAAACAGCCCCTGCGCCGCCGCCTCCTCATATCCCGTGGTTCCGTTGATCTGCCCGGCAAAGTACAAGCCTGCAATGCCCCGGGTTTCGAAACTGGTCTTGAGCGCACGCGGATCGAAATAGTCGTATTCGATGGCGTAACCCGGGCGCAGGATATGGGCGTTCTCCAGGCCGGCCATGGATCGGACCAGCTCATATTGCACGTCAAACGGCAGGCTGGTCGAAATCCCATTGGGGTAGAACTCGTGCGTGCTCAAGCCTTCGGGTTCGAGAAAGATCTGATGGCTGGTCTTGTCGGCAAAGCGGTGGATCTTGTCTTCGACGCTGGGGCAGTACCGCGGGCCCACGCCTTCGATC
>JAGPBF010000103.1 GCA_018063505.1 Rhodoferax sp.
GCCATTGATGGTCGGTGTGGCAAAAACCGCCATGCCTGCGGCATGGGCCAGCAGGCCCGCCAGGTAGTGTTCACCGGTGGGTGACAACACATGCTGGGCATCACGAGGCGCGCTGCCGGGCTTGGACTTTGGCCGCATGAAGGCATTGCGCCCGGTCGCAAGCTCGGTCAGCGACTGGTGCAGGTGCCAACCGCTGGACATGATGTTCGCGAATGGCGGACGGCACATGAAGGTGGCGTGGTATCCGGCGCGGCGCAAGGCCTGCGTGACACCATTGCGAAACAGCACCATGTGGTCGGCCGCCGTCAGCGCGTCGGTGGCATCGAACACCGCCTCGAACTGGCTGGGTCCGGCTTCGATCTCGAGTGAGGTCAATGGCAGGCCCAGGCCCTGGGCGGTGTCTTGCACGATACGCAGCGCCGCATGGGTGCGGTCGGCCAGCGCCTCGGACAACAGGTCGTAACCCGGATGCAGGATCGATACCCGCGGCACCGGAGCCGGCCATGCCGCCTGATCCGGATCGAGCGCGCCGCCGGGATCCGTGGCGCCGCGGTCCTCGATGCGGTAGATGTGGAACTCGACCTCCAGCCCGCACATCAGGCCGAAGCCGGCCTGGGCCAGTTTCGCCAGCGCCTGCTGCAATACGCGCCGGGTGTCGATGGCCACCGGCGTGGCGTCCGGAAACCAGGGCTGGCACAACATCCAGGCGGTGTGGCTGGCCCAGGGCAAAATTCGAAAGCTCGCCGGATCGGGCAACATCACCAGGTTCGCCGCGTGGGCAAAGCCGGGCATGCCGGCCAGGGCGTCGGGTTCGAACACCTTGTAGCTGGTATGGCCCGAAATGTCCTTGAGCATCAGTGTGCCCACCATGTTCACGCCCTCATGGAGCGCGCGTTCGACGGCGCCGATCATCAACGTCTTGCCATGCAGATTGCCGTGCTGGTCGCACCAGGAAAACCGCACCTGCGCGATACCGGAAGTCTTGAGCTGGCCGATCACGCTGGCCACCTGCTCGGCACGGGCGGGGGTGTCCAACGCGCAGCGATGTGCAAACGTCGTCATGGGGCTTGTGCCTTTGGCCGCCGCTGCCACGGCGCTGCAGCCCGCTTTTGCGCTGCGGCCTGCCGCCAGAAAGACTCCCAGCTGTCGGCATGGGTGATACCGTCGACCGTGTCGGGGCCGGACATGGTGGCGACACGCGCCGGGTCGGCCAGGCCGGGCAGGCTCTGGCCAGCTTCGAGCGCATCGATCGCCTGCGTCAGCATGCGCCGGTTGGCGATGATGACCTTGTCGGTCGTGCCCAGGTGCTCGCGTGTACGGTCTGCGATGGCGCCCATGCTCTCGACCGCCCATTGGTCGTGGATGTTGATGTCGGCCTCGCCCATGCCAACGAAGGTGCGGTCACGCTGGTCCACCGGATCGAAACCCCAGTCGTTGTGGCGCCCGGACTTCGGAATGTAGCCCGGCAGGTCGACGACCGCCAGGCGCGGCCGGCGCATCGCCTCCTTGTCGATCGGATCGGCAAAACTGGTGAAGATGGAATACCAGTAGGTATGGGTATCGTCCACCGGCATATGGAACTGCGTGATGGTCATTGTCTCGGACAAGGGAATCACGAAGGCCTGCGGGAATACCGATTGGGTGACCCGCACGTGCATCGTGGCGGCGTCGATCCGGCGCAGCGCGGTGAGCTGCATGCCCCATTCGGTGGGTTCATGCCGGATCTCGGGTTGGTGGCATTCGCGCATCACGCGCGACATCGGCCACGACTGTCCGTCGACACTGCCTAGGCTGGCGGCACGAAACTGCTGGCCGTAACTCTTGCCGGCAATCTGGTCCTCGAAGAAGCGATGCAGGAACGATGGATGGACCGGGTCGATGCCCACCTCGACCGCCTGCAGCCAGTTGCAGTTCCACAAGCCCTTGAACGCAAACACATGGCTGGCCGGCGCGGCAAAACAGTCGAATGCCGGAAACGGCGGCGCCGTGCTGCCTGGCTCGCCGAACCAGCCGAACAGGATGCCAGCTTGCGCAAGCAGCGGGTAGCTGCGTTGGCGCACCCGTTCGCACAAGCGCTTGCCGGCGGGGGCATCCGGCTCGCCGGGTGTCGCCAGGCATTGGCCCTGGCGGTCGAACTTCCAGCCGTGGAACGGGCAGCGCAATCCATCGCCTTCGTTGCGCCCGAATGCCAGGTCGGCGCCGCGGTGCGGGCAGTCACGGTCAAGCAGACCGAACTGACCCGACCCATCGCGAAACAGCACCAGGTCAAGCCCCAGCACGCGCACCGCCTTGACCGCACGGATGGCCATGGCCGGATCGAGCGCTGGATCGAATTCGTCCAGCAATGCCACCGGTTGCCAATAGCTGCGCAGCAAGCGGCCGCAGCGGGTGCCTGGGCCGATGCGTGTCAACAATTCATTCTGCTCTGCGCGCATGCGGGTCTCCTTGTCGATCTGCCTGCCGGTTGGGCCGCGCCGGCACCAGATACCGGAATGACCGTGCCAGACCCGCAGGCGCGTTGTTCGGTATGCTTGACGGCTGCGCGCGGCCCTGCGGGTGCCGCGCATCTGTGCGGCCGGGCCCGTGCAGTTTATTCAAAGCATACCAATTCATGAATTCGAGTTTCCTGCGCATCGCCCTGGTGTTGGGCTTGTTGTCGGCAGTCGGTCCGTTCTCGATCGACATGTATCTGCCAGCCTTGCCCTCGATCGGCACGGACATGGACGCGTCCATCGGTGCGGTGCAGGCCAGTCTGATGGCGTATTTCGTCGCCATGGGCGCCGGCCAGATCATCTATGGACCGGTGTCGGACATGGTGGGACGGCGTTTGCCGATGTACTTCGGACTCACGCTGTTCTGCATAGGCAGCGTCGGTTGTGCCCTGGCACCGGACGTCCATAGCCTGATCGCACTGCGTTTCGTGCAGGGCCTGGGTGCCTGTGCCTGTGTCGTGATTCCGCGAGCCATCGTGCGTGACCTGTATACCGGGCATGAAGCGGCGCGGGTGATGGCCTTGCTGATGCTGGTGTTCAGCGTGTCGCCGATTCTGGCGCCACTGGCCGGCAGTCTGCTGGTCGAATTCAGCGGCTGGCGCAGTATTTTCTGGGTGATAGCGGCCATTGCCGTGGCTGCGCTGGTGCTGGTGGCCACCAGTCTGCGCGAGACCCGACCGAAAGAGCAACGCAGCGCCAGCGGCTTGCGCAGCGCCCTGGCGGCGTATGGTGTGTTGCTGCGCGACCGCACGTTTCTGGGTATGGTGTTCATCGGCGCCTTCGGGGTTTCGAGCTTTTTCACCTATCTGGCGAATTCGCCATTCGTGCTGATCACGCATTTCGGACTGAGCTCGCGGCAATACGGGCTGGCGTTTGCCGTCAACGCTGCTGCGTTCATCGGCGCATCCCAGTTGACGGGCCGGTTCGGCAAGCGCCTGGGCCTGGCGCGACTGGTGAAATTCGCGATGGTCGGATATGCCGCAGCGATGTTGTCACTGCTGTTGCTCAACCTGCTGGGCGTCGACCGGCTGGTGCCGTTGCTGGTACTGCTTTTCATCGGATTCGGTTTTCTGGGCCTGGCGATGCCCAGTTCGGCGGTGTTGGCGCTCGATCGCCATGGCGCGATTGCCGGCACCGCTTCGGCCTTGATGGGAATGTTCCAGTTTGTCACCGGGGCGCTGGTGATGGCCGCAGTCGGCCTGTTTGTCGATGGCAGCAGCCGGCCGATGGTTGTCGGCATCGGCACCTGTGCAGTGCTTGCCCTGGTCATCAGCCACCTTACGCTTTCGACCGCTTCGCCGCAGCGACACACGGCTTGACACCGCGCGCCGGCAGGGTGTGCGCCGGACAGCCTGACGCTCAGGGCCGGCCCGACACCGACATCGCCTTGCGCAGGAAGGCCTTGCGCAGGGCAGGGTCGTCAATTTCCTGGGCCAGCAGGGTAAACAGTTCGTGTTCGCCATGGGCCTTGTTCGCAGCACGTCGCACCACTGCGCGGGCAACCGCACCGATATATTGGGCCAGTTCGGCCTCTGCCCTGGCCAGGGTGCTGGCCTCGAACACCGGACGGGACTGCGATGGCGGTGGCGGTGGGTAAAGGCCGGTGGGCAGCGAACGGGTATGCGCTGGCAGCGAGCGTTCGTTTGGCGGCCCACTGCGCCCATCAGGCAACCTACGCCCTGCGGGCTGCGGTGCGAGCGCCTCGGGAGCGGCCCGGCGGCGCTCATGCGACAGATGTTTGCGAACGAAATCAGCACGGGCCACCGGATCGGCGATGTCATTGGCCAGGGTGTTGACCAACGCGCTCAGGTCAAGCGCCTTTTTGGCGGCCGACCGCACGACGATGGCGGCCACCGGCCCCAGGTGCGCGGCCAGGTCGGCCACCAGGTTTTTGACCACAGCGACATCGAATGCCAGCGCGGTCTGGGTGCCGACATGTACGCTGGCCGTCGGTTCGGGCAACGCTGTCTTGCCGGTAAACACCGATTGCGTCTCGTCTGCCGCCGGATCAAATTGCAGCGCCAACTGCTGCTGCAGCGCGCTGACGGTCTGCGGTCGTGATTTCTCTGCCGGTGCCAGTGCCCAGTCGATCAGTTGCAGCAACTGCCGGCTGTAGTGGACCGGGTTGCCCAGTTGCGTGGCCGAGGGCATGTTGTCTGCTGGAACCCGCGCCGTGGCTTCCATTGGTTTGTGTCCGGTGACGATCCAGTACATGACCGCACCGATCGCATACAGATCGCTCCAAGGGCCCTGGTTGCCGTGCGCGTGGTATTGCTCCAGCGGTGCGTAGCCGGGCGAGACGATGGCCGTGCGTTCGGTGTCCACCAGCACCGAACGCGCGGAGCCGAAGTCGAGCAATACCGGCGAGCCGTCCTGGCGCAGGAAGATGTTGCCCGGCTTGATGTCGCGGTGCAGAAAGCCGGACCTGTGGATGACCTCGATGCCGCCGAGCAAGGCCAGTGTGACCGCGATCAGGGTGTTGGAATCGAGCGGCCGGCGTGCCTTGATCCATTCACCCAACGGTTGTCCGGCTACAAACTCCATCACCATGTAGGCGGTCTGGTTCGCCTCGAAGAAGCGCATCACCCGCACGATGTTCGGGTGGCGGAATGAGGCCAGTGTGCGCGACTCGTCGAGGAAACGCGAGCGACCCCAGTTGAATTTATCCAGCGTGTGGTCCGACTTGGAGCGGATCGAGTGGTCGTCGCTGCGGGTGGCCAGGTCGCTGGGCAGATACTCCTTGATCGCCACCTGCATGTTCAGGTTGGCATCGGTGGCCAGATAGGTCAACCCGAAGCCGCCTACGCCCAGCGTGGATTCGATCTGGTACTCCTGCAGGCGGTATCCGCGCGGCAACGCGATGTCGCTGTGCATCATGCGATGGTCTGCCGGTCAGTTGTCATCGATCAGGCTGATGGCCTTCTCGAGACTGCGCCGCATCCGGTTGAACGACTTGCCCAGCACGGCCACTTCGTCCTTGCCCGATTCCGACAACTCGGGAATGTCCAGTTCGCCGACGCTGATCTTGTCTGCGGCGGCCGACATCCGGCGGATCGGTCTGACGATGAGCACCGACAGCATCAGGTTCAGGATGATGAACAACACGGCAAAGACACCGGCCAGCGAGGCCATGAAGGTCAGGAATGCACTTTCGGCTTTTTCGATCGGCAGCGACATCGGTACCGAGACGATCTGCGCGCCGATGACTTCGTTGAGTTTCCAGCCAAAGCCGTTGTTACCGCCATACAGCTTGACCATGGCCGGCGGAGCGCTTTCTGCCGTGGTGTGACAGGCCAGGCAGTTCGGATCCTTGATCTGGAACGGGCGCGCGAGGTACAGCGACAAACCGGTGGGGGTGAGCCGGATGCCCGAGAACTCCTTGCGCTGCTCGTTGTTGCGGAATTCGCTGATCACGTCAGCCTCCCAGCCTACGGCACGATCGCGTGGATTGGTCGGGTTCAGTGCCGCTTCCTTGTAGGCGTAATCGGGGTACTTGGTGTGCAACTGGCCCATGATCTCGGTGGCGGCGTAGGCCGGCACGCTGTGCGGCAGGAATTCGTTCTCGACCACACGCAGGTGGGGCCGGACCTGCGCCACGGTATAGGAGCGCATCGCCATCGCGGCCTCCATCATGACGCCGGCGGTGCGCAGGACTTCTTCGCGGGCGTTTTTCTGCAGCAGCTGGTGCGAGACGTAGCCTGAAACACCGAGTCCGAGTACGAACACCAGCAGCAGTACCAGGTTGAATTTGAGTCGCAGTCCCATGGCAATAACTCCCCGGGGTGGCCGTGGCCGACAGGTGGTGCGTTGCCAGCATACGGATCGCCTGGCAAAGTATACGCGTCCCGCTTTGCCAGAAGCCACCGCCACGCAGACCCGCGCGGCGCGCCGTTGCACCGTGATGCTTGCATGGCGCGCTTGTATGCGGGCCTGCGGTCGGTTATGGTGGCGATCATGATAGATCTGAGCACGCTCAGCATGGTTGACATCATCCGTCTGCAGAACATGCTTCAGCAGGAGCTGACACGCCGGTTCGAGCGCCCGATGACGCTGGCGTTCTCGGACATCGTGGCGTCCACGCCTTATTTTGCGCGTTTTGGTGATGCTGCCGGTCGGCAGTTGCAGCAACTCCATCTGGATCTGCTCACCGAGTGTCTGGGCAGCCACGACGGCCGAATTGTCGATACCGCTGGCGACGGGGCTTTTCTGGCGTTTGTGAGTGCCGATTCGGCGATTGCGGCACTGATCGATTTCGAAGCCGCCATTTCGCGTGAAAACGTCAACCGGGCACGCGACCATCAGATGCAGGTGCGAATCGGCATCCACCATGGGCCGGTGCTGGCCGATGGTGACGTGGTCAGCGGTGACTCGGTCAACATCTGCGCGCGGGTGGCGGCGGCCGCCAGGCCTGGCGAGATCAGGCTGACGCGCGAGGTGTTCCAGGAACTGGGTCCGACGCATCGCATGAGATGCCGTCCGCTGGAGTCGATCGATCTCAAGGGCCTGACGCGCCAGGTCGATCTGCTGGCCTTCGAGTGGCGCGACCAGTCGGTTTTCCCGACCCGGGTCCGGTTCGAGGAAACCAGCGAGGAATTCGATTTGCCGGCGCAGGATATCGTCAGTTTCGGGCGACTGCGTGAGCACGAGGGAACGACTGCCAACGACGTGGTTCTGGTGCCCACCGATCCGTCCCAGGCACGCCAGATCAGCCGCTGGCACTTCGAATTGCGCCGATTCGCGGACGGTTATCACCTGCGCACCGTGTCCGACGGTGTCACCGAAGTCGACGGTGTGCCGGTCAGCAAGGGGGCTGAAATTCTGGTCCGGCCAGGGGCAAAGATCAGGGTGGCGCGGGTGTTGACGCTGGTGCTGGTGTCACCCGATCGGGTCGTACCTGAGGATTCGGCGGTAACGCGGCTGGTGTGACCAGGTGCCTTTCGGCGGGTGTGTCGCTGCACCACGATGGATTTTCAACAGAGGGGAGAGACCATGCGAGATTGTGCTTTTTCATTGCTTGCGCTGGGCATGTGCTGGTCGGCCGGTGTGGCCACCGGCGCGGAACTCGGTGTCGAGATGCGTGCTGCCAGTGCCGCAGGCAGCGGCGCCGTGCTGGGCACGGTGCGCGTGTCGGAGTCTGCCCATGGCCTGGTATTCCAGCCGGCGCTCCAGGGCCTGACACCGGGTCAGCACGGATTTCACGTGCACGAGAACGCATCCTGCGAGCCGCTCACCAGGGACGGCGTGGCCGTGGCGGCGCTGGCTGCCGGCGGCCATTTCGATCCCGCGAAGTCCGGTCATCATGGCGAGCCCTGGGGCACCGGGCACCTGGGCGACCTGCCGCCGCTGTTTGTGGCGAACGACGGAACAGCCCAGTCCCCGGTGCTGGCGCCCCGGCTCAAGCTGGCCGATCTGCAGGGGCGCTCGATCATGATCCATGCCGGTGGTGACAATCATTCGGACCATCCGCAGGCGCTCGGAGGTGGTGGCGCCCGCGTGGCCTGCGGCGTCGTACCGCGCTGAACAGTCAGCGTCCGGGGTCGCTTGCGGGCAAATCCGGTCGCGTTCCGATCAGGGTAATCACCCAGAACAAAGTCCCAGCTGGCGCCTGCGCAGTTGCGAGTCGCCCGTAAACTTGGTCGATCTCGCTGGCAAGGCGCCCGTGTCGCTGCGCCTCGAGCTGCGTTACGGCGCCATTCAATCATCGAACAGGAGACAGACATGACCAACCCGCGTTCCGCCCAGCCGTTTCAGAATTCTTCCAGTCGTCGAGTCCCGACGCGAGGCCGCCAGCCGCTCGCCGCTGCCGTCACCGCGCTGGTGCTGGCGCTGGGCCTGGGCAGCGCCGCGGTTGCGCAGACCGTGACGCTCAAAGCCTCGCACCAGTTCCCGGGTGGCAAGGGCGATGTGCGCGACGAGATGGTGCAGATGATCGCGCGTGAAGTGGCTGCGGCCAAGGTCGGTGTCGAGATCAAGGTGTTCCCGGGTTCAAGTCTGGTCAAGGCCACAGAGCAGTGGAAGGCGATGCAGACCGGCCAGATCGACATGACGTCGTTCCCGCTGGACTATGCGTCGGGCTTTCATCCGCAATTCGGCGCCACGCTGATGCCCGGCCTGGTCAAGGGCCATGCGCATGCACGCCGGATGAACGATTCGGCGTTCATGAAGGACATCAAGGCCATCATCGAGCAGGGGGGTGCGCACGTGCTGGCCGACGCCTGGCTGGCCGGCGCCTTCGGTTCCAAGGACAAGTGCATCAAGCGGCCCGAAGATGCGGCCGGCCTGAAAGTGCGTTCGGCCGGATCGACCTTTGCGCAGATGTGGGCCGGCGCCGGTGCCTCGATCGTGTCGATCCCGTCCAGCGAGGTCTACAACGCATTGCAGCAGGGCGTGGCTCAGGTCACCGACACGTCGACCGGCAGCTTCGTGTCGTTCCGCCTGTACGAACAACTCAAGTGCGTGACAGCGCCTGGTGACAACGCGCTGTGGTTCATGTACGAGCCGGTGCTGATCTCCAAGAAAAGCTGGGACAAGCTCAATGATGCGCAGAAGAAGGCCTTGACAGCAGCATCGCAGAAGGCCGAGGATTATTTCGAGGCCGAGTCCAAGAAACTCGACGACGAGATGGTCGAGACCTTCAAGAAGAACAAGGTCGAAGTCGTCACGCTCAGCGATGCCGATGCAGACGCCTGGCGCGCCGTGGCTCAGAAAACCTCGTACAAGGCGTTTGCCGAAAAAGTCCCTGGCGGCAAGGAGCTGATCGAAAAGGCGCTGAGTGTCAAGTGACAGTGACAGGCCGCTGCCCGTATGGGCGAGGGCCGTTCATGGTGTGTCGCGGGTCTTCGGCGTCGTTGCGGCGCTGATGATCCTGATCTCGATCGTAATCATCTGCCAGATGGTGTTCGTGCGAGCGGTTCTCGGCCAGTCGTCGATCTGGCAGACCGAGTTCGTCACGTTCTCGCTGGTGGCGGCGACCTTCATCGGCGCGCCCTACATCCTGCTGACCCGCGGTCATGTCGCCGTTGACGTGGTACCGCTGATGTTGCGCCCGCCGGCGCGCCGCGTATTGTTCGTGGCCGGCAACCTGGTCGCGCTGGTGTTCTGCGGCTTCTTCCTGTACGCGTCGATCCCGTGGTGGCATGAGACATGGCTCAGTGGCCAGACCACGCCGTCGATCTGGAAGGCCCGGGTCTGGATTCCCTACCTGTCCGTGCCGGTCGGACTGGGCTTGTTGTGCCTGCAGTTCGTGGTCGACATACTGCTGGTGTTGCAACGGCGCAGCCTGCCATTTGGCCTGTCGGCCGAGGACACGTTATGAGCGCCCCCAGCCCTGGCTTCGCCAGGCCCCCCGAGGGGGTGCAAGAAAACTTGGGAGCGGCCCGGCATTTTCTTGTGAGACGCAGGGCCGCCCCAAGGCGAATAGTCCCGCAGTGCGCGGCACGAAGGGAATTTCCATGAGCCCGTTGGCCATTGGCCTGCTGATCTTCGTCGTCACGACACTGCTGCTGGCCACCGGCCTGCCGATTGCGTTTGGCCTGGGTGCGGTCGCCTTGTCGTTCATGGTGATCTTCGATGGCTGGAACAGCGTGCACTTCGTGCCCGAGACGATTTTTGCCGGCTTGTCGGACTTCACGCTGGTGTCCTTGCCGATGTTCGTCATCATGGGCGCTGCCGTGGCGTCCTCGCGTGCCGGCAGCGACCTGTACGAGGCACTGGCGCGCTGGTTGCACCGGATTCCCGGATCGCTGGTGATCTCCAACATCGGCGCCTGCGCCTTGTTCTCGGCGCTCACCGGTTCGTCTCCGGCGACCTGCGCGGCCATCGGCAAGATGGGGATCCCTGAGATGCGCAAGCGCGGCTACGACGCCGACCTGGCCACCGGAGCGATCGCAGCCGGCGGTACGCTGGGCATCCTGATTCCGCCGAGCATCACGATGATCCTGTACGGCATTGCGTCCGAGACCTCGATCGGCCGGCTGTTCATCGCCGGCATCATTCCCGGCTTGCTGCTCACGTTGTTGTTCATGGCCTGGGCGCTGTTCCTGAGCTGGAAACGGGGCACGAAACTGGTCGACAGCGACCGCATCTACACGATGAAGGAAAAGCTCGAACTGATGCCCCGGTTGCTGCCGTTCATCGCCGTCATCATCGGTGTGGTCTATGCCCTGTATGGCGGCATCGCGACACCTTCGGAGGCGGCTGGTGTAGGCGCCATGTTGTGCCTGGTGATGGTCGTCGTGATCTACCGCGTGTGGCGCCCGATGGACCTGTGGGTGATCCTGCGCGACGGCCTGCGCGAGTCGGGCATGTTGCTGATGATCATCGGCACGTCCATCCTGTTCGGCTACATGATGTCGTCGCTGCAGGTCACGCAGGCGGTGGCGCAGACCATAGCCGAACTGCAGGTCAACCGCTGGGTGGTGCTGGCTGCCATCAACCTGCTGCTGCTGGTCGCGGGTTGTTTTCTGCCGCCGGCGGCGATCATCCTGATGACCACGCCGATCCTGATGCCGGTCATCACGGCCGCCGGATTCGACCCGATCTGGTTCGGCGTGATCCTGACCATCAACATGGAGCTGGGCCTGATCACGCCACCGGTGGGGCTCAATCTGTTCGTCATCAACGGCATCACGCCCGACGTGCGCCTGACCACCATCCTCAAGGGCGCGTTCCCGTTCATGTGCTGCATGGTGCTGGCGATCCTGATCCTGTGCGTGTTTCCGGAACTGGCGACCTGGCTGCCGCAGAAAATGATGGGTTGAACCGCAAGCGAGAATAAATCGTGTCATCAACGCAGTTGCAGATTCGGCGCGACGATTTGCGCGATCCGCGTATCGCGCTGTTTCTCGAACAGCATATCCGTGACATGCGCGCCGTGTCGCCGCCACAGAGCAAGCACGCGCTCGATCTCGACGGACTGCGCCAGCCCGATATCCGGTTCTGGAGTGCCTGGGATGGCGAGCAACTGATCGGTTGCGGCGCACTCAAGCGGCTCGACCCACGACACGGCGAGCTCAAGTCGATGCGTTGTGCCCCTGACCGCCGGCGCCAGGGCATCGGCCGTCAGATGCTGGTGTTCATTGTGGGCCAGGCGCGCGCGATGGGTTTGCAGCGGCTCAGCCTGGAGACCGGTGCCATGCCGTTCTTCGCGCCGGCGCGGGCCTTGTACGCCGCGCACGGGTTTGAAACCTGTGCGCCGTTTGGCGATTACCGCGAAGATCCGAACAGCGTGTTCATGACCCGCGTGTTGTAGCCACGCAAGCGGCTGCCGCCCACGCAGGCATACCGGCAGCAGCGGGGTTTCAGCGCATCGTATTCTGCACGTTTGCGGTACTGGTTTCCGGTGGTGGCAGCCACAGCTCCAGCACTCCGGGACGTGCCTGCAGCGAAGCGGGCAGGCTGCGCAAACGTACCACGGGTGTGGTCCCGCCTTCGCTCTGCCAGGGCGCACCGACGGCCGCGGCAATGGCGCGTGCGCAGTTCCGACTCGCCGGGTCATGTAATACCAGCGTCGGATTGGGCCACGGTACCGGCGGGCGTTGCTGGCGCAGTTCGGCGTTGCGCACCACGTTCTCGATCGGCGCCACCAGCAGCGGAGCGCCTTCCTCTGGCTGCAGGGCCTGGCGTAGCGCGGTGGCTGCCATGCGTGTGTTCTCGCTGTAGATATGGATATACAAGGTGCTGCTGCCGCCGTCTGCAGCGCGCGCGCATGCCTGCAATGCGGCGGGCGTGAACGGTCCTTGCGGCGCGGCGTAACCCGCGCCCTGCATCGGTGGCACCGGCAATGCCTGGCCCTGCGTCGCAGCCGCTGGCGCACCGGCAATCGAACCGATCGCCGGTGGACCAACAGCGACCGCATTGCCGTTCGTGGCCACAGGTGCAGCCGGTGTTGCGGCTGCATCGGATCCGGGCTCGGCTGGCGCACTGGCGCTGGCCTGCCTGTCCGAAGCCGGTGCTGCTGCGCCGGGCAACAAAAGCTCGCCGAGCACCGGAAAGCGGTTGGCTGCCGCCCGCAGCACAGCCTTTCCGTCGACCGACTGCTCCTGTGGCGAGGCGCCGGGATGCCAGTAGTTCAGCGCGGTGTCCTGTGTCGGCGGCTTGCGCACCAGCGTGCACAGGCTGCTCTGGACGCGGCGGAAATTGGCGCCGCATTGCGCGCTGGCCGCCGGTGCACGCACGCATTCCTCGGTGATGCGCGCGGCCAGCCGTTCCAGGCCGGCCTGTTCGAGCGGTCGCATCGACGGGCTGGTGCGCAGGTCCAGCAGCATTGCCGCCTGCGTGACCACGTGTTCGGGTACTTCGGGGCAACTGCCATCGAAGGACTGCAAGCCTTTGGAGACTTCGGTGAACAGTTGCCGTGCCTCGGTCTGCTGGTCGATCCGATTGCGTTGCAGCTGGTCCTGCAACTGCCACAAGGACAGCAGCAGGGTCCCCGACGCTCCCACGCCCAGGGTGGTGCCGATCGCGGCGGCCCGCACATTGCGCCGCCACAGCGGCTCCCGGCGTTCGAGTTCGGTGTCTGCTGGCGGGGGCGCCAGCCGCGCCGACACGCGTAACCCATGGCGTGCCGGCTGTTGCCAGCCGGGAAGTCGGGCCAGCCAGGCGGGCCGCATGGCGCGGCCGAAATCTTCGCCCAGCCGGTGGTAACTCTCCCACTGGGCCTCGTCGAACGACTGGTCGCCGGTGGATTCGTGCGGAAAGCCTGCATGTTTGCGCGCATACGACAGCAGGTCCAGGTCGAGTGCGTCATGCAGGTTGGGTTTGACCACCAGCAAGGTGCCCTCGGGTCGCACCATCGGACCGGGGGTTCCGTCCGGCATGGCAGGCCCGGGGCGCGCCCGATACCGGATGCGGGCCAGCAGCACGCCGCGACTTGAATACACATTGCCCATGTCTTCGGGTGACAACACGGTCATCTCGCAACTGTCACTGGGGAACAACTCTGCGGCCTCGGAATGGGTATAGAAATCGATTTCCGCACCGAAGTCGATCCGGGCCTTGCGGACCAGGTTCTCCAGATCGGCAAATTCGTAGCGCGCGTCGGCCCCTGCATCGGACAGGATGATGAAGTCGAGTTCACGCTTGAGCAGCGCGTAGACGCCGGTATTTTCGAAGTGGCCGCCGTCCGACAGATACCACCAGGGCCGTTCCACGCCGTAGAACGTGGCGGACGCCTCGCTGGTCAGCATCATGGGCTTGGGAATCAGCCGCCAGGACCAGGCGCTGAGCCAGCGCAGCTGTGCCCGCTGCTGCGGCGCACGCATCCAGTGGCCCAGCCGCACACCCAGAAAATACAGCAGCAGCGCCAGACCGCGCGACGTATACGACCCGGCGCCGGGGGAAGCCGCGGCACCGGATACCGCCACCCAGCGGCCCAGCGTGCCAACGTCATGGTCCGCCTGCATGGCGATGAAATCATGCGGACCGACTTCGAAGCCGCGCCAGCTGGCCGTGACAGCGGCACCCTTGCGATCGGCGTTGTAGAGGCCACTCTTGTCGTCGCGGGTCTGGTTCAGGCTGGTGTTGACCAGGTGGATCGGGCCACCCAGGGTCTCCGGGCGGTAGTCCGACAACCTGCTGTCGTCACCGTCGACCACCCGGGTCACGTCGGAGCGTACGCCGTTCTCATCGGCCAGGTCGCGCTGGCGATTGCCCACCGCCAGATAGGCCTGTGTCAGACGGGAGCGGTAGAAGCTGTGCAGCGATGAGGTGTTGGCCATCTGCACATTGCCGGCCGACAACACGATCCAGGCCAGCAACACGCAGGCAAGTATGCTGGCGCGCATCCAGGCCGGTACCGCGCGCATCGCCTCGAAGGTTTCGGGCGCGAAAACGAACCATTGCAGCAGGACCAGCCAGAACAAGACCAGCACCACCATCGCGCACATGCTGCCGACCTCGATCAGCAGTGGCAGCCATTCGCGTGTGCGGTTCGAGCTTTCGGCGGCAATCTTCTGCAGTGGTTGCACCAGAGCACGCAGGATCAGGAGCGCCACGCCGCCAGCGCCGACGCCGCGCCACAGCCACGCATTGCCGGTCTGGAACTCCGCCAGAATCCACCAGCTCAGCCAGTCCAGCGCGCCCATACCGGCCAATCCGACGGTGATCAGCATGACCCAGCGCAGATTGACGGTGAGCAGGTTGCGCACCCGTGCCACCTTGAGCGCATGCGGCGTGCGGTCACTGGCCAGCCAGACCATGGTGGCAACCTGGCCGATCACCACCGAGCCCAGTGCCAGCGCTCCAGCGCCGGGCCAGGTCAGGCTGTTGCGCGCCGGGTCGAGAACGCCGTTGGTATACAGGCTGCGCAGCATCGCGAAGGTGCCAGCGGCGATGATCAAAACGAACGAGCCGTCGCGCCAGCTCAGCCGTGTGGTGGTGTGGCGGGGATTGGGGTTGTCGCGTGCCGCCCAGTAGCCGGCGATCAGGCCGGGCGCCAGCGCCGTGCAGAAGGCCAGCGACAAGGCCCACCAGGCGGTGTACCAGGGTTCCCAGGCATTGGCATCGAGCAATTGCAGGCTGTGTTGCCACAGATGCGGCAGGATCACGATCAGGCCCAGACCGATGCAGGCGAACATGAACTCGGCATGGATCGCCAGCCAGGCGCGCAGATAGGTGACCAGCGCGATGCCGGTGTCGCGCGAGCCGCCTGGTGTCAGGTAGCGGCCGTTGCGGCGCAACCAGCCCAATACCGACGACTGGCTGGCGGCCATCAGCTGCTGGGCCCGTTGCACGCCGTAGGTGGCGACCAGGCGCCCGTACATGGCGCCGACATAACCACCGCCCGAGACGGTGGAAAGGTAGTCCAGCCGCCCCAGCAGCCCCTCATGCGCGAGACCGGCCTGCGGGGTTGCTTGCGTAGTGTCCGGCTTGATCTGCGCCAGACCGCGCATCAGGCCCAGCGCGAAGGTGGCACTGCGAACGCCGCCGCCGG
>JAGPBF010000280.1 GCA_018063505.1 Rhodoferax sp.
GGTGTTCTCGTGGTCCATGTGTGCTTGGCGTCTCTTGCGTCGGTGGCTCTTATTCGTGTTCGACCCTGGCCGGATTCTATCGGTTCAATCGCATCGTTTCACGGGGATCGATGGCTACCCGCCATACACCGGCGCCAACAAAGTCACACCGTGGTCAACGCGGGCGCGCCTGCCGCAGGTATTCCAGGGCACCTTGCGCCGCCACGCGGCCGCTGGCCATGACGGCGGTCAACAGATAACCGCCCGTCGGAGCTTCCCAGTCGAGCATTTCGCCGGCGCAAAACACGCCGGGGCAACCCAGCAGCATCAGCGTCGGGCCCAAGGCCTCGAATCGCACGCCGCCGGCGGTGCTGATCGCCTCGGCCACCGGCCGCGCGCCTGACAAGGTCAGCGGCACTGCCTTGATCGTGGCGGCCAGCAGGTGGGCATCGGCCATCTGCTCCCGGGTCAGCACCTCGTGCAGCAGGCCGGACCGGATGCCGTCGATACCCAGCCGACTCTTGAGATGGCTGGACAACGACCGTGACCCGCGCGGATGTGCGACCTGGCTTGCAACCCGCTCGGCGCTGAAGTCCGGCAGCAGGTCGACCGACACCCTGGCCGTTCCCCGGGCCGCGATCGTCTCGCGTATCAGGGCGGAGGCGGCGTATACGAGGCTGCCCTCGATGCCGCCGGCAGTGGCAACAAACTCGCCCTTGCGCTCGAACGCCGGACCACCCGCCAATCCGGGAACCCGCAACACCACGGACTTGAATGGCAGGCCGGCAAACCGGGTGCTGAAATGGGTGCTCCAGCCGCCCAGGCGATCGAAGCCGCAATTGGCCGGCAACAACGGTGCTATGTCGACGCCACGCCCGGCCAGCAAGGGCACCCATGCGCCATTCGAACCGAGCTGCGGCCAGCTGGCGCCGCCCAGCGCCAGGATCTGCACATCGGCGCGCACCGTCTGGCGCCCGGTGGGGGTATCGAACAGCATGTCCCCGCCCTGGCCAGCTGCATCGGCCCAACCGCACCAGCGGTGCCGCATATGAAACTGCACCGGCTCACCCGATGCCGGATGGCGCAGCCGGTGCAACCATGCGCGCAGCAGGGGCGCCGCCTTCATGTCGGTCGGGAACACCCTGCCCGAGCTGCCGACGAACGTTTGCACGCCCAGGGCGTGCGCCCAGGCGCGCACGGCGTCGGCGCCGAAATCCTGCAGCAAGGCAGCCACATGCGCCTGACGCGCACCGTACCGCGAGTCGAATGCGGCGCGCGGCTCGGAGTGGGTCAGGTTCAATCCGCCCTTGCCCGCCAGCAGGAACTTGCGGCCGACCGACGGCATGGCGTCATACAGATGCACCTGCACACCCTCGTGCGCCAATACCTCGGCCGCCATCAGCCCGGCCGGCCCTGCGCCGATGATTGCAGCGGAGTTCATCAGCCAACCTCCATGCTGCGCATCGCGGAATTCGCCCCTGGGAACGGCCCGGTGGCGCTCATCAGGCAACCTACGCCCTTCGGGCTGCGGTGCGAGCTTGCTTGGGAGCGGCCCGGCGCGGCGCTCATGGCGTGGTCTCCGGCAGTTCCAGGCACTGGCCGTCGCCGGTCAGAAACGCGGCCCGCACGGTCTGGCCGGGGTAGATGGCCCGGACCGCGTCGCGGTAGCTGCGCAATTGCATGACCAGATCCGGGTCCTTGAGTGGCGCATGGCTGGATTTGTGGTCAAGCACCCACCACTGGCCGTCGTCCTTGCGCTGAAGCAGGCGATCGAGCCGTATCAGTACACCGTTGCGTGCAAGTTCGACCTCGTTGGCCGACCAGGCCAGCTGCGCCTTGTCCCAGGCCCAGGCCCCTGCCCCCTGCAATATGCGCTGGGCCATCGCCGAGGCCTGCTGCGCCTGCTCGGCGTCAAGCCCGAACTCGCGCCGCGCCGCATGCAGATGTGCCGCGCCGAACGACTCCCATTCGAGCATCCGGTGCATCGCCTTGCCGATGCGCGCCGACGGCGGGTCGCAGGCCGTGGGCTCTGCGCCAGCGGGGCCATCGGCGGATTCAGCCGCAGGCGCTGCAGCTGTTGCTGCCGCTGTCGCTTTTGCTGTTGCTGTCGACGCTGACGGTAAAACCAGCATCTCGAACACCTCAGGCGAATCTGCGGGCGCGGCGCGCGCCACCCCATGCAGGGGCTGCACGTCCAGCGGTTCGGCCAGTTCGCACAGGCGCTGCCACCAGCTGCCGCTGGCATCGCGGTGCGGCTCGATCGACGAGATCAGCAGCGTATCGCGGGCACGTGTCAGCGCCACATACAAGGCATTGAGTTCCTCGCGCTGGCGTTGCAGCCATTCGCTGTCACGCGTCGCCACCGCGCACACCGGCGGGCGCGCCTCGCTGCTCAGAAAGAAAAACTTGTCCGGTTGCGCCGCTTCGGCCGGCCAGTCGACCAGCACGCCCATGGTCTCGGCGGCGCGTGCCGGTGTATCGGTATCGAGCAAAACCACTGCACCGGCCTCCAGGCCCTTGGCGCCGTGAATCGTGAGCAGGCGAACAGCATCGTCGACCACCGTGGCGGGCGCCATCACCGCGCCGGCCTTGAGCGCACGCACGAACGCGTAGGGCGTGACGAAGCGGCCACCGGCCACTTCCAGCGCCGCCGTCAGCAACGCGCGCAGGTTCGACAACACGGCGTCGCGCTGCACCGACGGCGCCAGCATGGCGAATCGGCCCAGCACATCGTGGCTGCCATAAATCGCCTGCAGCACATCATGCGGGGGCAGATCATCGAGCCAGCCCTTCCAGCGCGTCAGCGTGGCGCCGATGCCGTGCAAGGCATGCGCCACCGGCCAGTCCTGTTGCAGCAACTCGAACCAGGGCAGCCGCTGTGCGCGCTGGCGCACCGCCAGGTCGACCAGCGCCTCGTCCGGCAGGTCAAACAGCGGCGAGCGCAATGCACGTGCCAGCGACAGGTCGTGCCGCGGCGATACCAGCACATCGAGCAGCGCGACGATATCGCGCACTTCGCAACAATCGTTCAGGCCGGTCTTCTCGCCGATCTGCGCCGGAACACCGAGCGCGCGAAGTGCGTCCAGCAGCGGACCCAGACCGGCGCGGCGACGCGACAACACCATCACGTCCGACGGCGCGCGCCCCTGCGCCACCGCATCGGCGATCCAGTGTGCGACCTGGCGCGCCTCCAGCGAGCGATAGGTTTCCTCCGGTGTCTCGCGTGCCTGCGTCAGGCTGTCGCGCCAGCCGGACTCGGCCGCGGGCGCATCAGCGCCTGCTGCACCGTCAGCCGCTGCCGACCGGTCCCGCGCGATCGGCGGCAGGCGGCAGACGCGCCCCGGCGCGGACGCGTCCGTGGTGTGGCTGCGAAATCCTTCATAGTGGTCTTGTTCGGCAGCATTCGCCATCACCGTGTTGACGACCTCGATGACCGCCCTGGCGTTGCGCCGGGTGTGATCGCAGCTGAGCAGCTCGCCGCCCAGCCCCTGGGATACAAAAGCCTGCGCCGCGCGAAACACCTGCGGCTCGGCGCGCCGGAACCGGTAGATGCTCTGCTTCGGGTCGCCCACGATGAAGATACCGGGCGCCGAACCCGCCGTGCCGGAGTAACTTCCCAGCCACGACAGCAATGCATGCCATTGCATCGGGTTGGTGTCCTGGAACTCGTCGATCAACAAATGGCGCACCTGGGTATCGAGCCGCTCCTGCACCCAGCCCGACAACACCGGGTCGGACAACAAGACCATCGCCGCGCGTTCGACGTCGCTCATGTCGATCCAGCCGCGTTCGCGCTTGAGCGCACTGAAAGCGGCAATCAACACGCGGCACAGGCGGCCCATGCGTTGCTGGTACAGCCAGGCGGCGTGGTGGCGCTGCGCCGAACAAAGCGTCAGCAATTCGGCAGCGGCCTGCTGCGCGGCGGCGAACTTCAGCAGGTGGTGCGTCAGCCGGTCCTCTTCTGCGACGAAGAACGCCTTGCGCAGCGCCGCCAGAGCATCGGCGCCCGCCAGCTGTTGCGCCGGATCCGCCATGGCGACAAACACCTCGCGCACGCGCTCGGCAGCCTTCTGCGGTGTCTTGTTGGATTCGCCCGCCAGCGCGTCGGCCCAGCCAAGCCAGCGGGCGCTGGCCGACGCGCCCACCAGCGCGTGCGCCGGCTGCGCGTGCGCCGACAGCGCCGGAAACACGGCATGAAAATGGCGCACCGATGCGTCGACACGCCCGGCTGCATCGGCGCGCACGAACTCGACGCGTTTGTCCAGCGCCTGGCCCAGTGCCTTTTCGGTCTGGAAGCGGCCGTGTTCGGCCACCACCGCTTCGAAATCGGCACGCCGCTCGGGCTGATCGAGCAAGGCCTGGTAGAAGCGGCGCCAGACCAGCGCCCTGGCCGGTGCATCGTCCTCCAGCAGT
>JAGPBF010000281.1:0-3160 GCA_018063505.1 Rhodoferax sp.
GTGGCGATCGGCACCGGTGGCAAGAACATCGCTGCTGCCGATGCACACAAACACATCTATGGTTATGCCGTCGGCCTGGACATGACGCGCCGCGACCTGCAGGGCGAGATGAAGAAACAGGGCCGCCCCTGGTGTATCGGCAAGGCGTTCGACCATTCGGCGCCAATCGGTCCCATTACGCCGGCCGACAAGCTGCCAAAAATCAATGATGCAGCCATCCATCTGGACGTCAACGGCACGCAGCGCCAGCACAGCAACATCGGCAAACTGATCTGGAACATCGCCGAGACCATCGAACACCTGTCAGCGGCCTGGGAGTTGCAACCCGGCGACCTGATCTACACCGGCACGCCCGAAGGAGTGGCTGCCGTTGTCGCAGGCGACACGCTGACCGGGTCGGTCGAAGGCCTGCAAGGCATCAGCGTCAAGATCGTCTGAGCCGCCACTGCACCATCCGACTGTGCTGCGAGGCCACATCAAACACTGCCGCGAATGCGGCGCGGCGGTTGTCTACCGGATTCCGGATGACGGTGACACGCGTGAGCGGGCGGTTTGCCCGATATGCCACACCATCCACTACGAGAACCCGCTGAACGTGGTCGGCACCGTGCCGCATCTGGGTGACAAGGTATTGCTGTGCAAACGCAATATCGAACCGCGCAAAGGCAAATGGACCTTGCCGGCGGGCTTCATGGAGCTCGAAGAAACCACGGCCGAGGGCGCCGCCCGCGAGACCGTGGAAGAAGCCGGTGCCTTGTTCGAGATGGAGGGCCTGTTCGCGGTGCTCAATGTGGCGCGGGTCGGACAGGTCCACCTGTTCTACACCGCGCGAATGCTGTCAGACCATGTCGACCCGGGTCACGAGACCATGGAGACAGGCCTGTACACCGAAGCCGAGATTCCCTGGGACGAGATCGCGTTTCGCACGGTCAAGGAGACGCTCGAGCACTATTTCGCCGACCGCCGTGCCGGGCGACTGGCCCTGCATGTGATCGACATCGTCTGATGCTGGCGCGCTGTGGTCAAGGCCGCCGCAGGCGCCCTGCGACGCCTTGAGCGCCGGTCCTGGCAATCCTTGCGCACAGGCTGCTCTGTTGGGTGTATAAGCGGATGGCGCCGGTACCATGTCCGGTGCGGCGCTGAGTCGCGAGGGCCGAGATGTGAAACAACAAAATTTTTGGGACGTCGACCTTGTCGAGCTGTTCAAGGTCTGGATCGACGACATGGGCACCTTCCTGCTGACCGCCCTGACCTTCCTGGGCCTGTCACTGCCCGTGGTGATTCCGACGCTGATCCTGTGGTACCTGTCGTCGATCAACTGGAGCATGGCGCCCTGAACCGCAGGGCCATGCCCGCGGCGCGTCGCGCAACACGCAGATTCGTCGGGTAAACGGGCCGCCGGTCGATAACTGAACGCGGCCTCAGGCGCCGATACACCACGGCGCCGTGTCATGAAACAGCCCCATCCACACCGCCCAGCTGGAACTCGCCGCCAGGGCCAGGCCAGCCAGACGTACGCCCCACTGGCCTGAATTCGCACCCCGCAGGCGCAACCACAACCAGGGTCCGGCCATCAGCGATACGCTGGTGCCGGCGGCAAACAGTGCCATCACCAGCGCGCCGTCCAGCGGCCGCGCACTCATGGCCGCCACCAGCAGCGCCGAATACAGCAATCCGCACGGCAACAAGGCCCAGACGGTGCCCAGCAGCAAAGGCGCGCTGCGCCCGCCGGCGCCGACCATGGCACGCGCACGGCCCCAGACGGCCTTGCCCGCGCCCTCGAGCCAGACCGGCTGGCGGGCGCTGAGCAGCAAGACCAGCCCGAGCACAATGGCCGCGACGTGAAACAGTGTCCAGACCGGCCGGATGGCGGCGCTATGCACACTGAGCCAGCCCACACCCTGCATCGATGCAGCAGCCAGTGCACCGAGCAGCGAATAACCCAGCACCCTGCCCGCCTGAAAGGTCCACAGGGCGCGTGTCCCGCTGCCACCGGCAGCACGGCCGATACCGGCGCAGGCTGCACCACACATGGCCACGCAATGCGGGCCACCGACCAGGCCCATCAACAACGCCGTCAAGGCCAGTGAACTCTGCATCCAGAGAGCTTAAATGATGCGCGAGAATCGTGCCCGGTTGCGGTCGCTCTGCAGGTACCGGTCGAACACCATTGCCACCGCCCGCACGAAGTACCAGCCCATCTCCGTGACCTGGATGCCACTGTCGTCGAGCAGCACCATGCCGCTGTCCTGCATGCCCTGCAGCAAATCGAGTTCGGCCGCAAAGTAGCTCTTGAAGTCGATCAGGTAAGCCAGGTCTATCGATTCATACAGACATTGACCCTGGCACATCAAGGCCATGATCACGGCGCGCCGGATCAGATCGTCACGCGACAGCGCCAGTCCCCGCACTACCGGGAAGCGGCCGTGGTCGATGGCGTCGTAGTACTCGGGCAGTGTCTTGGCATTCTGGCTGTAGGTGGCGCCCAGGCGGCCGATCGACGAAACGCCCAGCGCGATCAGGTCATGGTCGGGCTGGGTGCTGTAGCCCTGGAAATTGCGGTGCAGGCGTCCCTGGCGCTTGGCCACCGCCAGCGGATCGTCCGGCAGGGCAAAGTGATCCATGCCCACATAGATGTAGCCGGCACCCATCAGTGCGGCCAGCGAGCGCGCCAGCATGCTGACCTTGGCCGATGCATCGGGCAAATGCGCCGCAACGATGCGGCGCTGCGGTTTGAACCGCTCTGGCAGATGGGCATAGGCGTACAAGGCAATACGATCCGGTCGCAGGGACACGATCTGTTCGAGCGTGCGGTCGAACGAATCGGGGCTCTGGTGCGGCAGACCGTAGATCAGGTCCACATTGATCGAATCGAAGCCGCGTTCGCGCGCAGCAGCCACCAACGCAAACACCTGTTCGGCCGGTTGAACCCTGTGCACCGCCTTCTGCACCACCGGGTCGAAATCCTGTACGCCGAAACTCAGACGGTTCAATCCCATGCTCGCCAGCGCGTCGAGCCGCCCGGCGTCGACAGTGCGCGGATCGACCTCGATCGCGTATTCCCCGCCGGGCACCAGCTGGAAGTGGCTGCGCAGCATGTCCATCAGTCCGCGCAACTCATCGTCGTTCAAAAAGGTCGGGCTTCCGCCACCAAGGTGCA
>JAGPBF010000281.1:3260-4391 GCA_018063505.1 Rhodoferax sp.
GAACGGGTCGACGACCTCGTCGCCAGCCGACGCCGGGTCAAGCGCGGTACCAGCCTGTTTCGCAACGGTGACCCGTTCACCAACCTGTATGCGATCCGAACCGGCTTCTTCAAGACCTGCGTCACATCCGAGGACGGTCGCGACCAGGTCACCGGCTTCCAGATGGCCGGCGAAGTGATCGGCCTCGATGGCATCGTCAACGACCGCCACACCTGCGATGCGGTTGCGCTGGAAGACGCCGACGTCTGCCTGCTGCCATTCGAGCGCATCGAGGAACTGTCCACCGAGATCCCTGGCCTGCAGCGCCACGTGCACAAGATCATGAGCCGCGAGATCGTGCGCGAGCACGGCGTGATGCTGCTGCTCGGCAGCATGCGGGCCGAGGAACGGCTGGCTGCCTTCCTGCTGAACCTGGTGCAACGCCTGCACGCACGCGGCTTCTCGCAGTCCGAGCTGGTGCTGCGCATGACCCGCGAAGAGATCGGCAGCTACCTGGGCCTCAAGCTCGAAACCGTCAGCCGCACGTTCTCGAAGTTTGTCGAAGAAGGCATCGTGGAAGTCAGGCAGCGGCATGTGCGCATCGTCAATTCGGATGCCCTCAAGCAGCTGGTGAATCCGCAGGTGTGCAACTAGGCCATAGAGCGAACACGTGCGCGCAAAGCTGCTGCGCTTGACGGTGACCGGCAAGGCCGGGTAACCGACCCAGGCCCGAGGCCATCACCAACCGGGTCTGAATCCGTGGTCGGGCTCAAGATGGCCAGGACACCTGGACCGACACTGCTTACGCAAGGTCCTGGGGATGATTGACCTCGGTCGGCGTCATCGCCAGCACGGCCGTCAGTGCGCTGGCCACCATGGCCAAGGCCCAGAAGACAAAAAACGCGACGGTATAAATGCCCTGGCTCGACAGCGGCAAGGCCTGGCCGGCCCAGTGCAGATCCTGCGGATCGACCAGTGCGAACACCAGCGTCTCGAGCAGGCCGGCCACCAGGAAGGCCGGCCAGACGATCCACATCAGGCGCCGGGTCCGCATGCTGCTGTCTTGCTGCTCTTGTTGCACCGCTGACCTCTTTCAGGGCTTGGCCGCTGTGGTGGGGGGCGGCACGACGACCACGCCGGTCTGCGCATGGT
>JAGPBF010000104.1 GCA_018063505.1 Rhodoferax sp.
GCTCCATGTAGTGCTGGCCCGCGGGCTTGAGGTCGACCAATACTGGTGTGTCGCGGCCCATGCGGTCGAGTTCTTCCAGATCGATCTTGATGCCGACCCGGCCGGCGATCGCCGTCAGGTGCACGATGCCATTGGTGCTGCCGCCGATGGCCAGCAGCACCGCCATGGCATTGTGAAATGCATCGGCCGTCAATATCTTGTCGATGGTCAGCCCGTCGCGTGCCATGCGCACTGCCTGTGCGCCGGTGTCTTCGGCCACCCGGATGCGGTCGGACGTGACGGCCGGCGGCGTGGCGCCGCCAGGCACCGTCATGCCCAGTGCCTCGGCGATGCAGGCCATGGTGCTGGCCGTGCCCATGACGGAGCAGGTGCCTACGCTGGCCACCAGGCTGTTGTTGACTTCGGCGATCTCCTGCGCGTCAATCTCCTCGGCCCGATAGCGCCCCCAGTAGCGACGGCAGTCGGTACAGGCGCCCACCACCTGGCCACGGTGCGAACCGGTCAGCATGGAGCCGGTGATCAGCTGGATGCTGGGGATGTTGGCCGAAGCCGCGCCCATGAGTTGTGCCGGCACGGTCTTGTCACAGCCACCGATCAGCACGATCGCATCCATCGGTTGCGCGCGGATCATCTCCTCGGTGTCCATCGACATCAGGTTGCGCAGATACATGCTGGTAGGCTGGGCGAAGCTCTCACCGATCGAGATGGTCGGAAAGTCCATCGGCAGGCCACCGGCGAGCATGATGCCGCGCTTGACCGCCTCGATCAGTTGCGGCATGTTGCCGTGGCAGGGGTTGTAGCTGCTGCCGGTATTGGCGATGCCGATCACCGGCCGCTCCAGCGCGTTGTCGGTGTAACCCGCGCCCTTGACAAAGGCCTTGCGCAGGAATAGCGAGAAGCCGGCGTCCCCGTAGTTGGTCAGTCCGCGGCGCATGCCCTGGATCCGGCCCGCTTCGTGTGGGTCCTGGCGGTTTTTCTTGTCGTCGCTCATGGCATGGCTTTCGTTGTGGGAGTCGTGGCGAGTTTCATCGTGGGCGGTTGAGGCTGGTGCAGTGTTGCCAGCCACTGGAGCCACGCAAGGCTGTTCACCGCGACCCTGTGGCGGACATGTTAGCCTGCGGCGGCAGCATGGCCCTCTTCTCCGGGTGCCGTGCGCCGGGTCAACCAGGGCTGGCGATTCCGGTCATGGCCGGCCTTGTGCGGCAGCGGCAGGAGCCGGCGCCGCCGGTCCCGATGCCCCCCTGGCCAGCACCGGCGCCTGGCGCGCGGTCTCCAGGGCCTTGCGGATCTGCACCGGATCGCGCTTGCGCAAACCGTCGGACAACTCCTGCGACGCATTCGAGCGCAGCTCGGCGTATTTGCGCAGGATCTCCAGCGTTTTTGCCGAGGGTGCTGCCGTGTCCAGGTGCAGCGCCGACAGATTCTCGAAACTCTCCTGGTATTCGGAGGTGACCGCGCTGTCGATCTGGCCGGCCAGGTGGTCGAAGCTGAGCTGCTTTTCCTGGCCCTTGCCCAGGATGCTTTCCCATTGCTGGCTGATACGCTGGTCCTGAACCAGGAAGCGGTTGATGGCCTCGCGCGCGCGGATTTCTTCGCCCAACCGGTAACTCGGTGCCGGCACGTTGATCCACAAGGAGGCGCTGGCCAGCAGCAGCAGGCCCAGCGCCGCGACGCGGACGCTGCGGTTGCGCGGGCTGTTGAAGGTCCACGGCCGCGACAACGCCACGCCGAGCAGGGCGCCCGAGACCAGTCCGCCGATGTGGGCCGAGTTGTCGATGCCCGGTATCAGCTGGCCCATCACCAGGGCCAGCACGATGAAGATGGTGGCGGCGCCGAACATCCAGCGGAATTCGCCGCGTTCCATCTGCGCCCGCTCGCGCCACAGGAACAGCACCAGCGCGCCGTACAGCCCGAAGATCGCACCCGAAGCACCGCCGGACACCGCATCGTTGCCCTGGATCACCAGCGACAGCAGGTTGCCGATCACGCCGCTGCCCAGGTACAGAAGAACAAAACGCCAGCGGCCGTACACCTGTTCGAGCAGCCGGCCGATGTCCCACAGGGCCCACATGTTGAGTAGCAGGTGGACGATGCCGAAATGCAGGAACATGGCGCTGCCCAGCCGCCACCACTGGCCGTCCTGTGTGGCGGGGCCGAAGTTGGCGCCCCAGGCCAGCGGAACCGTGGTCGAGGTATGCCACAGGCTGGCGCCATGGAACAACATGGCCGCAAATATCAGGATATTGCTGGCCAGCAAAACCAGGGTTACCGGCACCCGCGCAAGTGTGGTCTGCAACAAGCCGGTCAGCGCAGGCGCGTTGGAACCGTGCACGGGCGGCGGATCGAAGGGTGATGGACGGTGCATGTGGCTTCGATTAGAGCGCATGCGGTGGCGGCCCGCGGCAGTTGGACGCAGAGGCCGGAAAGCGCACAATCGGTTCATGACCTCTCAAGCCCATGTCCACGCCGCGGCCATGCCGCTGTCCACCCAGGACGCAACCCGTATTGACGATACCCGTATCGGCGCGGTGCGCCCGCTGATTACGCCGGCCTTGTTGCAGGAATGGTTGCCGGTACCGGTACCGGCGCTGGCGCTGGTAGAGCAGAGTCGGCTGGCAATTTCCCGGATATTGCAGGGACAGGACGACCGGCTGGTCGTGGTGGTCGGGCCGTGCTCGATCCATGACCATGCGCAGGCGATGGAATACGGCCGCCAGCTCAAGGTGCAGGCCGACCTGCTGAAGCCGGAACTGCTGATCGTGATGCGGGTGTATTTCGAGAAGCCGCGCACCACGGTCGGCTGGAAGGGCTACATCAACGACCCGCACCTCGATGGCAGTTTTGCCATCAACGAAGGGCTGGAGATGGCGCGCCGGCTGCTGCTCGAGCTGCTCGATCTGGGGTTGCCGCTGGGCACCGAGTTTCTCGATCTGCTCAGTCCGCAGTTCATCTCCGACCTGGTCAGCTGGGGCGCGATCGGTGCGCGCACCACCGAGAGCCAGAGCCACCGGCAACTTGCCTCGGGCCTGAGTTGTCCGGTCGGCTTCAAGAACGGTACCGATGGCGGCGTCAAGGTGGCCAGCGATGCGATCCAGGCGGCCTCGGCCCAGCATGCGTTCATGGGCATGACCAAGATGGGGCAGGCCGCAGTGTTCGAGACCCGGGGCAATGCCGACTGCCATGTCATATTGCGCGGCGGCAAGACGCCCAACTACAGCGCCCAGGATATCGACGCGGCCTGCGCTCTGCTCAAGGCCGCGGGGCTGCGTGAACAGGTGATGGTCGATGTGTCGCATGCCAACAGCAGCAAGCAGCACCAGCGCCAGATCGTGGTGGCGCAGGATGTCGCGCAGCAGGTGGCCGGCGGCGATCGGCGCATCATCGGCCTGATGGTCGAAAGCCATCTGCAGGAGGGGCGCCAGGACATCGTGCCCGGCACCCCTCTTAAAACCGGGGTATCGGTCACCGACGCCTGCATCAGCATGGCGCAGACGGTCCCGCTGCTGCAGGGTCTGGCCCAGGCCGTGCGTACACGCAGGGCCAGCGGCGTGGTCCAACCATAAAGTCAGTGCCCACTGTCTGGGCATCCGGAAATGGTCGACCGACCCGCCATGCAGCAGCTGGTCCGCGGCGGGGGGCGACTACGCATTGATCGCAACGGATCGACGCAGTTAACATGCTGCGGAGATCAACAGGGATTGCGTGCACCATGATTTTGAAGGAGTTGGACCCTTTTCTGGGTGGCAGCCAGGACGAGATCGCCCATCGCATTGCGCAGGACAGAATGGCCTATCACCTGCGCCGCTACTTCGGCAAGAGCGGCGAGGTCGACGTGCTGAACTATCTGCGCGTGAGTTCGGGCTCGGTGGTCACGATGATCGACCACCTGGTGCTGCATTCATTCGGACTGATCGTGATCGAACGTGAAAGCCTGGCCGAGCCGATCCAGATCAAGGACGACGGGCAGTGGTTGCGCATGCGCCAGGATGGGCCGGTCGAGATGCGCTCGCCGATCACCAGGGCATACCTGCGTGCCTTGTCACTGAAGGCCTTTCTGGACAAAATGGTCAGGCAGAAGGGGTTTTTTGACACGATCGAGCTCGACATCATCGTGGCGGTGCCCGATACAGAACGTATCCGATGGCCTTCGATGGGCATGTTGCCGGAGGTCTGCAACACCGATCAGGTTCATGAACGTGTGAACCAGCGTATCCTGCAATGTCGGCGCACGGCAACGGCTGCGGGTGTATTGACGGCGCCGGAGCGCCGGCGTCTTGGAGAGTTCCTGCGCTCCCTGCACCAGCCGATGGTGCGGGCCGCGCCGCGATGAAGAACTGATTTCCGCTGGTATGCCCATGGTGGCCGGACGGGGACAAGCACAGGGGGAACTTTGCGGACATGATTCTCAAGGAGCTAGATCCGTTCCACGGCGGTGATGACCAGGCGTTTGCGGCGCGAATTTCCGCTGATCGCATGGCGTATTACCTGCGGCGCTATTACCGGCGCAGCCAGACGGTGGATGTCATCAACGGCCTGCGCATTCGTTCGGGCGGATCGATGGCGCGTATCGATCACCTGTTGCTGCATGCCGATGGCATGCTGGTGATCGAGCGCGAGGACGTCGAAGGGCGCATCCTGATCGATGACGACGGCCAATGGACCACGGTGGTTGGCGGTGTGCCGCAGGCCCTGGGTTCGCCGATCACCCGGGCTTACGTCCAGGCCTTGTTGCTCAAGGCTTTTCTGGACCGGCGCGTACGCCAGAAGGGCTTCTTCGACAATCTCGAACTCGATGTGCTGGTGGTCGTATCCGACGACTGCGAGATCCAGTGGCCGGAATCGGGCCGGCTGGCCGAGGTCTGCAGCCGCGAGGCCGTGCATGACCGGATCAGCCGGCGTCTGGTGGAGTGTCGCGAAGCGGCCCGGCGACCCGGTCCGTTGACGGCCGTGGAGCGGCGTACCCTGGGCTGGTTCCTGCGCTCGGCCCACTGGCCCGGTTCGGACATGGATCTGCATTAACCACCGGCCAGGTGGTGTTCTGGCCGGTCTGGTTGCAGTCGCGGGTACAGTGCTGCGATGAAGCTGTTGTTGCGGGCCCTGTTGCTGATCCTTGCGGGTCTGCTGTTTTTCTTCATGGCTGGCATCGTCGCTGTCTGGGCACCTGACAAGCCGCTGGCCCAATTGCAGACACGCTGGGCCTTGCCGCCTTCGCAGTTTGTCGCGGTTGGCGATCTGCGCGTGCATATGCGCGATGAAGGGCCGCGCGACGATCCGGCACCGATCGTGCTGTTGCACGGAACGGCCGACAGCCTGTTCACCTGGGATGGCTGGGCAGCGCAGCTGCGCGGACAACGGCGCGTGATCCGGGTCGATCTTCCGGGGTTCGGCCTGACCGGTCCCGATCCACAGGCCGATTATTCGATCGATGCCGATGTCCGGTTCGTCGCCGCGGTGCTTGACCAGCTGCAGCTGCCCGCCGTGGTGCTGGGCGGAAACTCGCTGGGCGGTGAGATTGCCTGGCGCTCCGCGCTGGCGATGCCACAGCGGGTGCGGCAATTGATCCTGGTGGATTCCACCGGATATCCGCTGGCACCGCAGAAAGTGCCGCTGGCCTTCACGCTGGCCCGCATGCCGATGCTCGCGCCGGTGCTCGAGCGACTGCTGCCGCGCGGACTCGTGCTGGCCAGCCTGCGCAGTCTTTACGGCGACCCTTCCCGCGTCACGCCGGAGCTGGTAGACCGGTATTACGAGATGGCCTTGCGCGGCGGCAATCGCCGCGCACTGGTACAGCGACTGCAGGCGATGGCGGGCGACGATTCTTCGGCACGGATTGTTGCGCTGGCCGTTCCCACGCTGATAATGTGGGGTGCGCAGGACCGGTTGATTCCGGTCGAGGTGGCGGCCCGTTTTTCCGATGACATCGCCAATGCACGGCTGGTGGTGTTCGATGGATTGGGCCATCTGCCGCAGCAGGAAGATCCGGTGCGTACGGTGTTGGAAGTCAAGCGTTTTCTGGGTCTGGTGCCCCATCCGTAGAAAGTCACGACACATGGCAGATAGAAACGTGCCCGAATTGGCGCGCGAGACGCTGAAGCAGTTGATCGTCAGAAAGCTGTCGCCAACCCCCGCCAACTACCGCGACGTCTTCAACGAAATCGCCAGATTGCCCAACGACCCACCGTTTCCATTGGAGGCCTTGCGCAAGATTGCGCAGCAATTGCCGGCGCGCACCCCGGGCCAGATCAAGCAGAAGTCATTGCTCGAGTACGCCATCAGTCACCTCAATTGGCAGGGTGTGGAGGATGCGCTGGTGGCTTATGGCGGATTCACGCCGCGCCACAACGCCGAGAATTCGGGTTTCACGCCATTGAACGGGGCTGACGGGGCCACGGCGCATGCACCGGAGGCCGCGGCGGCACCAGCACCAGGTGGTGCGCGCGCCGGTGCACCGGCCCTGACGGCAGAGTTTCTCGAGCAGATTGCGCGCCTGATCGAATTCGTCCGGCCGGCGCTGGGAACCGACGATGTGCGTTTCACCGAGCAGACCAATGAAATGTTGCGCGCCATGCGCGATCCCGGCGCCGACGTGGTGCGGGTCAAGCAGATGCTGGGGACGTTCGGGCACCGGGTGTCGTTTGCGGCCGAGGACCAGGTCGAGATCCGGACTACGCTGTTGCACCTGCTGCGGCTGATTCTGGAAAACATCAGCGAGCTGAGCCTGGACGATCGCTGGCTTCAGGGGCAGGTCGAGGCCTTGATGACCGCGACGGCGCCGCCTCTGACGCTGCGCCGACTCGATGATGTCGAGCGCCGCCTGCGCGACGTGATCCTCAAGCAGGCCGAAGCCAAGGGCCGCGCGCTGGAAGCGCAGGATGAAATGCGCCAGATGCTGCGCGTGTTCATCGAGCGACTGTCGGTCATGACCGACTCGACCGATGCTTATGGCGCGCAGATGGAGGCAAACGCCGGCCTGATCGAACAGGCGCGCAGCCTGGCCGAAATCACACCGGTGCTCAAGCAGGTGGTGTCTGCCACACGCAGCATGGCGCAACAGTCGCTCAGCGCGCGCAACGAGTTGCGCGACATGCGCGAACGTAGCCAGGCAACCGAAGCCGAAATCGCCAAGCTGCACCAGGAGCTGGACCGGGTCAGTGCCATGGCGCGGCACGACTCGCTGACCGGTGCGCTGAACCGCAAGGGTCTGGAAGAGGCGCTCAACCGCGAGTTGGCGGTGGTGCGGCGCAACGAATCCGCGCTGTGTGTGGCGCTGCTCGACATCGACAATTTCAAGAAGATCAATGACGAGCGCGGCCACAGTACCGGCGATGAGGCATTGGCGCACCTGGCCAAGGTCGCGCGCAACTGCATGCGTCCGCAGGACACCTTGGCGCGTTACGGTGGCGAGGAGTTCGTGGTCCTGTTGCCCGATACGGCACTGGAAAACGGCATCGAGGCGATGGTGCGCCTGCAACGCGAACTGACCCGGCAGTTCTTCCTGGCCGGCACTGAAAAGCTGTTGATCACCTTCAGCGCCGGCGTCGCGCAACTGGCACCTGACGAAGAAGGCGAAGCGGCGCTCAAGCGGGCCGACAAGGCGATGTACATGGCCAAACGCGCCGGCAAGAACCGGGTACTGGGCGCCTGAACAATCCGCGTTGACGGCGGCAACATGGCATACGGGAGGAGCTGACATGGCGTATCTGATTCTGGGACTGGTACTGTTTCTGGGTGTGCATTCGGTGCGTATCGTGGCCGACGACTGGCGCGGCCGCACCATAACGCGTATCGGCGCGATGCCCTGGAAGGGCGCCTATGCCATCGTGTCGCTGCTGGGTTTGGTGTTGATCGTCTGGGGTTTCTCGCAGGCCCGGATGACGCCGACGCAGATCTGGAGCCCGCCGATGGGCATGCGCCATCTGGCCTGGTTGCTGACCTGGCTGGCCTTCGTGCTGCTGGCGGCGGCCTACGTGCCGGGCAATGCGATCAAGGCGCGGCTGCACCATCCGATGGTGCTGGGGGTCAAGAGCTGGGCGCTGGCGCATCTGCTGGCCAATGGCAATCTGGCCCATATGCTGCTGTTTGGCTCGTTCCTGTTGTGGGCCGCGTTCAACTTCTCGGCGGCACGCCGGCGTGACCGCGCCGGCCACGTCACCTATCCGCCTGGCCGGGCCATGCCCACCGTGGTCACGCTGGTGGTGGGCACACTCGCCTGGGCCGGTTTCGCCATGTGGCTGCACGGCTGGTGGATCGGTATCCGCGTCATCGGTTGAACGCAGGCAGTGCGGCCGCCGCTGTGTGGCCGGTGGCCCGCAATCAGATGCCCAGCACCCACTGGATCAGGTACTTGGCCACAAACCCGACCATGCCGAAAGCCAATCCGAGAAAGATCACGAAAGCGCCGAACTTGCCGGCCTTGGCCTCCCATGCCAGTTGCCCGACGATGAACAGCATGTAGAGCATGAAGGCACCGACGCCGAAGGTCAGGCCGAACGACGCGATCTGTTCTTCCGTGAATCCGAACATGGCGCGGTCTCAGGGGTCCAGTGGACGCTGCGGCAAGGCGCTCGCGTCGACCAGTTCGTCATAGGCGTGCCAGCTGGCGTGGCCCAGTATCGGCACCACCACCACCAGGGCCAGCAGCGCCGTGGCGAACCCGACCAGCACCAGCAGCATGATCAGAGCGGCCCACACGGCCATTGGCGCCGGATTGGCCAGCACCACGCGCCAGCTGGTCAATACGGCGGGCAGCAGTGGAATGCGGCGGTCGAGCATCAGCGGCATGGATACGACACTGGATGCAAAAATCGGCGCCGCCAGCACGCCACCGAGCAGCAGCCATGCTTCGAACAGGTAGTTGTCCCGGGCCAGCACCACGTGGCGCAGAAAATCGACCGGCGCGTTGACCGGTGCCGGCGCCATCAGCGTGATCAGCGCCGCCGATGTCATGACCCAGCCAGTACCCGCCAGTGCCAGCAACACGCCAAAGCGGACCATGCACCAATAACCGCCCGACTCGGCAAAACGCGACTGCTGCCAGCTCAGCCAGGTATCGCGCAGCAGCGCCAGGCTTACCGGCCGCTGGTGGGCCAGCGCGCGGCTGATGGCATACAGGCTGGTGGCCAGCACCGGTGCGACCACCAGAAAACCGGAGAACGCGCCGGCCAGCATCCAGAACTGCCGATGGGCCACGATCAGCAGCACCAGGCCAAAGCCCGTCAGGGCGATGCCATGACTCAGGCTGAGCCAGCGGCCTTGCAACATGTCGCGCCAGCCGAGCCTGAGCCAGCGCAAGGGTGCGGCAAGTGCCACGGTGCGAACGCGCACCCTGGCAGAGGGTATGGGGGATGGGGGTGACGATGGATGCATGCGGGCGGACTGGTACTCGTTGCAGCCAGCAGTCTAAGCGCGAATGGGGGTTCTCCGAGGACACACGGATGCCCCGCATAATGCGGACTTCCCAATCGCAGGAGTTTCCCATGGCACGACCGGTTCTTGATGAGTCCCTGATTCATCCGGCGATCCGCCAGAAGGTGGCATCGAACCGGCAGGAACTGGTACGCGAGGTGCAGGCCGCCATTGCGGCACATGCCGTGGTGGTGGTTGGCATGGCGATCAATCCGATGCCCAAGAAGGCTCGCAAGCTGCTCGACGCCGCGGGTGTCGCACACCACTATCTGGAATACGGCAGTTACTTCAACACCTGGCGTGAGCGCAACGCCCTCAAGATGTGGACCGGTTGGCCGACGTTTCCGATGGTCTTCGTCAAAGGCACGCTGGTGGGCGGTGCGGACGATCTGCAAAAGCTGCTGGCCAGCGGCGAGCTGCAGAAAATGCTGGCCTGAAAGCAGCAAGGCCATCGCGGCACTGTCGTGCCTGCGCTGGCCTTGCAGGCGGGTCGCGGGGCGACCCTGTCGTGGTGGCGGCGCTTAGCTGTGCTTGTGCTGCATGTCGCCGCCACGGCCGCGCATGCCGTGATGGCTGTTCATGCCGCCCATGCGCATGGCGTTCGCATCGAACACCTGCTGCTGCTCGGGTGACAGCGCAATGTAGAACGCCAGCGTCGCGTCAGTGCGTTGGCGCATTTGCGCATCACGCTCGGCCTTCATCGCGGTCATGCGGTCGATGCGTTGTGGTGTGGTCAGCGTCTTCCATTGCTCGTGCATTTTCTGACGATCTTCGCGGCCCATCTTCTTGCCGGCGTCTGCCGGTGGCTGCATGGCGGCGACGAATTGCGCCCAGGCGCTTTCCTGCGCGCCGTTGAGCTTGAGTTTGGCCTTGAGTTCGGCCATGTGTTCAGCCCGCTTCTGCTGCATCTTGGCCGGGTCCATGCGGCCGTGGTCGCGTGGCCCGGCCATGGTCATGGGCCCGGTGGCCGGTGACTGGGCAATGGCGACGACACCGGCCGATGCCAGCGCGATGGAGAGCAGCAGAGGTTTGACGATTGATTTCATGGGGTTCCCTTTCAGTGAAACCTGACAGGCGGATATCGCAACAGGTTGATCACGAGTCTGCGACGCCCATGTATCCGTGCGATGGCACTATGACAATCTTGTGTAAAGTTGCCTGCCACCGTGAAGCCGGCTCTGCGCAAAGCGGCGGTTGCGCCGGCCGACCTTCGGCCCTGGCCCGCTTCAACGGGGCGGGCGCCTGCCCAGCAATTGCACCAGCGCCTGGTCATGCACCAGTTCGATCTTCTGCTTCTCGGCAAAGCGCCGTGAGCTGTCGCTCAGCGCCGTGAGCGTGACATAGACGCAGTGGCTGGCGTCTTTCGATTGCCGTTCACGGTCAAGCGCACGCAAGGGCTCGACACCATGACTGCCGGCTTTCCAGCGCCTGGCGGCGACCAGCGTGGTTTGCCCGGCCTTGCGCAGTTCAAGGTCGGCCGCAGTGTTGTTGATCCGGCTGACCTGGTAACCCTGCGCGGCAAAGGCCTGTTCCAGTGCTTCACCAAACTCGCGCCAGGGCATGGCGGCGGCCTGCACCAGTGTTTGCGCCACATGCTTCTGGCTTGGCGCGCGCAGTTGCCGGTATGCGGCGATCACGCCGATGGCGAAGAACGGTATCGCGCCCATAAGACCGAACACCACATACCGGTTTGGCAACAGGGCACTGGAGCCCAGCGCGATGAACAGTACGACAACAAAGCTGATCCACCAGGGCGAGCGCAACAGAATCGCGAACAGCGAATTCTTGGCCATCTTCAGTTTCACGTGTGCAGTTCCCTGTTGGCCCGGTCGTAGGCGGTCGCCGTTTGTACCACGGGCGTTGCGGCGCACGGGATAGGGCGAACCGATCAAGTCGTTCATGACATGGATCAATTCCGCCGGGTCGCATTGGTGCGAAGCTCTCAGCCAGTGGTTTTATCCTGAAGGAGACATGGCATGGTTCACGAATCGCTGCGCATCATTCGCGAAGAACATTCCGCATTGGTGGCGATGTTGCGTTCCCTGTCGATGATGGTCGAGCGCGGGCCAGGCAATGCGCCGGACCCGTTCTTCGACGTCTTGCGCGCGATGTTGTTCTATATCGACGAGTTCCCCGAGAAGCTGCACCATCCCAAGGAGTCCGACCTGCTGTTTCCCAAGGTGCTCAAGGCGGCGCCGCAGGTGGCCGCGGCACTCGAACGACTGGAGCGCGACCACGTGCGAGGGGAGTCCGCGGTGCGCGAGCTGCAGCATCACCTGCTGGCCTGGGAACTGCTCGGCGAGTCGCGCCGCGCTGCGTTCGAAGCCGCCGCACGCAGCTATGTCAAGTTCTACCTCGATCACATGCAGCTCGAAGAGAAGGAGATTCTTCCGCAGGCCGAGCGCGCGCTGAGTGAACAGGATTGGGTGGAGCTTGATGCGGCCTTTGCCAGCAACCGCGATCCACTGAACCCAAACCACCCGCGCGATCCGGTGTACGACCGCCTGTTCACCCGGATCGTCATGATTGCGCCCGAGCCGATCGGCCTGGGGTCGACCCGCTGAGCGATCGCGACCAGGTCGGCGTGTTGCATCAAGGCGTCGTGCAAGCCGTCAGCGGCCCGCAACCAGCATGCCCTGCATGGCCCGGTAATGCCGGCGGCGGCTTGGGCACGGCAGGTCGCACGGCGGGGTGCGACGGTATGCGCTGGACTGTGCACGTCGCGGCTTTATTTCAGTTCGCCGTGGCGCGACTGGTATTCGGTCATCAGCTTGCCCGGCAGTTCCGACAGGCGTTTGGCCGCAAACGGGTTCATGACGATGCGATGGGCCAGTTCGATTTCGACCTCAGACTGGCTGCGCTCCCAGCAGGTGTTGAGCCTTGAATTCTTTTGGAGCAGCTATCGGCGTGCATCCCAAGTGGCATAAGGCCGGATTGCGGCGATACCGCGCGCCACCCCCAGACGGGGGGTGTGCTGGCGCACAATGCCCCCATGCGAAGAATCGGGCGATGGGTTTTACTGGCGTTCGTATTGACCTGCGTGTTGGTCAGCGCAGTATTTTTCCTGTTGCACCGCTGGATCAGCACCGACGATTTCCGCAGCCGGGCGCAGGCACAGGCGTCCGAGGTTCTTGGCCGGGAAGTGCGGCTCGGCGCGTTGGCTGTCGATATCTGGCCGCTTCCGGCGGTGGCACTGAACCGGGTCGAGATCGGCACCCGTCCGCTGATCCGGATCGAGCGGATCGAGGTGCGGCCGGTTGTTGCGGCCTTGTTCTCCGGTCGGCTGGAGTTGTCGACGTTGCTGGTACGCCAGGCAGATCTGTCGCAGGCCGCGGTGGATGACCTGCTGGCGGCGCGGCTGGCACGCAGGTCGACGACGGCCGCGGGCAGCAAACCCGCACCATCGGCCTCTGCCAAGGGTACGACGGCCCGCCCGGCGGATGCGCCTGCGGACGAGGTCCTGACGGTGGTGGTGCCGCGGCGCGTGGTGCTCGATTCGGCCACCTGGCGCAGTGCCAACGGTTCCGTGACGATGTTCAATGCCGATGCACGGCTGGACCCACAGGCTTTGCCGGACGAGCTGGTCGTGACGCTGCTGGCTGGCCCCTTGCAAGGCGCCCGCCTGAGCCTGCAACGCCAGGCGCAGGCTGAACAAGCCGGGCCACCGGCCCGGGACTGGAACCTGGCCATGGAGCTTGCCGGCGGCACGGTCAAGGGCAAGCTGCAGATGCCGCAGCCGTCGGGGTCGGGCAATGCCCTGGAACTGGACGGGCAGCTCGAGACGCGCAACGTCGAGCTGGGCGTATTGCTGCGGGCGCAAAGGCTCCAGGCCGAGGGCAGCGCCAGCGGCGAGCGCGGCGCCATGAGCGGCAAGCTGGAGGCGTCAACGACGTTCAGAATCCGGGCGGCCGAATGGTCTGGCGTGCGCGAGGGCCTGCAGTCGCAGAGCCGCGTCGTCGTGCACCAGGCGGTGATCCACGGCATCGATCTGGCGCGCGCGGTGCGCTCGGTTGGCCTGAGCCGGGGCGGCCAGACCCGGCTCGATACGCTGGCAGGCCAGGTTCAGACGCGTGGCCGGGCGGTCGATTTGCGCAATCTGGTGGCCAGTTCGGGCGCCTTGAGCGCCACTGGCCAGGTATCGGTCGCGCCGGACCGGCAATTGCAGGGTCGGGTCGACGTCAGCCTGGGCGCAAAGATGGTGGGCAAGGCGGTCGGTGTTCCGTTGCTGGTGGAAGGCACGCTGGACAAACCGCAGGTGCGGCTTACCCGCGCCGCGCTGGCCGGCGCGGCGATTGGAACGCTGATCATGCCGGGTGTCGGAACCGGTGCTGGCGCCACGCTGGGTGACAAGATTGGCAAGAGCCTCAAAGACCTGTTCGGCAAGTAGGCGCCTGCTTCACCAACTGCACCGGGTGTCGCTGCGACTTGCGGCGGTGGTGGATTTCAGGTCCGGAATCCCGGATCCGGGCGGTCGAGTTTGCGCAACAGCGCGGGCCAGGCCAGCTGGGCACCTTGTCCTGCGGTCGCGGTTTTCATCACCGCGCCCATGTCTTTCATGATCTGCGGGTCGATCTGCAACTGCCATTCTTGGGCGCTGACGCGTTCTTTCGGGGCGCAATATGCATGGCCATTCGCTCCAGGGCATCAATCTGCCCGTATGACGCCGGCGCCATGCCACGCCAGCCACCTGTGCGACAAGTAGCGTTGGCCGCGTAGCGATGGGTGCGGCCCCGGGGCCTGGTCAGCCGGTCAATTGTGTCAATCGTGCTGCAGGCGTTGCGCTGCCCACAATACCTGCGCGACGACAGCCGCCACGTTCTTGTGGTGCGCCGGGTCGCGCAGCGCGCCGTCGGCATCGAAGGCGTCGGCTGCGCGAGACAACGCGAAGGCCTTGGGCGCAAGCCAGCAATGAAGGTTCAGCAGCAGTGGTGCCAGATGGCTTTGAGAGCGCAAGCCCCCGAGCGCACCGTTCGACGCGCTGAGCATGCCCACCACCTTGCCGGTGAACGGCTTGCTGCCGTTGCTCCATAACGGGTCGGACTTGATCGGACTCGACACCCAGTCGATGGTGTTCTTGAGCAGTGCGGTGTAGGAGCCGTTGTATTCGGGTGAACAAATGATCCAGGCCGGATGTTCGTAGAACAGTTCCTTCAGTCGCACCACGTCGGCCGGCGTGCCCTGGGCCTCGAGGTCGGCGTTGTACATCGGCACCTCGAAGTCGCCCAGTTCGATATGGCTCACATCGGCACCTGCGTCGCGGGCGATGCTGGCAGCAGCGGCCGCCAGACTGCGGTTGAAGGAGTTCTGCCGGCTACTGCCGGCGAAGACGAGCAATTTCATGGTCCCGATTGGAGCACAGCTCGACCAGCCACCCAGCCACCCAGCCGAAGGCATGCGTTTGCCATCGATGCGATGCGATCTTGACCGTGTCGGTGTTGCGGGTCTCGCCGTTGGCGGGCTCGATGCGATAGGCGGTGACTAAAATGTACAAACATTCCCAAGTTGTACAAAATGAAAACCTTGCCTTTGAGTGAGTTCCGGGCCAATGCGTCCGCAACGCTGGACCTGGTGGAGCAGGGCGCGTCGGTGCGCATCATGCGCCATGGTCGGCCGGTGGCCGATCTGGTGCCGGTGCGGGTCTCCGACGCAGACCGTCAGCCCAGCTGGAAGCAGGCATTTGCCCCGGTGCAGTTGCCGCCGGGAGCGTCGCTGTCGCGCGCAGTTCGCGACGATGGGGTTGTGGCGGGCGCACCATGAAGGACGGCTCCGTGCGTGCGCGGGCGCACCTGTCCGGCGGCGAGTTGGCGCAGGCACATGCCGCCGGCGGCGGCTTGCGGGTGATGTTTGATGCCTCGGCGCTGGTACAGCGGTATGCGGCGGAAGTCGGCCATGCCCGTGTAC
>JAGPBF010000105.1 GCA_018063505.1 Rhodoferax sp.
GCAGAGGTCGTTGCCGTGGCAACTGCACCAAGCCAGGCCAGGGCTCCGGCTCCGGTCGCTGCCGCGGCAACAACGCCATCGGCAGGTCTTCCACGCGTGGCACCGTTCGCCTTGCCGATCGACGCGCTGGCGCAAATGGCGCAGCAGTCCGGTCTGAACTGGGTCAATTCCGACGCGGAGAAGATCAGGCTCGCCCAGGACGCGATCGCGGCCCAGCCCGAAGCCATCCATGTACCGCGTGAGATTGCGGCGCCGGTGGTGGTGGACGAAGGTCCGCTGGTGCTGGTCGAGACCAAACGCGACCTGCGCAACCTCAACCTGCCGTTCGAGCAGAATTCCGCCAGCTAAGGCCCGGTCGCGCAAGCGGCACCCCGTCAAATGGGGTGTCACTTGCTGCACCGACGGAACCAGATTCAGAACAGCCCGGCACTATCGGGCTGTTCTGCTTTGGGGCCTGCGCGCACCAGCGGCTGGGCCAGTACAGGGCGCAGGCAACACCCGATACGCGGTGGTTCAGGCCTGTGCTGCGCTGCGCCACGCATCGCTGGCGGCCTGCGTATCACCCTGCTCCTGCGCCAGTGCCGCCAACTGGCGCCAGGCGTCTCGGCGCAGGCCGGCATCTTGCAGCCGGACCAGCGATTGCTGCAGCAACTGCCGGGCCTTGCCCCACAGCTGCAGTCGCATGCAGGTCACGCCCGCCAGGTAGTGCAATACCGGATCACCCGGATGGCTGAGTTGCGCGTTTTCGATGCGGGTCAGCCACTCGTCCGCCAGCGTCTCGGTATCACCGGAAAAGCCCAGTTCAAGCACCCGAACCAGTTCGACGCGCTGGCTCGGCGCCAGTGCCCCGGGTTGTTCGAGCATCTGCTCCCAGACCGGCAACAACCACTCTCGGCTGAGCGCTGGCTCACCCTGCAATTCCAGCAACCGCTGCGCAGCGGCAAGTGCGACGTCCGGCATCACGCGCTCGGCCGGCTCCAGTCTGGCCCATGCCTGCACCAGTTGGGCGGGGTCATAGGCTGAACGGATCAATTCAGTCGCAAGCCCCTGCAGTACGCCATGGGCCGCGACCTGCGACAAGGCACGGTGCTTGGCCAGCAGCCGGGCCGTCTCCAGCGCCATCACCGTGCGCCCGGCCACCCGAGAAGCCTTGAGCCGCATCCGCAGCGCCAGCATGCGCCGACTGGCGCCTTGCCCCATGTCATCGAGCAACTGCAAGGCGCCTGTCGCATCGCGGTCATCGAGCGCCCAGCGCGCTGCACGCAGGCGGGCACCTTCACCGGCTTCAGGCGATACCCCGCGCGACGCATGTTCGAGCGCGGCCCGGTAATGCGACTCGCGCGCGCTGCGGTCCTGCAAGGCATGGGCGGCCTCGGCCGCCAGCAGATGGGATATGGCGAGCAACTGGTCTGCGTAAGACAGCTTGTCGTCGCTGCCAGCCAGGTTGTGCACCTGCCCGAGCACCAGTTCGGCCGACTTTCTGGCGCGCACGAAACGGCCGGCAATCAGCTGGGAATAGGCGTCGAGCAAGGACAGCTGCATGCTGCGTTCACGCTGACGCTGGCGCCACATGCGCGCCTCGCGGGGTATCGCGAACAATGCGGACAAGGCGCGCAAGGCCAGGTGCAAGGTCAGGAAGGCCGCCAGTGACAGCACCAGCACCAGATTGAGTGACAGATCGATGCGGTACGGTGGCCAGAACACCGTCACCGATCCGGGATTCTTCCCGGCGAAAAGTGCGGCCGCCACGGCGGCGGCAAACAAGGCAAGCAACCACAGGGAAATTCGCATGGTGCTAGGGCCTCAACGCCCGGCCGCCGCTGCGGAGAGCGCCGCCAGCGTGTCGTCGACGCGTGGCAATTCCAGGTTCTTCATCTGTGCCTGCACCTGCTGCAACAGGTTGGCTGCCGCCTGGGTCTTGCGCGAGGCCGGATCGAAATAGCGAAACAGGGTCGTCGAGGCCGAGGCCATGTCGGCCCGCGCCGACTCCAGCTGACGCGCCAGCAGCCCGAGCCGGGCGTTGAGCAGCTTCAGTTTGTAGTTCTCGCGCACGAAGAACGACTGCTCGGGCGACAGCAGCACGGCTTCGGGTTGTTCGACCCGGCTGACACGCAGCAACTTGCTCGCCTCTTCACCAACCACGGCCAGCACCCGCTGCCACCATTCCGGGGCCAGCGGCGCATCCGGACGTTTGAGCGAGCCGCCTGCACTGACACCGGCGACCGCATTGGCCAGCGGCAGTTCGTCCGACATGCGCAGCAATTCATCGATCCGCGCCAGCAGGCTGGGCGTATCGGTGTACGACGAAGCCGTGATGCGGCTGATATCACGCGCCAGTGCGCGTTGCAGCTTGGCCAGGCCCGGCTGCGCTGCGCGCGCCACACGCTGGTCGGCCGACTGCAACGCAGCCACCAGCGGCTCGACGCTGCCGGTCAGCTGCGCCTGCTGCTGGGCCAGCCGGACCGCAGATTCGATGTCGACCACCAGGTTTTCGTCGCGCGAGCGCGAGATGCTCTGGATCAGGCCTTCGAGCTGATTGCGCTGTACCGCGACCTCGCTCAGCCGAACCTCGGCCACCGCCAGCCGTGCAGCCGTTTCGCGCGAAAGATCCTGCGCGGCCTTGGCGCTGGCACGGGCTTCGGCCGCATGCATGGCCGATTCGCCACTCTGGCGCGCCAGCTGCTCCTGGGTGGCAGACAGACGCTGCCACACCATCACAGCGCCGGCAAGCGCTACAGCAGCCAACATCAGCGCAGCCATCGCCAACGGTGAATACCGCAGCGTCGGCAATGGAACCGGCTCGGCGGCAGGGCGCGGCGCTGGTCCGTCATCCCGCGGCGACTGCATAGCAGCCGCTGGCGCCGGTGCCGGGGCAACACCCGTGGTGGCGGTCGTCGGATTGTTGGCGTCGTCCTGGGTCATGACAATGATTTTATCGACGCCACCACATCGTCCAGTGCCGGGCGTGACTCCTGCACAACACCGAAACCCGCCGCGTGTGCCGCCACGCCAATGCGAGGGTGGGTTACCAGCGCCTTTGCCGCCGACCAGTCGTGCGCTGGCACAACCTGGGTGAGGTTGTCGATGGCCTGGGAACTGCTGAACAACCATAAACAGGCGCGAGAAGCTTCGAGTTCGGCGATTGCCTGACGCAGTTGCAGCTGTGCCGGCGCAGCACGTCGATACGCCACGAGAAAATCGACCCGGACACCCGCATCGGTCAGGCGTTGCGCCAACCAGTCGCGTCCCTGTCCACGATTGGCACCTTCGGAGGCATCCGCCGGATCGCGATCCGAGCCGCGCACGATCAGCACCCGTTGCCCGGGACCGACCGAGGGTCCGACCTTGCGCCAGAGTGCTTCCGAATCGAATTGCCCGCTGTCCGGCGCCGGCGCGTCAATCTGCCGCGCCGGCACGCCGTGGCGCATCAGGACGGCAGCGGTGCCCGGCCCGGGGGCCCAGGCTCGCGTCACGGTACCGGCCGGCCAGTTGCGGGCGGCGCCCGATGCATCGGCAAAAAAATGCTGAACCGCCGCCGCGCTGACGAACATCAGGGCGGCAAACCGGTCCAGATCGCGCCAGGCCGCCAGCATGGCGCCGGTGTCGGCCGCCGGCCGGATCTCGATCAGGGGCAGACTGATGGCATCGATGCCGTGTTGTGCGAACGTCTTCACCCAACGCGCGGCGTCCTCCTTTGGACGGGTGACAACCACGCGCATGATTCCGGCCAACGCCCCTCAGGCGATCGTCTCCACTGCGCGGGCACCACCGTCACGCAATTGCTGAGCGACCCGCTCGCCCAGACGTTCGGCCTGCGCCAGCGTGGACACAACCTCGCGCGCACTGGCACGCACCAGCGCGGCCGCCGGTGCCCCTGCAACCGCAGGTTCTGCCTCTCCCCAGGCAGCATTCAGGTGCAATTCGGTGGACTCCCACACCGCGTGGGCCGCCAGCGGCATCGAGCAGCTTCCGCCCATCGCCCGACTGACCGCCCGCTCCGCTGCAACCACCAGCCAGCTGGGCTGGTGCGACAGAGGCGCCAGAATGCGCATCAGGTCTTCACGGCCCGAGCGCACCTCGATCCCCAGTGCACCCTGTCCGGCCGCCGGCAACATCTGCTGCGGCGTGAATGCCAGACGGATACGCGGCTCCAGCTCCAGCCGCTTGAGTCCGGCCGCGGCCAGGATGATGGCGTCAAACCCGCCGTCGTCGAGTTTGCGCAAGCGGGTATCCAGATTGCCACGCAAGGGTTCGATGCGCACGTCTTGCCGCCCCAGCCGGTCCAGCATGTCACGCAGCAACACCATGCGGCGCAGGCTGGAGGTGCCCACCACGCCACCCTGCGGCAAGGCCTGCAGATCGGCGTATTGGCTGGAGACCCAGGCATCGCGCGGGTCCTCGCGCTCCATGACGCAGGCCAGCGCAAAGCCGTCCGGCAATTGCATCGGCACATCCTTGAGCGAGTGCACCGCCAGATCGGCACGCCCCTCTTCCAGCGCTGTCTCCAGTTCCTTGACGAACAGCCCCTTGCCGCCCACCTTGCTCAGCGTGCGGTCCAGGATCTGGTCGCCGCGGGTCGTCATGCCCAGCAACACCACCGCGTGACCGAGCGCCTCGAGCTTGTGTTGCACGTGACGGGCCTGCCACAAGGCCAGTCGGCTCTCGCGGGTGGCGATGACAAGAGGGGGGTGCGCAGGCTGGTTCAAAGTCGTAACCGATTGGTAATCTCAGGGGGCGCAGCGATGCTAGCATGGCCCGACACCGCAGCCGATTCACCCCTCGCCCTTGTCCATGACCGCAAAAACCAAAACTGACACGACCCGCCGCGCGCGCGAAAACGAACGCCCCCTGGTGGAAGACATCCGGATGCTGGGGCGGGTCCTGGGCGACGTGATCCGCGATCAGGACGGCGAAGCGGCATTCGATCTCATCGAACAGATTCGCAAGTTGTCGGTCGCCTTTCGCCGGCACGCCGACCATGATGCCGACAAGGCGCTGAAGAAGCTGCTGGTCGGCCTCACGGGCGACCAGACGGTCAGCGTGATCCGCGCATTCACCTACTACAGCCACCTGGTCAATCTGGCGGAAGACCGCCACCATATCCGGCGCCGCGCGTTTCATGAACGCGCCGGCAACACCCAGGAAGGCAGCATCGACGTGGCGCTGTCGCGGCTGCGCTGGGCCGGGATTTCACCGTCAACCATCGTCCAAACCCTGGCCGGCAGCTACGTATCGCCAGTATTGACGGCACACCCGACCGAAGTCCAGCGCAAGAGCATCCTCGATGCTGAGCGCGGCATTGCGCAGCTGCTCACCGCGCGCGACACGATCCGGCTGCAGGCACTGGCCGCGCAGAACCACAAGGACGCGCTGACGCCTCGCGAGCTTGCGCACAATGAAGCGCTGATCCGTGCCCGCGTCACGCAGCTGTGGCAGACCCGGCTGCTGCGTTTCACCAAGCTGACGGTGGCAGACGAGATCGAGAACGCGCTGAGTTATTACGAAGCCACATTCCTGCGCCAGATTCCGCGCCTGTATGCCGACCTCGAACGCGAACTGGGCCAGCGCAATATTCACAGCTTCCTGCGCATGGGCCAATGGATCGGCGGCGACCGCGACGGCAATCCGAACGTCAGCGCGCAGACGCTGGCCTTTGCACTCCAGCGCCAGGCCGACGTGGCGCTGCGGCACTATCTGACCGAGGTCCACCTGCTCGGCGGCGAACTGTCGGTCTCGGCCATCCTGACCACCTGTACCGCGGAAATGAAGGCCCTGGCTGCGCGCTCACCCGATACCAATGAACACCGCCAGGATGAGCCCTACCGGCTGGCCCTGACCGGCATCTATGCGCGGCTGGCCGCCACCCTCAAGGATCTCAGCGGTGGCGAAGCGGCCCGCCATGCGGTGGCACCGCAGAATGCATACCCCAACGCGCAGGCGTTTGCCGCCGACCTGCGCACGATCGAAACATCGCTGATCGAAAGCCGCAGTGGCGCCTTGGTGGAACAGCGGCTGCGACCGCTGATCCGCGCGGTCGACGTGTTCGGCTTTCATCTGGCCACGGTCGACCTGCGCCAGAGCTCGGACAAACACGAGGACGTGGTCGCCGAGTTGCTGGCCGTCGCCCGGGTGGAGCCCGCCTACGCCCAACTGGACGAGCAGTCCAAGCGCCGGGTCCTGCTGCAGTTGCTGCGCGACGCGCGGCCGCTGCGGGTGCGCGACCATGCCTATTCCAGCCTGGTGCAGGAAGAACTGGCCATCTTCAGCTGCGCCCGCGACATGCTGGCGCGTTTTGGCCGCCAGTCGCTGCGCCACTACATCATCAGCCACACCGAGACCGTCAGCGACCTGCTCGAAGTCCTGCTGCTGCAAAAGGAAACCGGCCTGATGCATGACACGCTGGACCGCGAGCCGCGCGCCGACCTGATCGTCGTGCCGCTGTTCGAGACCATCGACGACCTGCGCAACGCGGCCGGCATCATGCGCGACTTCTATGCGCTGCCCTCCATCGAGGGCCTGGTACGGCGCAGCGGTGCCGAACAGGACATCATGCTGGGGTACTCCGACAGCAACAAGGACGGCGGCATCTTCACCAGCAACTGGGAGCTGTACCTGGCCGAAGTGGCGCTGGTCGCGCTGTTCGACGAGCTGGCCGATGGCGCGCCGGGGCAAGCCCCGATCCGGCTGCGCATGTTCCACGGCCGCGGCGGCACGGTGGGTCGCGGCGGCGGGCCCAGCTACCAGGCCATCCTGGCCCAACCGCCGGGCACGGTGCGCGGACAGATCCGCCTGACCGAGCAAGGCGAGGTCATCGGCAGCAAGTATGCGAATCCGGACATTGGCCGGCGCAATCTGGAAACCCTGGTCGCGGCCACCCTGGAAGCCACCTTGATGCCGGCGGCCAAGCCGGTTCCGCGCACCTTCCTGGACACCGCAGCGGTCTTGTCGACATCGAGCATGGCCGCCTACCGCAAACTGGTGTACCAGACACCGGGATTTGCCGAGTATTTTTTCGGCGCCACGCCGATCCGCGAAATTGCCGAACTCAACATCGGCTCGCGCCCTGCCTCGCGCAAGCCATCGCAGGCGATCGAAGACCTGCGCGCCATCCCCTGGGGCTTCAGCTGGGGCCAATGCCGCCTCACGCTGCCGGGGTGGTACGGATTCGGCTCGGCCATCAGTGAATTCCTGCAAGTCCCGGGTCCGGATTCGCGCAAGGAGCGCATGGCATTGCTGCAGAAGATGGAACGCCAATGGCCGTTCTTTCGCGCCCTGTTGTCCAACATGGACATGGTCATGGCCAAGAGCGACCTGGCCCTGGCATCGCGTTATGCGGAGCTGGTGACCAACACCCGGTTGCGCAAGAAGATCATGGGCGCCATCGAAACCGAATGGCACCTGACATCGACCGCGCTGGCACAGATCACCGGCGACAAGCACCGGCTGGCCAACAACGCTGCCTTGCAGCGTTCGATCCGCCATCGTTTCCCGTATATCGACCCGCTGCACCACCTGCAGATCGAACTGATCCGGCGCCATCGCGCCGGCCAGATCGACGATCGGCAGCGACGCGGCATCCACATCGCTATCAACGGCATCGCGGCCGGCCTGCGCAACACCGGCTGAGCGGCGCGTTGCCGCGCGCGCCATCGTGCTCAGCGGTCCCGCTCGCTGGCCTGGAATGTTTGCCAGGTCTGGTCGAGCCGCGTGCCCCAGTTGCGGGCATATGCGGCATAGTCGAAATCGATGGTCGAGACCTGCTGCGACACCATCGCCCACAAGGTTTCGCGCACCGCCGATGCGCAGCGCATGGCCAGGAATGCGCGGTTGCGCGCCGCATCGGGTGCACAACCAAAGTAACGCGTCAGCAGGGCATGGTCGAGTGCCGTGTCCAAGCCGTTGTTGCATGACAGGTTGGCCAGGTCAAACAGCGGGCTGTTGAATCCCGCATAGTCCCAGTCGATCAGCCACAGTCGATCGCCGTCGTCGATCAGATTGCCCGCCAGCATGTCGTTGTGGCCGAACACGATCTGGACCGGGCCGACCGCCGCCTCGAGCACCGGCGTCATAGCGGCGATAGCCGCCAGCCGGTCCTGCAACAGGCCGCCCGGTTCTGCCTGCAAGCGCGCCAGGTAGTCGCGGATCACCTGGAATACCCAGAACATCAGCACCGGGCCACGCATCCTGGCCGGCATATGCCGATGGCAGCGATGCAACAGGTCAACCACCGCATCGAGGCGGGCCGCATCGCGCAAATCCTGCGGCTGCAAGGTCCGCCCGTCGACAAACCGGCTGACCAGCACACCAGGCGCCGCGAACACGACTTCCGGTGACAAGCCGATGGCCCAGGCAGCGCGTGCCGCGGCCAGTTCATGCCAGCGCAGGATGCCGTGCTCCGGCACATCCTGTCCCAGCCGCACGACATAACGGCCGCGGCCGTCATCGACGCGGTAGTTGCGATTGGTCATGCCCCCGTCGAGCGCGGCTATCCGCGCGATACCGCTGAAACACGGCAAGGCCCGGATCAGCGTGGCCGTCTCATGGTTCATGGTGCGCGTACGCCAGGCCTTGCCGGATGCCGACGGTACAGGTCAAACCCCGCCTCAAGCGGTGCCCGTGAGCAACTCGCGCACCACGGCCAGCTGGCGGCGCGAGACGGCCAGCGACTCGTCGACCCCGACCAGCCGCACGGCCCAGCCCTCGCCCTCCTCCTCGTCGAAATGCTTCTCCAGTGCGCGCACCCGGCGCCGGGCGACCAGCGCATTGCGGTGGATACGCAGAAAGAATGCCCCATGGCGTTCCTCCAGCTCGTTGAGGGAGCCATCGAGGATCAGATTGCGGTCTTGCGTGCGCACCGTGACGTACTTGAGTTCTGCCTTGAGGTAGACCACCTCCGCCAGCGGTATCCGTTCGGTCCGTCCCCGGTCCTGGATGGTCAGCGAAGGCACGGCCAATTCCGGCTGCAGCGCGCGGCCGGCTGCAATCCTCCGTTCGACCTTTTGCAAGGCCAGCATCAGGCGTGACAGGCGTACCGGCTTGGTGACATAGTCGACTGCCTCCAGATCAAAGGCCCGCAGCGCGTGATTGGCATGGGCCGTCACAAAAACCACCGCCGGCGCGCTGGCCTTGCCGACGAGTTGGTGTGCCAGCGCCAGGCCATCGGTGCCCGGCATATGGATATCGAGCAGCACGACGTCAAACGACTTCTGCGCCAGCAGCGCCAGTGCCTGGGTCGCGTTCGCCGCTTCGCCTTCGACGTCGACGCGCGGCGTCGTGCAGTCCTTGAGCAAGGTGCGCAGGCGCCCGCGCGCCAGCGCTTCGTCATCGACGATCAATGCCTTGAGAACCATCGAGCCCTCCTGCCAGAATCGCCACACCCGATGCCGCAACACTGCCAGCTCCGTGCGCTTGCGCGTCGGCCGCGGCAACGTATCAAATTACCGCCGCGCTGCGGGCTGCGGCGCGACCGCGCGCAGGTGCAGGCCTGCGCGACACTCATACCGGCACTTCCATGCGCACCTGGTAGATGCCATCGACCAGGCCGCAGCGAAACCGCCCCTGCACATCATGCAGCAACCGCAACCGGGCGCGCACATTCTCCAGTGCCAGGCCGTGGCCGGGTACACCCGTGCCGGCGGGCACGGTATTGGTGACCTTGATCACCACGACAGAGCCGCGCCGCTGACTCGATATGCGCACTGTGGCGCCGGCATCGCTGGGTTCCACGCCGTGGTGGACGGCATTCTCGACCAGTGGCTGCAGCAGCAAGGGCGGCAGCATGGCCCGGTCCGCCGCCGGATCCAGCTCCCACTCCAGACGCAGGCGTTCGCCGAAGCGGATCTGCTCGATAGCCAGGTAGCGGCGTGCCAGTTCGATTTCTTCTGCCAGCGTCACCGATTCACCGTGGTCGATCAGCGCATGGCGGAACAGGTCGCTCAGGTCTTCCAGCAGGGTTTCCGCCTTGGCAGGTTCGGCCCGCACCAGTGCGATCGCGCTATTGAGCGTGTTGAACAGAAAATGGGGCCGGATCCGCGACTGCAACTCGGACAGGCGCGCCGCCGTATCGGCCGGCGTACGGGCTCTTGCACGCATCACCAGCGCCGCGACCAGCGCCGCCGCCAGCGCCGCACCCGTCACGGCGCAGGCCAGCCAGGGGCCTTGCGCAAGCAATCGCCCCATGACCAGCATGGCGCAGCCGTACAGCCCTGCCAGTGCACCGAGCCCGATGCCCGCCGCATATTGCCCGGCGGTCGTCAAGCGCGCGAGCAGCTTCTTGCTGATACAGGCCACCACCAGCCAGGCCAGGGTTCCGGGCAAGGCGGCACCGGTGAGGATCGCCAGCCGCAACACCCAATCGAATGCCGTGGACACGCCGAACAACGCGCCGATGGCCATCACCAGCTCGACAAACAACACTGCACGCAGCAGCACCCCGAGCTGGCACGCATCGAAGATCAGCGCCCGCTGCGGCTGCGCCGCTGCGCGTTGCGCATCGAGTTCGTGAAAGGTCGATAAAATCTCGCTGTCTTTCATCATTTACCAGGTTGTTCGCCTGATTATTGGTGATCTTGCACCCTTCGGGCCAGATTCAGGCCCGACCAACTTTCCCGATCCATGTCCCAGAACCAACTCGACAACAAATCGGCTGCGTGGTCAGCGCTGTTCTCAGAGCCCATGAGCGACCTTGTCAAGCGCTACACCTCGAGCGTGTTTTTCGACAAGCGCCTGTGGCGCGTGGACATCGCCGGCTCGATGGCCCATGCCGAGATGTTGTGCCATCAGGGCATCATCAGCCAGCAGGACCATGACGCCATCGCCCTGGGCATGCAGACCATCGCGGCGGAAATCGAAGCGGATGCCTTCGAGTGGAAGCTCGACCTGGAGGACGTGCACCTGAACATCGAGGCCCGGCTGACCCAGCTCGCTGGCGATGCGGGCAAGCGCCTGCACACCGGCCGCTCGCGCAATGACCAGGTCGCCACCGACGTGCGGCTCTGGCTGCGCGAGGAGATCGATGTCATCAGCGGCCTGTTGCGCCAGTTGCAACGCGCACTGGTCGATCTGGCCGAGCAGAACGCCGACGTGATCCTGCCCGGTTTCACGCACCTGCAGGTGGCCCAGCCGGTCGCATTTGGTCACCACATGCTGGCTTATGTCGAGATGTTCTCGCGCGACGCCGAGCGCATGGACGATGTCCGCCGGCGGGTCAATCGCCTGCCGCTGGGTGCCGCTGCGCTGGCCGGAACGAGTTACCCGCTCGATCGCGAACGTGTGGCGCGCAGCCTGGGCATGGACGAGGTCTGCCAGAACAGCCTGGATGCGGTCAGCGACCGGGATTTCGCCATCGAATTCAGTGCCGCCGCGGCCTTGTGCATGGTGCACTTCAGCCGCCTGAGCGAGGAACTGGTGTTGTGGATGAGCCAGAGTTTCGGCTTCATCGACATTGCCGACCGGTTTTGCACCGGAAGTTCGATCATGCCGCAGAAGAAGAACCCGGACGTGCCAGAACTCGCCCGCGGCAAGACCGGCCGCGTGGTCGGGCACCTGATGGGCCTGATCACGCTGATGAAAGGCCAGCCGCTGGCCTACAACAAGGACAATCAGGAAGACAAGGAACCGCTGTTCGACAGCGTTGACACCCTCAAGGACACGCTGCGCATCTTCGCCGAGATGGTGCAGGGCATCCGGGTGCGCCCCGAGGCGATGGAACGCGCGGCCCGCCGTGGCTACGCCACCGCAACCGACCTGGCCGACTACCTGACGCGCAAGGGCCTGCCGTTTCGCGACGCGCACGAGACCGTGGCCCATGCGGTCAAGTCCGCGATCGAACAGGGCGTGGATCTGGCCGAGCTGCCGCTGCAGGTGCTGCAGGGCTTCAATTCCCGCATCGAACAGGATGTTTATGAGGTGCTGAGCCTGCGCGGTTCGCTGCAGGCCCGTAACATCCTGGGCGGTACCGCGCCGGACCAGGTGCGCGCCCAGGTCGCACGCCATCGCCTGCGGTTGGCCTGACCCGCCGCCGTTGGCCCCGAAAATCATCGTTCCAGTAGAAAGTCATTCCACCATGAACCGCTCCCGCTTTCTGTTGCCGGCCTTGCTGGCTGCCGTGCTTGTCCTGGGCGCCTGCTCCAAGACCGAAGAGAAAACCGCGTCCTCCAGTGCCCCGGCCACACCGGCCGCGTCCGCCGATTCGGCCAAGCGCGCGCCGACGGTCGAGATCGTCGCCAACGAAGGCAAGGGGTTCGCCGTCGGATCGATGATGAGTGCCAACACCGTGTATGTGTTCTTCGATCCCCAGTGCCCGCATTGCGCCCATCTGTGGAATGCCGCCATTCCGTTGCAGAAGAAAGTCCGGTTCGTCTGGATGCCGGTGGGCCTGATCAACGCCACCAGTTCGGCGCAGGGTGCAACGCTTTTGTCCTCCGCAGATCCGGCCCAGGCCATGACCGAACACGAAACCTCGCTGATCGCCGGCAAGGGCGGCATCGGCAGCGGCGCGAACGTCACCGACGAGGCCAAGCAGGCGGTCGCCGCCAATACCAAGCTGTTCACCAACCTCGGCCTCGAAGGCGTGCCCTTCACGGTCGTCAAGAATGCCCGCACCGGCCAGCTGGCCACCCGCGGCGGATCAATGGACACCGCCGCGCTGGCCGGCCTGATCGGCGTCGACGCACCCTGAACGCTGCGCGCATGACCCCGGCACCGGCGACCTGGCGGGTGGCAACATGCCGGCCCGGCTGCCGTTAAGCCATCGCTAAGCGCAGCGACGCACAATCGGAGCGTTCGCGGTGTGTTCCCGCGCGATGGAGGCCAAACGATGCGCTTGTTGCTGGTCGAAGACGACACGATGATCGGTGAGGCCGTGCTCGATGCACTGCGCGCCGAACATTTCGCCGTCGACTGGGTGCGCGACGGCGAAATGGCCGATACCGCCTTGCAGTCAGAGCAATACGATCTGGTCCTGCTCGACCTGGGTCTGCCCCGGGTCGATGGCGTCGAGGTGTTGCGCCGGCTGCGCGCCCGCAAGAATGCCACCCCGGTGCTGATCGTCACCGCCCGTGACGCGGTTGGCGACCGGATTGCCGGTCTGGACACCGGCGCCGACGACTATGTGCTCAAACCCTACGACCTTGATGAACTGCTGGCGCGTATTCGGGCGCTGATACGGCGCAGCCAGGGACAGGCAGACTCGGTGCGCGAACTGCATGGGCTCAGGCTCAATCCGATCACCCGCGAAGCGCTTCGATTGCCGATCGATGGCAGGGCCGCGGAGTCGATCCAGTTGTCGGCGCGCGAATGGGCGGTGCTGGAGGTACTGATGGCGCGCCCGGGTGTGGTCTATTCGCGCAGCCAGCTCGAAGACAAGCTGTACGGATGGAAGGACGAAGTCAGCAGCAATGCGGTCGAGGTGTTCATCCATGGCCTGCGCAAGAAGCTGGGCAGCACGGTGATCGAGACCGTGCGCGGCCTGGGCTACATGATTCCCGCGCCATGAACAGCGCAAACCGGGCGCAGGACTCCCACTCCCTGCGCCGGCGCCTGCTGGTGTCGGTGATGGCCGCGATCCTGATCGGCGCGCTGTTCCAGGGTATCTCGGCCTACCGCAGCGCGCTGGCCCAGGCCGATACCCTGTTCGACTACCACCTGCAACAGATGGCCAACAGCCTGCGCGGCGGCCCCGCCCTGCCGGGATTGCGGCTGGACAACGCCGCTGGCGACAGCGAAGGATATGTGATCCAGATCTGGTCGGCCGATGGCACGCATGTGTTCCAGTCCAGCCACGTGGTGCTGCCGCCGCGTGCTGTGCTGGGTTTTGCCGACGTGACACAGAACGGCACACGTTACCGCGTGTACTCGGTGCAGACGGCACTGCAGACAATACAGATTGCGCAGAACATGGATGACCGGCTCTCACGTGCCCGCGCGCTGGCAGCCCGTGCGGTACTGCCGATGGCACTGGTGGCCCCGTTGCTGATGCTGGTGTTGTGGTGGATCATCAACCGCTCGCTGGCGCCGCTGGAGCGCACCCGCCAACAGGTTGCGGCGCGGGCAGCCGACGATCTCACCGCGCTGCCCGAAGACGGCCTGCCCGACGAGGTCCGCCCGCTGGTGCGGGAGATCAACCTGCTGTTCGACCGCCTGCACGGCAGCTTCGATGCCCAGCGTGCGTTTGTCGCCAATGCCGCCCATGAACTGCGCTCGCCACTGACGGCGCTCAAGCTGCAGGCCCAGTCGCTGGCGCGTACCACCGACCCGCAGGCGCAGCAGCAGGCGGTGACGCGTTTGAACCAGGGGGTGGACCGGGCCATCGCACTGATGCAGCAGTTGCTGGTGCTGGCACGCCAGGAATCGGCCCACCCGGCGCAACATGCCAAGCAAGACATCGACCTGGCGGCATTGGCGGCGCAGGTGGTGCGCGAATTGCAGCCGCAGGCACAGGCCGCGGACATCACGGTCGAACAGCTTGCCGGCGCAACTGCCAGGGTCGAGGGTGAAGCCGACAGCCTGGCAATCCTGTTGCGCAACCTGCTGGAAAACGCCATCAAATACACTCCGCGCGAGGGCCGCGTCACCGTGCAGATCGACATGCGCGCCGGCCAGGCCGTGCTGTCGGTCGCCGATTCCGGCCCCGGCATCCCAGCTGAACAGCGTGAACACATGTTCGAGCGCTTCGTGCGGGGCCAGGCACAGCAGGCCGGCGGCAGCGGGCTGGGCCTGTCCATCGCCCGGGCGATCGCCATGCGCCATCGCGCCGAATTGACGCTGGACCGCTCCGAAAAACTCGGCGGCCTGCTGGCACAGGTGGTCTTTCCCGCTGCGCCGGCACGCTGACACCAAAACCGACGCATCGCGCACGCGACCATCCCCGTGAACCTCACCACACTGATTGCCGACTACGGCTACTGGGCGGTCTTCATCGGTTGTTTTCTTGAGGGCGAAACCGTTTTGCTGCTGGCCGGTTTTGCAGCACACCGGGGCATGCTGCAGTTTGAACAGGTAGCGGCCGTCGCATTTGTGGCCAGCACCCTGGGCGACCAGATGTTCTTCTGGCTGGGCCGTCGCCATGGCGATGCACTGCTGCGGCGCTTCCCGCGCCTGGGCCAGCAGATTGCGCGCGTGCAGACCCTGCTCGACAGGCATCACGTGACGCTGATCCTGAGCATCCGGTTCCTGTACGGACTGCGCGTTGCCGGGCCTATCGTGATCGGCGCCTTGCGGGTTGCGCCGCTGCGATTCGCCTGGCTCAATCTCATCGGCGCCGCGATCTGGGCCGTGCTGATCACGACACTGGGTTACCAGTTCG